>JAACFM010000004.1 GCA_009937445.1 Gammaproteobacteria bacterium | reverse complement strand
TGCCAATGGTGATTCTCGGCATGGGCAAGCTGGGCGGTCGCGAGCTGAACTTCTCATCAGATATCGACATTATCTTCTGTTATCCGGAAGGTGGCGAAACAGACGGTCAACGAAAGACCAGCGCACAGGAGTATTTTGCCCGGTTGTCGAGGCAGGTGATCGCACTCATCGATGAGGTAACTGTTGACGGCTTCGCGTTCAGAATCGATACGCGCCTGCGACCCTTCGGCGACAGCGGTCCACCGGTTGTGAGTTTCGCTGCGATGGAGTCCTATCTCCTGCAACACGGTCGGGACTGGGAGCGCTACGCCTATGTCAAGGCGAGGATTGTCGGCACACGACCGTCCGCGGAAGTGGCTAACGACCTGAACTGCAACCTTATTCGCCCCTTTGTCTACCGGCGCTATCTGGATTACGGCGTCTTCGAGTCAGTTCGGGAAATGCAGGAAATGATTGCAAGCGAAGTCCGTCGTCGGGAGCTGGCCGACAACATAAAACTCGGTCCTGGCGGGATTCGCGAAGCAGAATTTATCGTGCAGGCGCTGCAACTCGTTCGCGGCGGCAGCGAGCCAGCATTGCAGAGTCGAGAGCTGCAAAAAGTCCTGCCGATGCTGGTCAGTGACCGCGGAATTTCTCAATTCGTTGCCGAAGAAATAGGTTCAGCCTATCGCTACCTGCGGCGGCTGGAAAACTTCATTCAGGCCATTCGTGACCAGCAAACCCACGATCTTCCAAGCAGTGATATCGACCGGGAGCGCCTCTGTCTGGCGATGCGCTATTCGAGCTGGGAGCAGTTGCTTGAGGATCTGGGTCGACATCGCGCCACGATTTCCGCGCAGTTTGCGGCGATTGCATTTCGGGGGCAGGAGGACAAGAGCAGCCCGGGAAAACACGCGATGAGTCGCCTGTGGGAGTCCGGTGCGAGCGAACAGCAATGGGCAGAGGAACTAAAGGCGATATCGGACGAGCATGCCGAAGCACTGGCGGAGAGAATCGTTGCCTTTGCGTCATTGTCGATAACCCAGCAGGTGGATGCCGTTTCGGCGGGTCGACTGCAGACCTTTATTCCCCATCTTATTGAGCTAGTAGCGGCGTCTGACAAACCGCTTGCGGCACTGTCACGTACGCTATCGGTGACAGAGCGCATTCTTCGTCGCAGCGCTTATCTCGCATTGCTAAATGAAAACCGCAGCGCGATGTTGAAGCTGGTCGATCTTTGCACAGAGAGCCAGTACATAGCGGATCAAATTGCGCGATATCCAGCGCTACTCGACGAATTACTGGACCCGAGAAATTATACAGATGGCGTTACCAAAGAGGAGCTGGCGGCGGAGTTGCAGCAACGACTCGGTAGCGACGCGACGCTGGATAGCGAGGGTCAAGTTCAGATCATCGTGCAGTATCAGCGGGCAGCGATGTTCCGCATAGCCGTAGCAGACTTCAACGACAAGCTGCCGATTATGAAAGTGAGCGATGCGTTGACCTGGCTTGCCGAGGTGGTTCTCGAAGAAACCTTACGCGTTGCGTGGAATGACCTGACAATACGGCACGGTGTGCCACGCTATGTTGCCGACGGCGTCAGCCATGAAGCGGGCTTCGGTATCATCGGCTACGGCAAACTCGGCGGTCTTGAGCTTTCCTACGGATCAGACCTGGATATTGTTTTTCTTCACGATGCCATCGGCGAGAAACAGTACACCGATGGCGATAAGCCGCTCGACAACACGATGTTCTTTAGTCGCCTTGTTCGCCGACTGGTGCACCTTCTGACCACACAGACGGGATCGGGTGAACTGTACGAAATCGATACGCGTCTCCGACCCGATGGGCGATCTGGTCTGCTTGTGTCAAACACTGACGCATTTGAACGCTATCAGGAAGAGAATGCCTGGACCTGGGAACATCAGGCACTTCTGCGCGCCAGGCCGGTGGCGGGAAGTGAAAGAATTGCGCGTGAATTTGCACGTATTCGCCACGCAACATTAACCAGCAGGGTAGATCGCAACAAACTTCGTGATGACGTTATCGGGATGCGACGCAGAATGCGTAAAGAACTTGATAGCAGCGACGACAGGGTTTTCGACCTAAAACACGGTAGCGGTGGTATCGGCGATATCGAGTTTCTTGTTCAATACCTTGTGCTACGGGAGGCCAGTTCTGATCCTGATGTGATTTTCTACTCAGACAATATTCGTCAACTGGATGCCCTGGTCGCTGGCGAAATCCTTGATGAGCCTACCGGCAAGCGCCTGCAGGACATTTATCGTGCTTATCGTCTGCAATTGCATCGCCTGGTTCTCGATGGTCAAAAAGCGCTTTGCGACAACGGCAGTTTCCGCTCGGAACGCGCTTTTATTACCCAAGTCTGGCAAGACTGGTTGAGTTGACGGCTCTTAGCCGTGGCCGTTCGCCGGCGCAGCGCATATAATTCCTGCCCCGAAGTGAATGTAAAGAGAATGTCGTGGTAGCGAAAGCAGGAACTGTTGACCAGAATTTGATTCCGGCGAATGCCCAAAACCGGTACGCAGTGCGCCCGAAAGATTTACCACTGAGTTGTCCGATGCCCGGTATGTACCTCTGGAATTCGCATCCGAAGGTGTACTTGCCGGTGCAAGTGACCGGTGAGGCGAAGTGCCCGTATTGCGGTGCCCGGTATCATATGACGGACGCCGACGAATAATTGAATATTTACAACTGATTTGCCTTTGCTCGTGGGCTTAACCAGCAACCGGAGCGAAGAACACCCGAGTAGTAGCGGAGTAATCCAAGACACATGCGACTGCGAACCCGCAAAGCCGGGACTCGATATAGCGTGACCAGGTCCAGCAGTGTTCCGATAATCAGAGCCGGCATGCGCAGCACGATGATCATCGTGTGCGTGAGCCAGCGTTCGAATCCGCGCATGTGATTTCTTGTATAAACATGCTTTGAAATAATGACCTCCAGTTTGGTCATTGACTTGACATCAACATTCAGACGGCTGGAGCCACCGTGAGCGTGGATGACCTCGACATCCGGTGCATAGGCCACGCTCATGCCGCAGTCGTGCGCTTTTCGACAGAGATCGGCGTCTTCAACATACATCCAGTAGTCTTCGTTCCAAGCGCCGATTGCGTCAAAATCAACACGCTTAATCATCAACACTGACCCGGTGACCCAATCGCACTCGGTCAGCTCGTCGTATTCCCTGCGCGGATCGCGAAATCGCGACGGCAGCAGGATGCGGAGCAACGCCTTGATGGTCTTGCTCTGATTCCAGAGGCTCGGAAAATCATCGAATACTTTTTGGTTTTTGCCGCTTGCCGACAACTGTTTTGGTGCAATGATTCCGATGTCATGCTCATCCTGGATTTCCATGAGCTTTCGAATATCGCGAGATCTGGCTTTGACGTCAGGATTCATGAATAGCAGTCGTTCCCCCGTCGACTTTGCCGCGCCGATGTTGCAGCTGTGCCCAAAGCCGCTGTTGTCAGGATGCGCAATGAAAGTCACCCAGGGAAAACGCGCGGAAAATTCCTCAAGGTCGTCTGGTATCGATTCATTATCGACGACGATGATTTCCCAGTCACCGGGAAAGTCGGCGGCTAACGCGTCCAATGCCGCCTCCAGGTGCGTCCATGAGCGGTAGTTGACGGTGATGATGGACAGTTTCACGATTTGATATCGGATATCGACTCAAAATCGAAAAAGGCGTCGATCTTGCCCATTACATCCTCGATCGTAATCAGATCCATTGCTTCAGGATGACGCACTCGTTGCCCCCATCGCAGTTTGTCAACGGGTTTGCCAAGGTATTTCAGCGCGGCATCCGGGTAGCGGTTTACCGTCAATTCCCGTGAAGCATAGGGGCCGGTGCGCTCCGGGTTCGAGGTGGCGTATAAACCGAGCACGGGCGTGCTGAAGGCCGTCGCCATATGTGCTGGTCCGGAGTCCGGGCAAATAAGCAAATCCGCTGCATTGATGAGTGCGGCCAGCTCCTTGAGCGACGTTTTGCCAATCAGGTTGTCCACAGCACCGTTAGCCGACAAGGCTTCGCCGTACTCGATTTCGAGTTCACTCCTGCCTCCCGTGAGCACGATCAGGCATCCTCTGGCGGCCAGATGCTCGATGATCGTCGAGTAATTGGCGATGCTCCAGTTGCGGAAATTGCGGCTGCGATTACTGCTGCACGGGCTAATGACAACCAGCGGCTTGTTAGGACGCAGAAAGTCCGCGGCGAATTCCCGTACGTCCGCACTTAACGGGATGTCCCACCGAATGGGCTGTGGTTCTGCGCCGATAGTCGATGCGAACGACATCATTGCTTCAAGAGCATGTTCGCCATGAGCAGGATCGATACGCCTGTTCGTAAACAGCCATTGAAAGTCTTTCGCCCGCTTTCGATCGAACCCGAGCCGGAGCGGCGCGCGGACCTTACGGTACAGGAAGTTGGCCCGCATCGACGCGTGCATGCACAGGGCGATATCGAAGGATCGATCCCCCAATTCCTGTTGCACATCCTTGTACGCTTGACGGCCTTTGGATTTGTCGAAGATGATAAGCTCGATATCCGGTATGTCTGCCATTAGCAGGGCTTCAGTCTTGCCGATGATCCAAGTAATCTTCGCGTCAGGCCAGTTGTCCTGAATGCGCCGAATCACAGCCAGGGCATGACAGGTGTCGCCGATCGCCGAGAGGCGGACGACACATATTTTTTCCGGTTGCGTTTTTAGAATCTGATAAGCCAAGAGAGAAGGACGGACCCGTTGACCGAAACCGTCGAGAGAACCAGGAACGGCGCCATCCTATACGATAAGGCGATTATCAACCAGATTTCAGCCGAACGCTTCACGGCCGAGGGCTGGCCGCACGCTGAGGTTTTGACCGGAGCACTGCGCTCCGGTGGTCGTGGCAATACGATGTTCGTTGGCAATATTCCGCGACAGTTCGTACTGCGCCATTACATGCGCGGCGGGTTGGTTGGCAAATTGATTCGCGATTCCTATGTATTTTCGGGCGAAGACCTCACACGAGCGTTTCAGGAATGGCGTCTGCTGGATAAGCTGGCCTCAAATAATATGAACGTGCCGCGCCCTGCGGCCGCGCGATATTGTCGCCGCGGCACTTTTTACACGGCCGATATCATCACGGTGCGCATTCCGGATGTAATGTCATTGTCACAGTACATTGCGCAGGAAGAACGCAGCGAGGCATTCTGGCAATCAGTTGGTGCAGCCATTTGGACGTTCCACGAGGCCGGGGTCTATCATGCTGACATGAACGCCTACAACGTGCAGGTCGACAAAGACGGCGATATCTGGATGTTGGATTTTGACAAAGGCTCACTCAAGCCACCTGGGCGCTGGCAGCAGGAAACGCTCAGTCGATTGCATCGGTCGCTGCGGAAAGTGTTCGGACTGGATCCGAAGTTGCATTTTTGCGCGGCTAACTGGGAACAGCTACTGGCAGGCTATTTCGACGCGTCCAGATCGGCATAGTTATCCGGATAGCCATCCGGCATGTCCTTGAACTTTCGATGTATCCAGAAATACTGCTCAGGGCAGGAGCGGATATGTTCCTCGAGAACGGCGTTATAACGGCGCATATCGGCTACCGGATCATCACTCGGGAAATTTTCGAAGGGTGGTAGCAAGGTCATTTCGTAGCGGCCATTTTTCAGTCGCCGTGGAAAAAACGGAACGACGGCGGCTTTGCCGAGGCGGGCGAGGGTGGATGTCGCGGTAATTTGCATTGCCGGGACACCGAAAAACTCGATAACCTCAGAGCCCTTGCGGTTGTAGCTCTGATCCGGTGCATACCATACCGCCCGGCCAGCACGGAGACTGCGCACCATTTTCTTGATGTCGCGTTTCTCGATGGTGTTTGCGACAGAGCGTTCCCGACCCGTGCGCTGCAGCTCGGTGATGAACTCACTGCGGTTCTTGCGGTAGACGCTGTCGAATGGCGGACTGTTCGCGGCCAGCACACGGCCACTGATTTCCAGCGTCGTAAAGTGTGCTGACAGAAGGATGACGCCTTGCCCTTTTTCGAGCGCAGTCAGTAAATGTTCCAGCCCAATCATCGTAGTGATCGACGCCAGGTGCTTGTCGCTTGCCCATCGGCCGAGTCCCATTTCGATGATCGTCATGCCGAGCGCCTTGAAATGCTCGTACGTCAAAGCGGCATGTTCTTCTGGCGTTAGTTCGGGAAAACACAGTTCAATGTTGCGGCGCACGATCGCTCGCCGCGAGCCACCGACCCGGTAGGCGAGCCGACCCACAACTCGTCCGACAGCGAGAGCCGCGCGATGCGGCAGCAAGCAAAGAAGCCGCAAGCACCCCATGCCGAGCCAGGTCGGCCAGTATCTGGGTGTCCAGTAGCTGGAAAGGGGTTTTCGAATATCGGTCATAGCGACCGAAGTTTACTCGGACATGCCGTCTACGTAACCACCGACGGCAGGTTTTTGTGCGACCTCCACTTCTTCCTCGCTCGCAGTGACCTCATCGGTCTCGATACCGACATGAAAGGCAGCAAACCCAGGCATCACGACCTGATTTCGAGCCATGCCGATGATACGTCCGGAATACGGTGAGCGAAGTTCGGTTCTGGCATTGTTCATCGGGTCGGTGATTGATCCCAGCAAGTCCCCTTTTCTGACCGAACTGCCCAACGAAACGTCAGACAACAGAATACCGCCATTGTCTGCGCGCACCCAGGATGAACGGTAGTAAACGGGCTCGGGATCTCCCCACAGGCGCATTCGACGAGTCATACCCAGCGTTGTCAGCAATGTCTCGATACCCTTGACGCCATGTTTCACTTCAGCGAGCTCAAGCTGCGATGGGCCACCTGCCTCGACAGTCACGGCCGGGATTCCAGCCATGGTTGCTGCGTAGCGCAGCGTGCCGACGGTGGGTTTGCTGTGCAAGACGACCATCGCGCCAAATCCGTGCGTCAATGTAACAACATCCGGATTGCGCAGATCGGCACGCAGCTGAGGAAGATTGGCGCGCTCGAAAGATCCCGTGTGCAGATCGACGAGGGCATCACAATTTGCGATGACATCGTTGAACAGCGAATACGCGATGCGGGCGGCGGCGCTGCCGTTAGGATTGCCCGGGAAGTAGCGATTCAGGTCACGACGATCAGGAAGATATCTCGAACCCCGTCGAAATCCCTGGACATTGACGATGGGAACACCGATGAGTGCACCGGACAGTCTTGATGGCTCGATGTCATGAAACACGCGCCGTACCATCTCGATACCGTTGAGTTCGTCGCCGTGTACGGCTGCGGTGAGGCATACGGTCGGACCCGGGGCGACGCCATTGAGAACAAGCACTGGTGTGGATACCGGTACGCCTTCGAATAATTCGGTAGCCGACCAGGACAGTCGCCGCGACGTACCGGGCGCTATCTCAACGCCCAGAATCTGCAGCGGTTCGGCATTCCCTGTCGCATCGTCAACCGCGTTGGCCAGTGGCCCCGCATACTCGCGAACCGGGCTGTGAGCGGCCATCTCCTCAGCGGCAGCGGAGGTTTCGCTGGAACGTGAATCGACTTCGAGTGTCGCATCCTCGAGAACATCGATACCATTATCCGATGGATCGACCGCAGCCTCGCCAGCCTGGAGTGTGCCAAGTGGCAACAGCAGCAAAAAACTCACCAGATACTGGCAAATTTTGTGGAAGCTGTCAGATTGTCGGAGAAGGGTGCTCATATCGCCCCAAAATACGGCATTTGAATGCTTTTTTCTGTGCAGTAATCAATAATTTACGATTGAAACTTGAATTAATATAAATGACAAGCTCCAAACCTCTTTTATTACTGATATTCCTGAGTTTTTTCGACTCATCTGTCGCAGACGAGACTTTTCCACAGCCGGCTGAACTGCAACCCGATGTCGATTTCTGGGTCGATGTCTTCACCGAATACGGAAATGATGAGGGCGTATTGCACGACAATCGCAATCTCGCGGTTGTCTACGACCGCCTGGCGATACCGGAAAACCTGGGTCGGCGCGAGCGACAACGGCGCGTCGAGAAGCAGCGCAAGCTTGTGCAGTCAGTCTTGAGATCGCTGGCTGCAGGCAAGCGAGACAACCTGACCGCGGAAGAAGCACGCATTCTGGCGTTGTGGCCGCCTGGCGTCAGTAACGAGACCCTGAACGATGCCGTGGGTCGTATTCGATATCAACAGGGACTCAAGGGTCGATTTCGCCAGGGGCTGAAACGTTCTGGTCAGTGGCGCGATCATGTGAACACGGAGTTTCGGGCGCTGAATGTGCCTATCGAAATAGCGGCGCTCCCGCACGTTGAGTCATCCTACAATCCGGACGCACGCTCGCACGTCGGCGCTTCCGGTATCTGGCAGTTCACCCGCAGTACGGGCCGACGTTTTATGCAAGTTGATCACGTTGTCGATGAACGCAATGACCCGTTCGCGGCGACGCGCGCGGCAGGCCAGTTGATGGCTTACAACTACTCGATCACCGGCAACTGGCCGATGGCGATTACCGCCTACAATCATGGTCTTGGTGGTGTGCGTCGTGCGATGCGACAATACGGTGATACCGCTTACGTTGAAATTCTGAGGGAATACAACGGTCGGACATTCGGCTTTGCTTCCAGAAATTTCTACGTCGCATTCCTTGCCGCGAAGGAAGTGGATGAAAACATTGACCTCTATTTCCCAGGGCTGATCGCGGATAAACCAACCGACTATGCGGTTGCGACTTTGCCAAACTATGTATCAGTGTCAGGCCTTACGCAGGCATTGGGCACAACGCCGCAGAAGCTGGCGCAACACAACCGGGCTTTGCAGGCGACCGTCTGGCAGGAAAGCAAGTACGTTCCGAAGGGCTATGAACTGCGTTTTCCAGCAGTCGATACCTCGCGACCGCTATCTGAAATACTGGCATCACTCCCTGCTGACGCTGTGTTCACCAGGCAATTACCCGATATGTTCCACAAAGTGGCACGAGGGGATACGTTGTCGCAGATTGCTGAGACTTACGATACTCGCGTATCCACGCTGGTCGCACTGAACGGTCTTGGCAGCAGTCACCGCATACGGGCTGGTCAGCAGTTGCGTTTGCCAGCGGCAGGCCCGGCTCCTGTAGTGGCGAGCGTTGCGGCTGCATCTGAGGTCGCGCCGGAACCTGTCGTACCGGAAGCTGAGATTGAAGTTGCCGAAATGACACCTGCAGCTATGGCCAGCGATGTAGCGACATCGTTGCCCACCACTCTGCAAACGTCTTTGTTGTCCGACCCCAGTGACTACAGTGTCGCGGCTGACAAGACGATCGAGGTGCAGGCTCTCGAAACGCTCGGCCATTACGGTGACTGGCTGGAGATAAAGACGCAGCGTTTGCGAGATTTGAATGCGATGGCCTTCAAGACGCCCGTTGCCGTCGGTCAACGTATCAAGCTGGACTTGAATACGGTCGATGCCAAACTCTTTGAGGAAAGACGAATCGCTTATCATCGTGTTCAGCAGGACAGCTTTTTCAGGCGCCACGTCATCAGTGGTGTGACTGAGCACACGATCAAGCCCGGCGACTCTATCTGGATACTGGCGCTGCGAAAATACGACGTGCCGATCTGGTTATTCCGGCAATATAATCCTGGCGTCGATATGCACAAGGTGAGACCCGGGACCAAAATTCAAATACCGTTGTTGACTGACGTGCAGACTGGATGAGCAATAACATTGGCAAATATGTCTTGCTGCGATTGCTGCCGGTCATGCTTGTCTCAGTGGCTGCGGCCTTCTGGTTCAACGACGTTCAGGAGGCAGGGCCATACGTTTTGCGCAATCTGATACCACTCGCGCTGCTGGTTGTGCTGTCTGGCGTGACCCTGTATCTGGGTGGCGGACGCTGGACCGGGTTGGGCAAGCGCTTGCCGTTGGGCATCGCCGGGTATGCAATTCCCGCTCTGGGTCTGTCTCTCTACTTGCACTACGCTTATGCGGTCAATCTCAATGATATGTTCACAGACGCTGCCTTCCCCGACCGGGTTTTTCGCTACCTGCCTTTTTATACGGTTGTCGCCGGCGGTATCGGTTTCGCGATCGGCTGGATAGTTGGTCGAAACGTTTAGTGTGATACAGGCCATTTTCTGGCGAGCCGAGGTTTGTTAGGCTAGGAATATGATGCGACTCACGCTCCTATTACTGTCTCTTGTCTTGCTGGCCCCGACACTGTTGCAAGCCGGAGATTTCCCGGTTGCCGATGAGGTGATCATCGAAAAGTCTGCCCGCGAATTGCACTTGCTTAACAACGGCAAGATCTTTCGAACATTCAAGATTGCTCTTGGTATTCGCCCGGAGGGCGACAAGAAAAAGGAAGGTGACTTCAAAACCCCTGAGGGCAGGTACCTGCTTGATCTGCGCAATCCCGATAGCGACTATTATCTTTCGATTCGCGTTTCCTATCCGAGCGCGACGGATCGGCGCGAGGCCGATGAGAACGGACTCGACCCGGGCGGATCTATCATGATTCATGGTCAGCCGAACGTGCCGTCACGATCAGAGACCTATTATCGTACACAAGACTGGACCAACGGCTGTATCGCTGTGTCGAACTCCGACATGATCGATATCTGGTTGATGACTGGCGACAACACACCCATAGAAATTCGACCCTGATGACTGACTCTCCTGTCTGCGTTGACGCAGAGGTCTGGCCCGCGGGCAGTCTCGAGGTTTTGTCGCAGCTTGAGGTCGACCTTCTGAAAAACAGCGGAACTGGCGGTTTGTACCCGTTGCTCAGGCGTTGCTTGCTGGCGGTTCTGAATTCGGGCAATGAGACAGATGAAGCGAAAGCGGTATTGGATAAATATCGTGACTTCGCCGTCAGCTTCATCCAACAGGATCGCGGCCTCAAGGTTTCGTTAAAGAACGCGCCAGCGGACGCATTCGTCGACGGCACGATGATCCGCGGTACGCGTGAGTTGTTGTCCGCGGTTCTGCGTGACATTGTCTATACCCGAAACGAAATATTCGATAGTGGCCGATTTTATCTGGACTCTTCCGAGGGCATAACAAATGCCGTATTTCATATCGTCCGAAACGCGAAACTCCTGCTATTACCTGCAGAGATCAATATGGTCGTCTGCTGGGGCGGTCATGCAATCAGCCGAGAGGAGTATGACTATTCCAAACTGATTGGCTACGAGTTGGGTCTTCGCGAACTGAATATCTGCACCGGCTGCGGCCCGGGCGCGATGAAAGGGCCGATGAAAGGAGCGACCATTGGCCATGCGAAGCAGCGCATACATAAAGGCCGCTACGTAGGTATCACCGAGCCGGGGATCATTGCGGCCGAATCACCCAATCCGATCGTCAACTCGCTGGTCATCATGCCGGATATGGAAAAACGGCTGGAGGCCTTCGTCAGGACCGGCCACGGCATTGTCGTTTTTCCGGGGGGCGTGGGTACGGCGGAAGAGATTCTCTATCTGCTGGGTATTTTGCTGCATCCGGAGAATAAGGGGCAGCCTTTTCCGTTGGTCATGACGGGACCGGCCAGTTCCGCAACTTACTTTCGACAAATAGATGAGTTTATTGGCGCAACGCTCGGCCCTGATGCGCAGAAGCGCTACAAGATCATTATCGATAACCCAAGAGCGGTGGCGCAGGAGATCAAGAGTCGGCTTGAGGATGTACTGGAATTTCGAAAAACGCACGGTGACGCGTTTTACTTCAATTGGCGTCTCAAGATCGACCGAGAGTTTCAAGTGCCGTTCTTGGCGACGCATGCCGCTATGTCTTCGCTGGATATCAGTGAAGATCTTCCAGCTCATATCCTCGCAGCAAATTTGCGACGTGTTTTTTCGGGCATCGTTTCCGGAAATGTTCGCGAAGATACGGCCGAACAAATCGAACGTCACGGGCCATTCCAGATAAGCGGTTCGCAGCGAATCATGGACATGCTGGATCGGTTGCTGGCAGCGTTCGTTGCCCAGCAGCGGATGAAGATCTCAGGTCATGATTACGACCCGTGCTATGTGATTAAGTAAAACAGACACCTAATTAACTGATAAATAAGGAAAAAAAAGAAAGTGCATTGTGATGCAGTTCCTGTGATTTATGGTCAATGGCCCGTAGGATTTGCTCATAGGATCGATTGAGCAAAGATATGCCAGATAACAAACACATGAAGTGGACTGACAAGTTGGGCACGGATGCCGGCCAGGGCCCGAACGCTAAAGACGCGACGCTGGACAATAAAGAGCCCGCTGCGAACGATGCGGATGGTTGGCAGCAGTACCGTCGCTGGATTTCGAAAGCACCGGCACCACGTAGCCGCCGCTCCAGTATCGACCCGTCACTGTACTCGTGGAAGGGGTACCGGGATTGGTCAGATACAGTAAAACGTAACTGGTCCAAGGATCAGAAAAACGACAACTAACACGCCCGAGTAATTTTCCTGTTTACGTAAAACGCCGGCTTTTTGCCGGCGTTTTACGTAATGGAATGGATGCTTCTTTGCGGTAGTCGATTGACTGTGAATGGCGTCGCTAATCGGACCGGAACTACGTCTTATTTTGAAGCAATAACTGCCTTAAAGATGATTTTACGGGACAAGCTGTGACCTGCCTCACGGAGTGATAAATCGAGGCTGCCTATAGTTCGTTTACCGACTGCAAAACTGTTGACGAAAACATGGCAAAGAAACAACCGAATAATGAATCGCCCGTTGAGGCACTAACGAGCGAATCGGCTCGGCAACGCTGGGAACTTTTTCATCGTGCAATCGCACACGCAAAAGAATCCAACAATGCTTTGCTGGACGACGGTGACCCCCACAGCGTTGATACAGAAAGCTCCAGCCCTTTGTTGACCATTGTCAGGTAAAGCATCTTATGGAGCGATTGCTACAGTATCTCGACGATCTTGATGATCTCTGTGGAATGGTCGGCTTGGTAAATGAGAGGCTGCGCCGTTTCACCCTAGCCCTGTTTTACGGTCTGACCGTTGGTGCGGGAGCGCTGGCCGGTGTTTGGCTCGCGACACTGCATGCACCAATGGCACTTGCGACTTCTACCCTGCTGTTTGTCACGCTGCTGTACCGCTCGGTGACCTCACCCTTTGCAAGCGGGCCGCAAACGGCCTGAATAAACCACCTGAACATACCCGTCTGGCCTTGAAATAGGCTGTAGAGCCTATATCGTGTCTGTCCTTATCTGCGTCGGGAGACCACTCTGTGAGCGACAAGCGCGAAACCCTCGGGTTTCAGACCGAGGTTCGTCAGTTACTGCAACTGATGATCCATTCTTTGTACAGCAACAAGGAAATCTTCCTTCGTGAGCTGATATCCAACGCGTCAGATGCGGCTGACAAGCTCAGATTCGAGGCCCTCGCGAGCCCGGAATTGCTGGCGGACGACACCGAACTGGGTATCAGCATTGAAGTCGACAAGGAAAAGCGGACGCTGTCCGTCACAGACAACGGCATCGGTATGTCTCGTGATGAACTTATCGACAACCTCGGCACAATCGCAAAGTCGGGCACAGCGGAATTCTTGCAGCAGATGACCGGCGACAAGCAGCATGATGCTCACCTGATTGGTCAGTTTGGTGTTGGGTTCTATTCGGCATTTATCGTGGCTGACAAAGTATCTGTAGAAACGCGTCGGGCTGGTCTTGATAAAGACGCAGGGGCTCGTTGGGAATCCGCAGGTGAGGGCGAGTTCACGATCGAAGATATCGAGCGCGAAGATCGCGGCACGCGCGTGACCTTGCATCTCAAGGAAGATCAGGCTGAATTTGCGGAGTCATTCCGGATTGACTCACTGATACGCAAGTACTCGGATCATATTGGTTTCCCTGTCTCACTGACTGCAATTGGCGAGGACGACGCAGAAGCCAAGGTCGTTAACTCGGCGACTGCGCTCTGGACTCGCTCTCGTTCCGAGGTGACCGAAGACGAGTACAAGGAATTCTACAAACACCTTTCGCATGACTTCGCTGACCCACTCATCTGGAGTCACAACCGCGTGGAGGGCAAGCGTGAATACACGAGCCTGCTCTACATCCCCGCTGCGGCCCCCTTTGATATGTGGAACCGGGAAGCACCACGTGGCCTGAAGCTCTACGTCCAGCGTGTTTTCATCATGGATGACGCCGAACAGTTTCTGCCCTTGTACTTGCGTTTCGTCAAGGGCGTCGTCGATTCTTCGGATCTGCCGTTGAACGTCTCACGCGAGCTGCTGCAGCAAAACCCGGATCTGTCCGCCATGCGCAGCGCATTAACTCGTCGCGTGTTGGATATGTTGAAGAAGATTGCCGCCGAAAAGGACGATTACCAGAAATTCTGGGGAGAGTTCGGCCAGGTGCTGAAAGAAGGCCTCGTTGAAGACCATGCGAACAAGGACAAGCTCGCGAAGCTCTTGCGTTTTGCAACAACGCACAACGGTAACGAAACACAGGATCAGTCACTGGACGACTACCTGGGACGAATGCAGGATGATCAGGACAAGATCTACTATATTCTGGCTGAGACTCACGCGACGGCCGTCGCCAGCCCCCATCTCGAACAGCTCCGAAGTCGCGGCATGGAAGTCCTGCTGCTGACGGATCGCATCGATGCCTGGTTGGCGGAAAGTCTCGCTGAGTACGAAGGCAAGACCTTGGTCGATGTTGCGCGGGAAGTGCTCGACATACCGGAAGAAGGCGACGACAAGGCGCAAGAAGACCTGAACAAGGAGCACAAAAAGTTTCTTGAGAAGGTGCAGGGCGTATTGAGCGAGCGCGTCGAGGCGGTCAATGTCAGTCGTCGACTGGTGGATTCACCGGCGTGTGTTGTCGCAAGCGATCAGGATCTGAACCCGCAGGTTCGCCGAATGCTGGAAGCCAGTGGTCAGGAATTACCGGAATCAAAACCCATTCTCGAAATCAACATTGAACATCCGCTGGTGACACGCTTGTCGGGTGAGACTGACGAGGGTCGGTTTAATGCTTTGTCCAACATTGTTCTGGATCATGCATTGTTGGCCGAGGGCTCGCAGTTGCCGAATCCAGCGGAATATGTACGGCGCGTTAATGCGTTCCTTTTGAATACCGATGACGGAGTCAAGAGTGAGTAAACCTGAGAAAGATGACCTGAGAAAAAAGCTCGATGATGAGCAGTATGCGGTAACGCAGAAAGCCGCGACGGAGCGAGCATTTACCGGCAAGTATGTTGACCACAAAGCCGATGGCACCTATCGCTGTGTTTGTTGTGACGCGGCGCTGTTTAGCTCAGAGCACAAATACGATTCCGGGTCTGGCTGGCCCAGTTTCTGGTTGCCGATGGCGGGAGAAGCGGTACGTACGGTTAAAGACAATAGCCACGGGATGATTCGATTCGAGGTGGTATGCAATAACTGCGAGGCCCATCTTGGGCACCTTTTTGAAGATGGCCCGCAACCGACCGGTCTGCGATACTGTATCAATTCTGCAGCACTCGATTTTCAGGATAAATAACAATGTACCTACGCCACACATTCGTTTCTGTTCTTTCCGTCATCGGACTGGTTGCTTGTGGGCAGCCAGCTGAGCAAAAGGCAGTTGATAACGAAACACAGGAGACGGTTATGTCAGTGGCTACGAATTGCCCCGCAGCGGACGAATCAGGAAATATTCAGATCGCTCCGGGCCTGGACGCGAGAATTCTGAAGACGGGCTACGGTCGGTCCGCTGTGCAGGGTGACTATGCTGACACCAATGTCTGGCTCTGGTTGTACGATGAAACAGCCGCGGATCGCCACGGCAAGTTTATCTGGGAATCCGGCAACAACGTCTTCCAGTTCCAGCTCGGAGCCGGGCAGGTGATCAAGGGCTGGGACCTCGGCGTGCCTTGTATGCTCGAGGGTGAGACTCGGGAACTCGTCGTGTCCGGAGATTTGGCCTACGGGCCGTCCGGTCGTGGCGAGATTCCACCAAACGCAACCTTGATTTTTACCATCGAGCTCCTGAAGGTAACTGCACCTCAATAGCGGTTCGATAAAGAGACCTCGATGCGTCGATTGAGGCTTCGACCGTAGCGGGTGCTGTCGTCCGCGACAGGCTCCGCTGATCCCACACCGGCGATGCGGAGTCGGTCCCTTTCAATTCCGCCGTTTGCCATGTAGTCACCAACCGCTCTGGCTCGCCGAACACTCAGTTGCTGATTCCAGGACTCGTTCCCGGATGCGTCTGTATGACCCGTGATAAATATCTCTGCATCTTCACAGGCAAGCGCGAGCGCGATAAGGCGATCCATTCTGGGGTAGGCGGAACTTCGAAACTCGGCGCTCGATTCCTCAAAGTTGATTCGCCCGTGTTCGAAAGAGCGAAAAGCGCGCTCGCAAATTGACGGGATGCTGATGGCAGGGTCAACGAGAATGGTGTCCAGGGTGACAGTTATTCCGTGTGACACGGTTTCCAGAAAGGCGTCGAACCGATGCCGCCAATGTGCGGCGTCGATGACGACAGCACGTATCTGCAGCGTATCCATGGACAGGGTAGCTCCCCCGGAACTCGTATGCTGAAGCAGCTTGAGGGCTTCTCCTGTCGTTGCTGCCCAATGCGCCGGAACGATGCCGAGCGGTTCAAAATCGCTAAGGACATGGTTGTTCGAATCGAAGGATTTCGCAATCTGCAGCAGCGTATCTTCGTGTTTTTGGGACGATGTGTGACCCGAGAGTGTCAACTCACCCTGGAGACGGTGTATTTGAAATAGCGGGGATTGAGCCGATTGTGGCTCGTTTGTCGTCGATTCGATCTCGTCACTTTTGTCGAGCAGCGACGCGATAAGCATGCCACCGACGAGCAAGAGAGCAATGGCGGTTTTAGGCGCTGGAGTCTTGATCACGCAAGTCTCGTGCCTGTCCTATCCAGTCTTCCCGATAGATGCGGCTGCGAAAACCTTTAAGCCGTTTTGCGATTCGGTCGATGTCGTACTCACTCATGTCGGCGATCTGCTGATAGCGGAAGATGCCCATTTCATGGAGTGTTTTTTCAATGGCCGGGCCCACACCCTTGATGGCCTTCAAGTTGTCACGTGAGCCGTTGATGCGTGCAATTGAGTCGTCCTCGTAGACTGGGTTCTGCTCCAACTCCGCATGCTCACTGTCCACGAGGCTGGGCTCACCATCGTCGATGGCGTCATTGGACGCGTCGCGCCCATCGGTCAGCTCATCCGGATGGTTGACTGGCTCAATACGAGTCTGTCCGGGGTCAATCGGTGCTTCGAGTTGCGCAATGCGCTCGCGAGCCGCTTCGAGGTCTGACTCCAGTTCTGCCGCGTATTCATTTCTCTGCCGGAATTTCTCAATAAGAGGTGGTAAGCGGTTTTGCCAGTTTTCGAGTTCACGCTGTAATTTCCTGATGCGCGCATCCTTGGCCTCGACCTCCGCATTTTCACTCGCCTTGGAGCTCATATCCGATTGCAGTTGATCGCGCTCGGTCATGGCGACTTCCAGCGTGCTGCGAATATCCTTGATCTCCCGCTGCAGCTGATCGCGCCGCGAGTAGGCTTCCTGCACTGCTTCTGATAGTTCCTTGGCGCGGTTTTTTGCATCCTTGTTCGATGCCAGATACTGACTAACTTGCTCCATGAGCGATTTGTTCTGCTCAGTGAGTCGATCGTGCTCTTTACGTTGCGCGTTAATCTGTTCTTGCCAACCGGCGTTCACCGCGGCTTTTTCCTCCCGAGCGCGCTTGCCGCGGAGAATCCAGCCAACAATTACGCCGACAAAAGTCATACCGGCGATAATCGCAATATAGTTGACGTTGAGATCTGGCATCAATTGATTCCGACATTACATAAGATCATAATTTTACAGCAGTATTCACGAGTCTATCTACCCCGGAAGCCCAGATGCCAAAGCCACCTAGTGCACAAAGACTGTTTATTGGCGGACCCGCGGGTCGATTGGAGGCCATTTTGGAGTTGCCCGCCGAACAAGAACCGGTGGGGAGTGCCGTAATTTGCCACCCGCACCCACAGCACGGCGGGACGATGCACAACAAGGTTGCGCATACGCTGGCACGTGCGTTTGTGCGCTTGGGGTACGCCACCTTGCGGTTCAATTTCCGCGGCACCGAGCAAAGCGAAGGTGAATACGATCGCGGCATCGGCGAACTGGATGACGCGCTTGCGGCTATCCAGTGGATGCGAGAAAAATATCCCGGCTCGCGCCTCTGGTTAGCCGGATTTTCGTTTGGCGCGGCTATCGCGGTGAAAACCGCGGTTAGCACTGAAGTTGATGGCCTGATAAGCGTAGCACCAGCCATTGCGCGATTCGCCACCGGGCTTGATTCGCAGCCCCGGTGCCCCTGGCTAATCATCCAGGGTGATCAGGATGAATTGGTCGATGTTGACGAGACAGTTACGTGGTTCGACAGTCTGGAGCCAGGACCGGAACTGCTCATAATTCCGGACGCTGAGCACTTTTTTCACGGCCGGCTGATTGACTTGCGTGAGGCTGTTGCGGATTTCGTAACTGAGTTGGCGAGCCGATAAGTCGTTGCAAGTGCTGTACTTTTGCCATAAAAAAGCCGGGCAATGCCCGGCTTTTTGATTCGAATGTGAAATTCGAAATCAGACCATATCTTTCAGGCCTTTCAAGGCAGAAACCTTGACGACTTTAGAAGCCGGTTTGGCCTTGAACATCATCTCTTCGCCAGTAAAAGGGTTTGTACCTTTGCGCGCTTTGGTTGCTGGCTTCTTAACAACACGCATTTTCAACAGGCCCGGAACGGTGAACAGACCCGGTGCGCCGCGACCGCCCAGATTTTTCTGGATCTGGCCGTTCAGTGATTCGAAAACTGCTGCTACGTCTTTGCGCGTCAGACCCGTGTCGTCAACGATCTTTGCGTAGATCTCGGACTTGGTCGGTGGCTTCTTTGTGTTTGCTGCCATGAAAAAAAGACTCCTAAAAAAATACAAAAACGGGCGCTAGCCCGCGGTGAATGCAGCGGGACGATAACATATGTTTTGGGAACGCGTAACAAAAAAAGCCCTTTATTTAAGGCTTTTTTGAGTTACTGGCGAAAGGACTAGTCGCTGTAGAATTGCCGTTTGAAACGGACTTGAGAAACAGTCTCTTCACCTTCCGGTTTGATGCTGATGTCGAAAATCAGGACTTCGCGATTCGCGACGGTTGTGTCACCGATATAGTAGATTGCGACCACGTCTCCTGGCGCCTCAATCTTGCGCATGGTGACGTTCTTGAGTTGTCCGGTCAGGTTAACCGTGTTGACGGAAACCTCGGCGGCCACCGGCACGTTATTTGGCTTTTTCAGTACAGAGACATTGAGCATCGCCCGATTCTTGCTGCGAACGATGTTGTATTCGCGAGCAACAGCAGGTGGCAACTGATCGGTAGACTGAGCGCTGAAATGTATCACGTGATTGCCGATATCAGCAGACGTCGCGCCCGCAGGTTGTGCTTCCGGCACGGTGGCAGAATCACCGGGGCCACCGCATGCAGAAGTCACCGCAAGCAGCGACAGAAAAGTCAGCAGTGTTCTTTTATTCATGACACTTGTCCCCTTTTTGGAATCACTATAAACCATTACACCCGGATGCGAAATTGCTTGTTGCGCTGGGATTCGCCGCGTGGTGCAAGTGCTGTATCTATAAGCCCAATTGATTGAAGCCCATCAGCACTCGGGTTAGTGCACCGAGCCCGATGATGACAAATATAGGCGAAATATCGAATCCACCGAGCGGCGGTATAAGACGGCGAACGGGTCGCAGGACCGGTTCTGTCAGGGTTGTGATTATTGCCGTCGCCGGGTTGTACTGGCCCGGCGAAACCCAGCTCAGAATAATGCGCACGAATATTGCGAACATGAACAGATTCAGCGACAACAGCATGAGTTTAACGATCGCTGTTATCGAAATAGCAGAAAACGTGGCAGTGGTACCCATGATCAGCAGTATCAGCAAGATCGCGAGATATTGCACGATGAATGCTACCAGTACCGTTGCAGTATCCAGGCGGCCAAATGACGGGACGATGCGCCGTAGAGGAATAATGACTGGCGATGTCAGTTTCAAAATACCCTGCGCGAGAGGGTTGCGAAAATCGGCCCGCAACCACGGCAGCCAAAATCTCAACAACAATAAGAGCAGATAAAGGCTCGTCAGGGCATTGACGATGAAGACCAAAGCCGAAGCAATATTTGATGGCATGAATTTAGTCCTTACCCGTTTCGTGCGCCTGATCCGCCAGGTCTCTGGCTCTATCACGCGCGGCAATAACAGCGGCACTGAAGATATCACGAAAATTCGTGTTGTCGATGTAGTCAAAGGCGGCTGCCGTCGTGCCGCCCGGTGAGCGCACGCGGGCAATGAGCGTTTCCATCGTTTCGCCTGACTGCTCGGCCATCTCGCCCGCACCACGGGCCGTCTCCAGTACCAGCGCAAGCGCAGAATCGTGATCGAGGCCCATCTCTTCGGCCACAGACACCAGCATGTCGACCAGCAGGTAGAAATAGGCAGGTCCGGTACCAGAGACAGCGGTAACTGTATCGATATCGTCTTCTGTGGCAACCATCACAACAGGTCCGGTGGTGGAAACAATATTACTCGCGGCTCGGCGTTGTGTATCGCTGGTCCTGTCATTAGCGTACATGCCCGAAATACCAAGGCGCAGCAGTGCGGGTTGATTCGGCATGACGCGCACGACCGACAGGCCCCCACCTAACCAGGAATCGATGTCGTGGCTGCGAACGCCTGCTGCGATTGAAATAATCAGCGGCCTGGCTTGCTGCACTGCGTCGGCAAGTGGTTTGCAAACTTCAGGCAGGATCTGTGGTTTCACGGCGAGAACAATACACTCGGCTTCGGCAACGACGTCGGCGTTGCTGGCGCGAATCACGGTGCCCGGAAACTCTTCGACGAGCCTCTCACGATGTTCAACGAGCGGCTCGGAGATCAAAATATGACCTGGCTCATATCCAGCAACCAGCATTCCGCCCGCCAAAGCGCGGGCCATGTTTCCGCCGCCAATAAATGCGACTTTTCCGTAATCCATTGTGTTGTTGAGCCCCTAAGTTCTGTTACCAAATACCGCAGTGCCTATTCGCACCATGGTCGCACCCTCAAATATCGCTGCCCGATAATCGCCACTCATCCCCATCGACAGCGTGTCCATTTCCAGTCCGCCAGAGCGCAGCTCGTTTGCCAACTCTCGCAGCTTCGCAAACGGCAATCGTTGTTCCGAAAAATCACTTCGCGCAGCCGGCAGGCACATCAGCCCCCGCAAATTGAGATTGGGTAAATCCGAACAGGCGGCGGCAAGCTCCGGTAGCTTTGCAATAGTGATGCCGGACTTGCTGCTTTCATCGTCAACGTTTATCTGCAGACAAATATTCAGAGGGCCAAGCGACTCCGGCCGCTGCTTGCTGAGGCGTTGGGCGGTTTTCAAATTGTCGATGGTGTGAACCCAGTCAAAGTTCTCGGCGACCACACGTGTTTTATTGTTCTGCAGGTGCCCGATAAAATGCCAGACAAGCCCCAAATTACGGGTCTGAGCGATCTTTTCGAGCCCCTCCTGGACGAAATTTTCGCCAAAATCGCGTTGGCCCGCGTTGGCAGCGTCAATAATCTTCGACAGGGGCTGTTTTTTGCTCACGGCGAGCAAATGCACGGCATCGGGCGCGCGACCGGCCTCAACAGCCGATTGAGTCAGCAAATCACTGATTATTGCTAGGTTTTCCGTGACTCCAATCACGTTTTAGTCCGGTTGCTTCGTTATACTAGGCTCAATTCAGCGCCGGGTTATGGTAAGTCCGGCAACCAATAAAGAGGGATAAATATGGCCGTTGACGTTGCTCAACTATTGTCGTTCTCGGTAAAGAACAACGCTTCCGACCTGCACTTGTCAGGTGGCGTGCCTCCTATGATTCGCGTTGATGGTGACATCAAGCGTATCAATATGCCGGCGCTTACCCACAAAGACGTCAATAGCATGGTGTACGACATCATGAATGACAAGCAACGCAAGGACTATGAGGAGTTCCTTGAGACTGACTTCTCGTTCGAAATCCCGAAGCTGGCCCGTTTTCGAGTCAATGCTTTTAACCAGAATCGTGGTTCAGCCGCCGTATTCAGAACCATTCCCTCCGATATTCTGACCCTCGATGATCTTGGCGCGCCGCCAATTTTCAAAGACCTGTCGATGCAACCTCGTGGCATTGTGCTGGTCACCGGTCCAACTGGTTCCGGCAAGTCGACAACGCTTGCAGCGATGGTCGATTACATCAACGACAACAAGCCCGACCACATCCTGACTATCGAGGATCCAATCGAGTTTGTGCACGAATCGAAAAAATCGCTGGTCAATCAGCGCGAAGTACATCGCGATACACTGGGCTTCAACGAAGCCTTGCGTTCAGCACTGCGTGAAGATCCCGACGTCATCCTGGTTGGTGAGCTTCGCGATCTGGAAACGATTCGCCTTGCGCTTACCGGCGCCGAAACCGGTCACCTGGTTTTCGGTACCCTGCATACGAGTTCGGCAGCCAAGACGATCGATCGTATCGTCGATGTGTTTCCCGCGGCCGAAAAAGAGATGGTTCGCGCGATGTTGTCCGAATCATTACGCGCGGTCATTTCACAGACGCTTTTGAAAAAAGTCGGCGGCGGCCGAATTGCCGCACACGAGATTATGGTTGGTACGCCTGCGATCAGAAACCTTATTCGAGAAGGCAAAATTGCTCAGATGTACTCAGCGATTCAGACGGGTCAGGGTTCCGGTATGCAGACTCTCGATCAAAACCTTAAAGAGCTGTTGACCAAGGGTTTGATTAACAAAGAAGAGGCGCGCTTCAGAGCCGCCAACAAGGATAATTTCTAAAGCTGCCAGAGGCAGCTTTAATTGGAGTTTAGGACGATGGAACGCGAGCAAGCGGTACGACTCACGCAGAACCTGTTGCGCAAAATGGTCGAACGGGACGGATCGGACTTATTCATCACGGCTGCGTTTCCGCCGGCGATTAAGGTCGATGGCACCATTCACAAGGCTACCGACACGCCGTTGTCAGCGGATCAGGCTGCGATCATGGTGCGTTCGATCATGAACGACAAACAGATCAAGGAATTTGACGCGACCAAGGAGGCGAATTTCGCAATCGCTCCGCAGGGCATTGGTCGTTTCCGCGTTAGCGCATTTATCCAGCAGGGCATGGTCGGCGCAGTTCTCCGAACGATTACGACGGAGATCCCAACGCTGGAAGATCTGGAGCTACCACCGATACTGAAAGACGTCGTTATGAACAAACGTGGTCTTTGCATCATCGTGGGCGGTACCGGTTCTGGTAAGTCCACGACGCTTGCAGCGATGATCGGCCACCGCAATGAAAACTCCCGTGGCCACATCGTGTCGATCGAGGATCCGGTGGAGTACGTACACCCGCATAAGGGATGCGTAATCACTCAACGCGAAGTAGGCGTCGACACGGAATCCTGGCACGCGGCGCTCAAGAACACTCTGCGGCAGGCACCCGATGTGATCCTTATCGGCGAGATTCGCGATAAGGAAACGATGGAATACGGCATTCAGTTCGCAGAAACAGGTCACCTGTGTCTTGCGACGCTGCACGCTAACAGCGCCAACCAGGCGCTCGACAGAATTATTAACTTCTTCCCCGACGAACGGCGTCAGCAATTGCTGATGGACCTGTCATTGAATGCCAAAGCATTCATATCGCAACGCCTGGTGCCTCGAGCGGGCGGTATCGGCCGCGTTGCATCGATGGAAATCATGCTGAATACGCCGTTGGTTCAGGATTTGATCTTTAAAGGTGAGGTCGGGAAAATCAAGGAAATCATGGCCAAGTCAACGCGGCTCGGCATGCAGACGTTTGACCAGTCACTCTTCAGTCTTTACGAGGACGGCGCGATTACCTACGAGGAAGCGATGCGCAACGCGGACTCGAAGAACGAGCTTCGTCTGAAGATCAAACTTGAGAGCAAGCGCGACTCGTCGATTGCAGACCGGCAATCAGAGACTCTGGGTATTTTGGAAGAGGACCCTGCTCAGACCTTCTGAGCGGAAAGGAAAAACTGCTAAATGAATGTCAAACCACTATTCAAGTTGATGGTTGAGAAAAAGGCTTCAGACCTTTTCTTCGCGCCGTTTTCTCCGG
The DNA here is from genome assembly GCA_009937445.1 of Gammaproteobacteria bacterium. GTDB lineage: Bacteria > Pseudomonadota > Gammaproteobacteria > Steroidobacterales > Woeseiaceae > UBA1847. The sequence goes on along the minus strand of JAACFM010000004.1, from coordinate 46,455 downwards.
CCAAGATCAAGATTGAAGGCAAAATCATGCCGGTCAATAAACTTGAAATGACGCCGAAGATGGTCAAACAGGCTGCATTCGAGCTCATGACCGAAGAGCAGATGGACGAGTTCAACAGAGAGCTGGAAATTGACTTTGCACTATCTGAGCCAGGTCTCGGTCGTTTTCGCGTCAATGTTTTTCATCAGCGTGGAAGTGTGTCGATGGTGTTGCGCTACATCACATCGGAGCTACCAACGCTGGCCGAACTTGGCATGCCTGAGCAGCTCAAAGATCTCGTCATGCTGCGTCGCGGCTTGATCTTGATGGTAGGTGCGACGGGCGCCGGCAAGTCAACAACGCTTGCGGCTATGATCAATCACCGCAATGAAAAGACGTCATCGCACATCATCACCATCGAAGACCCGATTGAATTCCTGCACCCGAACAAGCAGTCGATCATTAATCAACGTGAGGTCGGCCTGGACACCAAGTCTTATAGTCGCGCACTGAAGAGTGCCGTGCGTGGTGCGCCAGACGTCATCCAAATTGGTGAGATTCGTGACACCGAGTCAATGCGAGCTGCTCTGGATATGGCGGGTACAGGTCACCTGGTTCTCGCAACGGTTCACTCCAATAATGCACCGGAAACGCTGGACCGAATTATCAACCTGTTCCCTCAGGAACAGCATGGCCAGGTCTTTATGGATCTTGCCCATTATCTTCGCGCGATATTGTCGCAACGCCTCGTACGCTCCCGCAACGGCAAGCGAGTTGCGGCGGTCGAGCTTATGCTGAATACGCCGCATATCAAGGATTTGATACTCAAGGGTGATATTTCGGCGGTGAAAGAAGCGCACAAGGACAGTGGCGAGCAAGGCATGGTTACCTTTGACGATGCTCTTCTGGACCTCTACAAGCAGGGCACGATCACCATGGATGAAGCGATGTCGCATGCTGATTCTCGCGCCAACCTGGAAGCGAAGGTTAATTTCGGCGGTTAGTGTCGCAAATTGCAGCGTCCATCAAAAAAGAATCAACGGGCGCAGCGACTTCGGTGACAGTATTGTCGGCGCAGGGTATGGCAACATGGTGCTGCCACTGCTCGGGCTCAATGACTAGGCGCGCACATTCTACGAGTTCGCGCTCAATACCAGCGCGAGTACTTATGTGATGCCAGGCCTTCTCGGCGTATTGGCCGCAAGCATGGGCGATCGAGATGCGGCATTCGCTCACTTTGATCAAGCGCTCGATGAGCGGTCAATGGTAATTTCCTGGTTGCGTGATCCGCTCATCAGCGATATCAGGGATGATCCCCGCTATGCAGAACTGTTCGAACGAGTTGGACTGACGCCCTGAATGATTTTCGTCGTTTGCTCGCATCACGTTTGCGGTCGCTCGTCAGCATGGGTAGTGTGTTGAGCTCAGCTGACCGGCGGTGATAACAATGTCCAATAATAGACCGACGTTTGTGCGCTGGCGTGTATACAGCATTTTGATACTCGCGAGCTTCATTTCCTACACGTTTCGTTACAATTTTTCGACTGCTGCACCTGCCATGATGACCGATCTTGGCTTGACCGAGATCCAGTGGGGCTGGACGGTTGCCGCGTTCTTAACCAGCTATGCGCTTTTTCAGCTTCCTGGTGGGTTTCTGGGCGATCGCTTTGGACCACGGCGGTTGGTTACGGTCATGGCCGTGCTTTGGGCGGCGCTTACGGCGGTAACAACTCTTGTACCGAGTGCGGAATTCGCCTCCGTTGGGGTAATAATGGGATCGCTGATATTGGTGCGATTTCTCGCGGGTGCCGCGCATGCTCCTATATATCCAGCGACGAACCCTGTTGTTGTTAACTGGTTTCCTGTGGGCGGCTGGGCATTACCCAATGGCCTCAGTAGTACGGGGCTGAACCTCGGCGTTGCCGCGTCGACACCGCTATTGGCATGGTCAATCGTCGAGTTTGGCTGGCGCATGTCTTTTCTGTTTCTGTCGCCATTAGGACTACTCCTTGCCGCATTGTGGTGGTGGTATTCGCGAGACAATCCGGAGGAACACTGGGCAGTCAACGCAGAAGAAATCAAACTGATTCAAGCGGGGCGGGAAGAACAGCTTAGTGCGGACAGTCATTCAATTAGCTTGCTCCGGCTACTCAAGAATCGCGATGTTTTCTGGTTGACGTTTTCCTATTTCTGCATTCAATACACTTTCTATGTTGTGTTGAGCTGGTTTTTCTACTTTTTGGTAGAAATTCGAGGCTTCAGCATGACCGATGCCGGTTGGCTCACGTCTGCTCAGTGGATCGCCGGTGCCATTGGAGCTGCGGCTGGCGGCTGGTATTGCGACAAGCTGTGCAGGCGTATTGGAATGCGTTGGGGTTGCCGTTTGCCGCTTGTTATCGGCGGCGTGGTTTCGGCATTGTGCCTCATCGGCGGCATATATCATCCCAGCCAATCGGTGGCGATGTTCCTGTTGATTGCCTGTCTTTTCTTCAATCAGTCGGTCGAAGCGCCGTACTGGACTATCAGTATGGCCATCGGTGGTAAACACTCTGGCGCGGTTGGCGGGGCGATGAATACTGGCGGAAATGCAGTCGGAATATTTAACGCGGTGCTGGTGCCGTGGACAGCGATGACTTTCGGCTGGTCATTTGCGATTTCGTCGGCGGCGATTTTGTCGATTGTCGCCTCAGCGATGATCCTGCTGGTGCGACCGGATCATCAAATTGAGCAGTAAGCTCTGTAATTGAGACCGGTTGGAAAGTATCTGGGGACGACATGACTGAGAAGCTGACACAACCACCGGGGAGAATTCCACAGACGTTTCTCGATTTTCCCTATGCCGGTGATCTCGACGATCTGCGCGCGGACATCGCTATTCTGGGCATTCCCTACGGGCAGCCGTATCACGTGGGTGCGATGGCAAATGATCAGAGCCGAGCACCTGATGCCATCAGACAGGCTGCGATGGATATCGATTATACGAGGAACCACTATGACTGGGATCTGGGTGGTCCGCTACTTGATGGTCGAGACGTAAGGGTTGTCGATTGCGGCAACGTGTCAGCGGATATGTCCGATCACAAAGTGCACTATCAGCGAGCTGAGCTAGCGGCCAGAAAAATTCTTGCTGCCGGTGCGACTCTCATTACCTTGGGTGGTGATCACGGAGTCCCAATACCGGTAATGCGGGCTCTGGAGGAGCATGGCTCAGCCATTACCCTGGTCCATGTTGATGCCCATCTGGATTGGCGCGATGCAGTCAATGGTGAGAAAGAGGGCTACTCAAGCCCGATTCGGCGCGCCTCGGAAATGCCATGGTTCGACAACATCGTGCAAATTGGCCTGCGCGGTATCGGCAGCGCCCGCACAGCCGAGGTCAATGATGCGCGAGAGTATGGGGCGGACATCATCACCGCGTATGAAATGCACGATATCGGGATTGATGCAGTACTCGACCGCATTCCCGATGGTGGTCCTTACTACCTGACCATCGATGCCGACGGCATCGATCCGACCATCATGCCCGGCGTAATATCTCAAACACCGGGGGGGCTGTCGTGGGTGCAGACGCGCAAGCTCGTGCACGGTCTGGTCAACAAGGGCCGGGTGCTCGGTATGGATCTCGTGGAAATCGCGCCCAAGCACGATGTTGGAAATATCACCCTGATTCATGCCGAACGATTGATCTGTAATTTCATCGGTGCCGCTGTGCGGGCTGGATATTACGGGTGATTGGTCGCGTCTCGGCCGTAAATGATCGGAAACCAGTCTTCTCGAAGTCGCTGTCCTGCAATCATCCCGTGGTCGGGAAAAGGTGGCGAGGTTGGGCCGGGTCGGGCCACATACCTTGCATCGTCTCCGAGTAGTCTGAGAGAAAACGCACGTCTTCGACGGTCGGAATGATTGCCGCGAGCGCCATGCAGCGTCCTGAAGTCGAACGCGACAGCATCTCCCGGTTGCATCTCCCACTCGAGGATTCGAAACGTTGCCGGGTCCGAATCCGGATCGGGCACAGGCATGTACTGGTCATTCTCAGGATAGAAGTCGCTCTCTGAGAGCCAGCGCGTCGGCAGAACCGGTTGCTTCCATAAATGCGATCCGGCAACGCAACGCAAGCTCATTTTTTTCACGGGCTCCATCGGTGACCAGAAACTAACGGTCTGTTTGCCGTCGACGAAATAATATGGCGAGTCCTGATGCCAGGGAGTCGGTTTCGATGTACCGGGTTCTTTTACGAGGACATGGTCATGAAATAGCTGAGTGCACTGCGACCGCATAATCCCGGCCGCTATTTTGCCGGCTTCTGAATGTCGAATGACCTCCTCGAACTCGGCAATGCGACTCCAATTGCAGTAATCGTCGAAGAAGCGACCTGATTCCCCTGGATTCAGATTCTCGGCGGCATACGGTCCGGGATCGGCCATATTCTTTTCGATCCCGGCCTGAATGATATCCACCCAGTCACGGAACAGCCCTTTGATCAGGATCGCGCCGTCCGTCTCAAAATCTGTGATTTGCGACGGCTCCAGCTGCATTTATCGCTACCAGACGACAGTCGATGCTTCGAAGACCGGGCCGTCAACGCAGACACGCTTCATCGCCTCGCCCTCGGGTGTGTTGATCTTTACGGCACACCCGGCGCAGCCGCCGACCGCGCAAGCCATGAATTCTTCGAGCGACACCTGGCAGGGCAGATCGTATTTTGCGGCCAGGGACGCGACAGCTTTTAGCATGGGTGTCGGTCCGCAGGAAAAAACTTCAGTTTTAGCGAGCTCATCAGTCGACAGGCTTGCTAACCATCGGTCGGCGAGATCGGTGACATAGCCGTCAAAGCAGCCGTCAAAGCCGGCCAGGGTCGCGAGGCGGCAGGGGATCCCCCAATCTTCCATCAGCGGCATCGTGGCGTCGATTGAGTTGTCGACCCAGGGCGTTGAGATACTCGAAGATCGTTTCTCGAACGGGAACGGCAACTCCGATCCCAAAATAGCCAGCGGCGCCCAGTCGCCACTTTGTTGTCGCAGGAAGTCAGCAAGGAAAACCATCGGTGGTATGCCGACGCCACCACCAATGAGCAGCGTATTTGGACGTTCGCTCGACGGTCGAAACGGCTGCCCAATAGGACCGAGAATACTGGTCATGTCCCCGGGACGTTTCCTGGACAATCGTCGCAGGCCATCGCCAACGATCTTGTAGAGAACATCGATGCAATCGTCTTCGACGCGCATGATCGACAAAGGTCTGCGCATCGGCAACGCGTCATCGCACGTCAGGTGAACGAAGCTACCGGGTTTGGCCGCTGCCGCGCACTTTCGCGCGCGAATGCGCATAACGAATTGATCGCCGGGGTACTCCTCGACGTGCAGCAGCTCACCGTCTTCGACAAAGATCGTGTTGCGATTGCGCTGTGCAATTTCTTGCGCAGCTGTGGTCACCGTGTGCTCATAACTTTGCCAATGCGATCGAGAACCGCCATACGGACGGCGACGCCATTGGTTACCTGTTTTGTTATGACTGAGCGGGGGCTGTCGGCAAGTGCGCCCTCAATTTCTATGCCGCGATTCATCGGACCCGGGTGCATGACGATGGCGTCTGGCTTCGCCAGTTTCATGCTTTCGTGACTGACTCCGTAGTTCGCGAAATACTCATCGATACCCGGAATACCGTCGAGATTTCCGATGCGTTCGCGCTGAATTCTAAGCGCCATGACCACATCGGCGTCCCTGAATCCGTCCGTAATGTTGTCGACGATGGTTGCGCCGGGAAACTTGTCCGCATCGGGGGCTAATGCCGGTGGTGAGATCAGGCGTAGCTCACCAATACCCATCGTTTGCAGTGCTTGGGAGGCGGACATTGCGACACGCGAGTGCTGGATGTCGCCAACAATGGCCACGGCCATGTTCTTGAAGTCCGCGTTGTGCTGTCGAATGGTCAGAAGGTCGAGTAAGCCCTGGGTCGGGTGCGAGACGTCAGATTCGCCAGCATTCAGGATACTCACGTGGTCTTCCACGTGACGCGCGATATAGGCCGGGACGCCATCGCTCGCATCGCGAATGACCATGATATCGACCTGCATCGCCTCAAGCGTATAGATCGTGTCCAGGATGCTTTCACCCTTCTTGCGAGACGATGTATTGACGTCGAGGTTGAGGACATCTGCGCCCAGCCGACGGCCGGCAAGGTCGAAGGACGCTCGCGTGCGCGTGCTGGGTTCAAAGAACAGGTTGCCGACGGTACGGCCGGCCAACGACCGGCTGCGAGTTGGCAAAGCACCGGGTGCCGTCAGGAAACCCTCTGCTTCATCCAGTAACTCGGTTAAGAGGGACGAATCGAGGTTCTTCAGCGACAACAGGTGTCGTAAGTTGCCATTTGGGTCGAACTGAAGTTTGGTGTCGTCTTGCTCCATCGCGGGAGCATTCTACCCAGATGAGAGGTATCTTTCAGCGATAAATACAGCGGCCGCACTATCAATCATTTCTTTCGATATTCGACCACGAGTACCGGCTGTCCGGGCCTCTTTCAAAACTCGCTCTGCTTCGACCGACGTGTATCGCTCATCGACCGTATCGACCGCCAGCCCGTAACGCTGTAATTCCAGAATAAATGCGTCAACCGACTCTTGCATAGCGCTCGGCGAACCGTCCGCGTGAGAGGGCATACCGACAACAATGCTGGTGGGACGCCATTCCCTGATCAGTGTCTCGATCGCATTGTGATCGACTCCTGTGTCGCGATTGGGCACCACTCCCAGCGGACTGGCTGAGCCTGTGATGTCCTGCCCAATGGCCACACCAATCCGGCGCAGACCGAAATCGAAGGCAAGGATTGTTCGGGGTTCGGACAAGTCAGGCGTGACCGGCGTCCGGGGAAATACTGGAAATATCGACCCCGAGCAGACGTGCTGCAGAGTTCCAGCGATCTTCAAATGGTGTGTCGAAAACCAGTTCCGGCGTTGCGTCGACATTGAGCCAGGCGTTCGCCAGCATTTCCTCTTCGAGTTGCCCGGGTTCCCATCCGGCATAGCCTATCGCCACCAGTGATTTTTCAGGTCCCTCGCCGGTGGCCATTGCATCAATGACGTCGCGCGACAACGTAAGTTGAATGTCGTCGGAAACAGAGAGCGTGTTCTCAAAGGTGTGGTTCTTGCCGTGCAATACGAAGCCACGTTCTGTCCCTACGGGTCCGCCAGCCATGACCAGGTTGCTGGCAACGTCCGGGTCGGCATCATCAACAGAGAGTTGCTCGAAAAGACCGGAAAGTTTCAGATTCAGGGGACGATTGATGATGATACCGAGGGCACCGTCATCGTTATGTTCACAGATCAAGGTCACCGTCGAGGAAAAGTTGGGGTCCGCCATGCCGGGCATCGCGATAAGTAGTTGATTTATGAGAGATCCAGCCGGGTCCATGTCTCTAGTATCTGCGCTCATGCCGATGGGCACAAGCTATGCTCTCGACTTATTCAGATGGGCTCGAAACAATCTGGTCTGCAAACAACCATTTGTACTCGAAGCGCACGACATCGTATTCCGCGGTGACCTCGGGTGGGAAGGGGTCAAACGGTGACGCACGATTCAATATATCGAGAGCAGCCAGATCGAGAATTGTCGATCCACTGGACTTACGTATTACGGCCTCCTGCAGATCGCCCGACGCATCGATCGCGACCATCAAGGTCGGGCTGCCCGAAATGTTGTCGAGGGCTCCGAGTTGCGGCAGGTAGGCTTCACCCACAGCCTCAATACGACGTTTCCAGTTATCAAGATACGCTGCAATCACAGACTCACGAGTATCTGCACTGATAATGAGCTGCCGCGGCTCATCGTCATGTATCAACATTGTCGCCTGATCTTCCTGCGGCAAAGGCAGGGTGACTTCGCTACCCGCCTCCATTGAGATGGCGGTGCTGGTTTCTGGTTGCGGGTCCGATCGGGGATCAATGTCGACTTGTCGATTCGCCGAGTCCTGCGTGGTCAATAGCTCGTCGGCCGATTGCTGATGAGCCTGGGTATCCAGCAGCGCGCTGCCGTCAACCCGGCCCTCGTTGTCGACGGGCATGGCACTTTGCAGCGGTGCGGCGGGACGAACCTGTTCAGTGGTATTGCCACCGCCTTCCTGACTCGCCTGTGCCAGATAGGCGGCTTTATCGGGTCGGTCAATATGCTGATCGGCGTCGGCGACGATGGTCACCTCAAGCGATATTGCATTCGCGAACTGGTCGGCGAGCTCCGGATTGAAGGTGATGCCGATAATCAGGATGCCATGGATGAGCGCGGCCAGGAACAACATCGCAGGCAGCCGATCGGGAACGGCAGGTGCGAGGAGTCGCATCTCGTCGAGAGGGTCTGTATGCAGCGCTACGTTGGCCATATCCGCGCGAATAATCCGCCAATTTGCTTACATAAACAAGGGACTAGCTCTCAAGCGCGCCGTCGTCTCAAAGATGTCGCTCTATCGCGTCGAACATCAGGCCAGCGATATTGAGATCAAAACTGCGATCCAGTTCGCGGATGCCGGTCGGGCTCGTGACGTTTACCTCGGTCATGTAGTCGCCGATAACATCGATACCGGCGAACAGGACACCCTGGTCACGCAAAACCGGTCCAACCATCGCGCAAATACGGCGATCGGTGGCAGACAGGTCCTGCACTTTGGTTGTTGCGCCAGCGACCATATTGCCGCGGTTATCGTCGCCGGTCGGTATGCGGGCCAGCGCGTAGGGCACGGGTTCCCCGTCAATCAGCAAGATACGTTTATCGCCGAGGGCGATTTCGGGAATGTAGACCTGCGCCATCGCGAAACGCTGTCCGTAATCGGTCAGCGTTTCGAAGATGACGTTGGCATTGTTGTCGCCTTGAGAAATAACAAAGATCGAGCGTCCGCCCATACCGTCGAGCGGCTTGACGACGATGCGGCCGTGCTCGGCGAGGAAGGCTTTCATCTCAGGCATCGAACGGGTGACCAGGGTCAGCGGCGTGCAGTCCGGAAACCAGGCGGTATAGGCCTTCTCGTTCATGTCCCGTAATGCCTGCGGCGCGTTGACGACGAGCGCGCCGGCCAGTTTTGCGCGATCCAGGATATAGGTCGTGTAAACATACTCCATATCGAACGGTGGATCTTTGCGCATCAGGATGACATCAAGGTCACCGAGTTCAACCTCCCGCTGTTCACCAAAATCGAACCAGTCGTCATTGTCATCACGCACTGTCAGCCGCGTAGACAAACCAGTCGCTTTGCCCGAGAGCATGCGCAGATGCTGCTGTTCGAAGTAATGAATTTCGGCGCCACGACGACTGGCTTCCAGCAACATTGCCAACGAAGAGTCCTTTTTCGGCGTGATGGAGCCGATCGGATCCATCACCATGCCAACTTTTAACGCGTGTGCAGCCATGTTTTATTCTTGAGCGATTGTTTCGGAATGAAGCCGCCAACTATACCGTGAAATCCACTGCAGGCATCGGAAATTGCGTGATTTCGTGCAACGTGGCGCGCGTCCTAGCCGGAGTTATGTCAATATGGTAAAAGTCGGTTTTCAATCTGGGGAAATTTGGTGTCAGCTAACGCATCGCGAAGCCTGAATGGGCTAAAAATACTCGTCGTGGACGATAGCAAGACCATCCGCAGAACAGCAGAAACCCTGTTATCAAAAGAGGGTTGTCAGGTGTTCACCGCGATTGATGGTTTTGATGCATTGTCCAAAATTGCTGATCACCAGCCGGACCTCATCTTTGTGGACATCATGATGCCTCGTCTGGATGGCTATGAGACCTGTTCTCTGATCAAGCACAACAAGGTTTTCAAACAGACGCCTGTCATTATGCTGTCGAGCAAGGACGGGCTGTTCGATCGTGCGCGCGGACGCATCGTCGGGTCGGAACAGTATCTTACAAAACCATTCACCAAGGACGAACTCCTCGGTGCAATTTCGAACCACATCAACTAAGGACTTTTAGATGGCAGTTGTACTCATCATCGATGATTCGCCAACTGAGCTGCATTTGTTTCAGAACATGCTGGAGAAGGCCGGGTTCGACACGCTTGTCGCTGACAGCGGCGAAGAAGGACTGAAGGCCGCGCGCACATCTCTTCCTGATTGCATCCTTATGGACGTCGTTATGCCTGGTATGAATGGATTTCAGGCGACGCGACAATTGACCAAGGACCCGATGACCGCGTCGATACCGGTCATCATGATTACGACGAAAGATCAGGAAACTGACAAGATATGGGGCATGCGCCAGGGCGCCGTTGAATACGTTGTGAAGCCGGTCAAAGACAAGGATCTGGTCGCGATGATCAATGCGGTGGTGGCAGACTGAATGAGTAGTTCCGCTGATCTCGCGGCGCTGGTTGAGCAACCGTTCGAGTTGCTGCAGGAAATGGAGCTGCGCAGCCGCGCCGCCCATGCCGGCCAGAGTTCCGCCGGTGCCATGCCATCCGAGTGGGTTGGTATTGGCTTTCGCATAGGCGATGAACAGTTTGTCGCCAGTCGAGAGCAAGTCCGCGAAGTCCTGATGTTGCCGGAGACGATGACACGCGTGCCCGGGGCAAATCGCTGGTTACTGGGGATAGCTAATCTCCGCGGCCATTTACTGCCCCTCGTTGATCTTAAATTGATGCTGGGCAGCGGCAGAACGACCTTACGACGCAGCACGCGCGTCATATCAGTTAACCACCGTGAAGTTCCGGCCGGACTCGTTGTTGACGAGGTTCTGGGTTTCCGGCGTTTTACGGATCACGAATATGCAAATGAAGCACAGGAAACCATCGTGCGCTGCGATCGTTTCCTGGCCGGAGTCTACCAACGCGGTGACGAGTCCTGGCCGGTTTTCAATTTGTTCGATTTAGTCGAAAGCAATGTGTTCCTGCAGGCATCTGCGGAATGAAGGTGATTAATGGCCAGTAATATCGACAATTCATCCACTTTTAGAGCGCTCGCGGGTCTTGCTGCATTCCTCCTTATTGGTGCTGCGGCATTGACCTATTTGCAGGCGGGTGGGGCTAGTCCTGGTCCATCGGCGCCGAAACTTGCGGCGCTGTCGCAGGCGATTCCGGCGCAGGCGGCGCGCGCTCTGGGCGGTGAGCCCAACGCGTTTGAAGAACTTGGTGCGAGCGTCAAGAGTGTAGCGACGCTGCGTCGTACAGGAGCACCGGGTCGTGCGTCCGACTGGCAGCAACTGGAATCACAAGCGGCTGCGATTCTGGCAAGACGCTCGCAAGTCGATGCGGTATTGGCGGCTGCCAGCCAAATGGAAACGGACGCAACGTCATTGGTACAGCTTTCCAACGAACTGCTGGACAGGTCCAGCGCGACAGCGGCCATTATGGAGTTTCAGCAACGTGCGAATCGAATTCGCGAAGCGTCGGCTGACATACTCGCGGGCGGCGAAAGCGCCGCAAATGCGATCGCGGAAGATATTGGCTATTTACAAAATGTATCCGATGCCCTGGATGGCGGAGACAGTGATCTCGATATTGGTCCGCTGAACGAGGAGGGGCGCGAAGTCGCATTGGTACCCGTCATCAGCAGTCTGACGAGCCTGACAGAACAAGCAGCTACTTTAGATGCCAATATCAATCAGGTAAGCGAGCTTCTCGCCACCCAGTCTGAATTGAGCAGAAGCGCAACTAATCTGCTTGGGTCGGCTTTCAATTCCGGTGCGGGGGCTGCGTCACTGCCGGCATTTCTTAACAATGTCTTGATTCCAATTGCTCTGGTTGGCATCGCGATTCTGTTGATCATCGGACTTCTGGTCTTACATTCCAAGAGTGCGGTTTTCGAAATAACGGCGCGCGAGCAGGTTGAGCAGAATGAGCGCAATCAACAGGCTATTCTGCGATTACTCGATGAGATGGGCAGTCTTGCGGATGGCGACCTGACGGTAGAGGCGACGGTCACGGAGGATATTACCGGCACGATTGCCGATTCATTCAACTTCGCGATCGAAGAATTGCGCAAGCTTGTGGCGACCGTGAACGATACCGCGCTCATGGTTGACATGGCCACCAAACAAACTGAGAACACCGCGGCGCACCTGGCTAAAGCTGCGGACAATCAGGCTAAAGAGATTAATGCAGCTACAGAGTCCATCGTATCGATGGCAGCCTCGATCGAAGAGGTTTCCGGTAATGCTGAGCGATCATCGGATGTCGCTCGCCATTCGGTAGAGGTCGCGCACAAAGGCGGCGAGGCCGTGCGTCGAACGATCGACGGCATGAACGCGATTCGAGAGACGATCCAGGAAACGTCGAAGCGTATCAAGCGACTGGGTGAAAGCTCGCAGGAAATTGGCAACATCGTTGAGTTGATTAACGATATCGCTGAGCAGACCAATATTCTTGCGTTGAATGCATCCATTCAGGCGTCGATGGCAGGCGAAGCCGGGCGCGGATTTGCTGTCGTTGCAGATGAGGTGCAACGGCTCGCGGAACGATCCACGAATGCGACCAAGCAAATCGAAGTGCTGGTTCGAACCATTCAGTCGGACACCAACGAAGCCGTCGTTTCAATGGAGCGCAGCACAACCGACGTAGTGGGTGGAGCGTTACTGGCTGAGAACGCTGGCGCGGCCCTCGATGAGATTGAGCAAGTGTCTAACCAGATCGCGAGTCTCGTGCAGAATATCTCGAGCTCCGCCCGGCAGCAGGCGGGATCTGCAGCAGACGTGACCCGACGCACCTCAAGGTTGCGGGAAATTGGGCAGCAGACGGGTGAGGCGACGTCGGCGACAGCGGCATCTATCGCAAAATTATCGGAGCTCGCAACGCAGCTTAGAAAGACGGTAGAAGGATTTTCTCTGCCAGCTGACATGATGCAAACAGGGGCGTTAACGCGACCAGCTTCCAGCACTCAATCGCCAGCTCCGGCACCGGCAGACAATCAGGCGAAAGCCGGTTAGGCAACCACAAGTGACACGGACGACCAGATGACGGGCGATACAGGCATTCATGAGCAAATGATCGGAGACGATAAGGTCAATGGCGCTATCAGCGCGCTGTCGATCGTTAGTACCGAGCTTATGGAGACGATTCGTAACGCGCACCTGGCGTTGGAAGATTGCGTTGATGGCCGCGGCGGAACAGCTGCGCTGCGACGCGCAGGCGAGCTGTTGCATCAGGCTCGTGGTGCTCTGCGAATGACGGAGACCTATGGCGCTGCATTGCTCGTTGAAGAAATGGAACTGGCGTGCGATTACCTCTCCGCGTTGCGTGCGGGGAAAGGTCGTGAGGACGGTCTGGATGCACTGACCCGTTCGATGGTGCAGTTACCGGTTTATATTGAGCGTCTGCTTGGCGGCGGTCGCGACATAGCGCTGGTGTTGTTGCCGATGCTTAACGATCTGCGGGCTGCTCGTGGCGAGCCATTACTGTCAGAAGGCACGCTGTTACTGTTGAACTTGTCTCCCACCCGTGCGGACAAAAGAAGCGAGCCTCGTGCGGGCAGCGGCGAAGATCCGGTGATTGTCGCAAAACGCTTGCGCCCGAAATTCCAACTGGCGCTGCTCGGCTGGATCAAAGGCGGTGATAGCAGTCGCCACCTCGCAGCGCTGGCAAGGGTTACAGCAGCACTTGAAAACTCATCCACACGTGACGACATGTTTCAGCTTTGGTGGGTCGTCTCGGGAGTGCTCGAAGCATTGCGGAACGGCGGGCTGGATACATCCATAGCGGTCAAGCGATTGCTGGGTCAGACCGATCGCCAGCTCAAGTATGTCATCGATGAAGGATTGCTCGCGTACGAACATCATCCCGTCGACGATCTGTTGAATAATCTTCTCTACTATGTGGCGCGTTCGAGAATTGCGGGCGAGCGAATCAGTGAGATACGCGCCGCATTCAACCTGTCCGAATTGTTGCCAGGTGATGAACAGGTTGAAGAGGCGCGCGATGCGTTGTCGGCTCCGAGTGCGAAGCTCATGGAGACCGTCGCGTCGGCTATCAAAGATGATCTGAGCCGTGTGAAAGATGTCCTCGACATTTTTGTGCGCACCGGCATGAACAAATCGTCAGAGCTGATTCCACAGCTTGTGCTTTTGAAGAAGATCAGTGACACGCTGGGTGTGCTGGGTCTGGGTGAGCTCCGCGGCGATATCGACGGGGAAATCGACAGATTGAAAGATGTTGTCGAACGCGGTGGCATCGCGAATGATCAGGTCATTCTCGATATTGCTTCGACACTCTTGCGCGTCGAGGATCGTCTTGACCAACAGCTGATTCGCCTTACCACTCCAAGAGAAGCCGACGCTGGTGAAGAACCAGACGACGATGGTGAATTTCAAAAGGTCACTGAGTCAGTGATGCGCGAGTGCATAATCAATCTCGCACGTATCAAGGAAACCATTAGTCAGAGCTTTACGACCGAATCAGGTTCTCATGGTTTCGATAACATTCCGTCGTTGATACGCGGGATCAAATCCGGATTGCTATTGCTCGACAAAACACGTGCGATGGAAGTGGTCGAGCGGGTTGGGCGACTGATTGCGGTCATGCTCAATGCGGGTGGGCCGAAATTATTGGACCAGAAGGAAACTGATCGCCTTGCAGACGTGATCGTCAGTATCGAGTATTACATGGAGACCGTTAAGGCGGGGCGCAGCGAACCGTGGTACATGCTCGACAATGCCGAAGCCTGCCTCGCTGTTTTGAGTGATGTTGAGGGTCGCCTGAGTAAGGTCAAGGCGAAGGATGACGCAACAATTGAGCCGACTCAGAAACTGTCGATTGAGGGCATAGAGGAGCGCGCTACCGAGGCATTGCTGGAACCATCGTCTGGCATGCCGCCGCAAGCCACCGAGGTGATCCCACTGCCGGTTGTCGTCGACCATACGGCACAGTTGGACCCCGAGATCATTGAGCTTTTCATTGAGGAAGCGAAAGAAGAAATAGCTTCTATCAAGCGGCACTTGCCCGTATGGGCTGCGTCGCCGGATGACATGGAAAAACTCATCACAGTGCGGCGTTCTTTTCATACTCTGAAAGGCAGCGGACGCATGGTCGGTGCAGAACGCATAGGAGAGTATTGTTGGGCGGTGGAAAACCTGCTCAATCGCCTGATCAATCGCACACTGCTGCGAACGCCGCCGATGATCGATTTCATCCAGATTGCGGCGGCCGCCGTACCGGAACTTGTTGAACAACTCGAGGTTGGAACGGAGCCGACAAGTAACATCAGTCTATATATTGCGCGAGCCAATGCGTTTGCCGATGGCGATCCGAACGCAGCTGTTCTGACGATCGTAATGCCGGAAAGCGCAGAACCGGTGGAAGAGGAGCCGGCGCTCGAGATGGACCCGGTTCTATACGATATTTTCTCGAAGGAAACGGCGGGCCACCTGCAGGTCATCAAAGACTATCTTGCAGCTTGCGAAGGGCACGAGCCACCGTTTGATGTCACGGATAAACTGCATCGTGCGTGCCACACCCTGCACGGTAGCGCCAATATGGCGAACGTTGAGCGCGGCGTTGCGGTTGCCGCCGTTTTGAATCGTTTTGTGCGCCGTGTTTTTGATCACAAGGTCGGGTTTCAAAAGTCCGGTCTGGATGTATTGCAAGCCGCAGCCCAGGCGATAGAAATTATTGTTGGTGACATTAATAAGCCGGCCAGGGATCGTGCTGATTACACGGCGTTGATTGCGTACATCAGCAAGATATCGGATGCCGCGTTCCCCAGTGAAGAGGCTGCGCCGCAACGGCAGCCGGTTATTGAACAGGAAGACCCCAAACCAGGCTTTGTTGAAACAATTGTAGAAGACGAGATTGAAGAGGCTGACTACGATGCCGAGATCGCGGCAATATTCACCGAGGAATCGGCTGAGCTCCTCGAGGAGGCGGATCAGGCACTCATAAGTTGGTCAAAAGATCGATCTCAACAGCCCATGGATGAACTCAAGCGCCACCTGCATACGCTGAAAGGCGGCGCACGTATGGCGGGAATCACGGCGATGGGCAACCTGAGTCATGAGCTCGAGACATTGTTGATTTCGGTGGATGAGGGCCGGGTCAAGGTGACCCCGGCGGTGGAGGACCTGTTGCAACGCAGCATCGATGAGCTTCATCGCATGCGCGACACCGTGATTTCCGGCAAGTCTGTGAAGTCGTCGGCCGCGCTGGAACAGCGCATTCAGCAGGCGAACGCGGGCTTTGAGGTTGCTGATGACGCCGAAGTGGAAATTGCACCGACGGATAGCAGCGTCGAAATTGCGCCGTCGTCAGAATTCACGGTCGAACCGGTTGATGCGGTCAGCATGGTTATCGTCGATTCGCCACTCGCTGATGAACTGGTGGAGCTGGCCAAAGAAACGGATGCCACCTCCCAAGAGGGCTTTGACCCCGTTGCCGAGCCTGAGCCCGTTCCGGAACCTGAGCCTGAGCCTGAACCTGAGCCCATACCGGAACCGGAACCCGAGCCAAAGGTCGAACAGCAGGCCCCGGCCGATGTTCGACCTATTCGCACGCAGGAAACGCGTCAGGAATTTGCGCGTATCGATGCGGAGTTGCTCGAAGACCTGCTCAATGCGGCGGGTGAAATCAGTATTTATCATTCGCGGCTGAGCCAGCAGGTCAATACCTTCGACTTCCATGTCGAGGAGCTTGAGCAGACCATCGCGAGATTGCGCGAACAGCTGCGAAAACTTGAGAACGAAACCGAAGCGCAGATCATGCACAGCCATCAGGACACCCTTGTGGCTCGCGATTTTGATCCGCTGGAACTGGATCGTTATTCCACTATCCAGCAGTTGTCTCGAGCGTTGGCAGAGTCGGCAAGTGATCTTGGCAGTCTCAAGGACCTGCTCCAGTCCGTGACCACTGAGGCAGAAGGACTCCTTGTGCAGCAGTCTCGTGTGACGGCGGAACTTCAGGACGGCCTCATGCGGACTCGCATGGTTCCTTTTGAGCGTCACGTCGGACGGTTGACGAGACTCGTTCGTCAAGCCGCTAATGAAGCGAACAAACGTGCGGAACTGGTTGTCGAAGGCGCATCAGGCGAACTGGATCGGCAGGTGCTCGACAAGATGTTGCCTCCGTTCGAACATATGTTGCGCAACTCGATCGTGCATGGCATCGAAGACTCTGCAGATCGTCAGGCGGCTGGCAAGCCTGCCGTCGGCCGTATTGCCATTCGTCTGCATCGAGAGGGTGCTGAGATGGTTATCGATGTAGCTGACGACGGTGCCGGTCTGGACGTCGACGCGATTCGTCGCAAGGCCTACGAACTTGACCTGCTAAAACCGGACAGCAAGGTTACCGACGAAGAGATCATGCAGCTGATTCTGGCGCCAGGGTTCACGACTGCAAGCACAGTGACGCAGACTGCCGGTCGTGGCGTCGGTATGGACGTTGTCGCGAACGAAGTGAAAAAACTCGGTGGCTCACTGCGAATCAGCTCTGTCACCGGTCAGGGCACGAACTTTACGGTGCGCTTGCCGTTTACGCTGGCGATTACGCAGGCGCTGATTATCCGCACCGGCGAAGAGATTTACGCATTGCCATTGCCGACGGTCGAGGGCGTGGCGCGAATTCCGCGTGCGGAGCTCGAGAACCTGCTCAGCCAGACTGAGCCAAGCTATCAATATGGCGAACGATCCTACAAATTCAGACATCTCGGCATGTATCTTGGCGGTCAGGCTGCCAAGCTCCCCGAAGATGAGGCATTTGTTCCCGTTATTCTGATTCAGGCTGGCGAATATTCGGCCGCATTGCTGGTTGATGAAATGCTGGCAAGCCGTGAGATCGTTGTAAAGGCGGTTGGTCCACAACTAGCGAGTATCCGCGGCGTGTCCGGCGCCACAATTCTCGGTGACGGCAGCATCGTGCTGATCCTCGACATTCATGCGCTCGTGCGCACGGGTGCTCCGGTCGTCGAAATCAAGAAATCGGTACCGACGCCAAGTGATGATCGGCCGCTGGCGCTGGTCGTGGATGATTCCATCACAGTCCGTCGTGTCACTGAGCGCTTCCTGCAGCGCAATGGCATGCGCTGTGCGACAGCGAAGGACGGACTGGACGCAATAAGCGTGATGCAGGAAGTCAAACCGGACATCATTCTTCTGGATATCGAGATGCCGCGTATGGACGGTTATGAGTTCGCGTCGCATGTGCGTAACGATGACCGCGTATCGGATGTGCCTATCATCATGATTACGTCGCGCGTGGGCGATAAACACCGGGCGCGCGCAATCGAACTTGGCGTGAACGATTATCTTGGTAAGCCGTATCAGGACACACAGTTATTGGAGGCAATCCGTCGCCAGTTCGAAGAAAGAGGGATTGAATTACAATGAGTGCCGAGTCAGAAGAACTGTACAGCCTGCTCGTGCCGCTTTCAGACGATCGACTGATCGTTCCGCGTGCCTGCGTTGCCGAAGTCGTCCGTTTTTCCAAAGCCGATGCGCAAGAAGGCGCCCATGAATGGATGCTGGGGACAGTCAACTGGAATGGCCGTCCACTGCCCGTTGTTTCTTTCGAGGGCGCAATCGGCAAAGACATACCCGTCATCACCGGTCGCACGCGAGTGGTCGTCTTTTATGCGGTCACCGGGCAGCTCAAAACCGGCTATTTTGGTGTGGTAACACAGGGCTTCCCCCAGCTTGTGCGCGTCAACCGCGATGTGCTGAAGCTTGAATCGAAAGACGGTTGGCCAGAGGATGCGCCGGTGCTTTGCCGCGTGCGCATGATTAACGAGTATCCCATGATTCCCGATCTGGAGAAGCTTGAGGCGATGCTGGCCAGAGAGTCACTGCAAGCCTGATACGCGCTAGCGCAGATCACCCCAAAGAGACTGCAGCACGGCCAAAGTCGCGATCGCGGCCGATTCGGTGCGCAACACGCGCGGGCCCAGTGACACCGCCGTAAACCCTGAGACCTCGGCATCGCCGTATTCTGCAACGCTGAATCCACCTTCCGGTCCAATCAACACGCAGACTTTGGTTGCCGGGGCTGAAATGGATGTCAGAGACGTTGCGGCGCCTGGCACAAGAATCAATTCGGCATCCACTTTAACTGGTTTGCTTCCAAACCAGTTCTTCATGGATATCGGAGTATCGATCAGTGGCAGACGGGTACGTCCCGATTGCTCGCACGCGCCGTTCGCAATTTTCTGCCAGTGTGCGCGGCGTTTTTCAGCGCGATCGGCATCAAGTTTGACGACGCCATATTCGGTGAGTACAGGTGTTATGCGTTTCACGCCCAGTTCGGTGGCCTTTTGCACGACAAGGTCCATGCGATCACCGCGCGAGATCCCTTGCACCAGGTGAATTTTCAGCGGCGACTCGGTGCCAGCCTCGAAACTTTCTCCCAGCTTCAGACCGACGGCGCTCTTGCTAATTCGAGTGACAGTTGCGGGCCATTCCGGGCCCTCTCCGTTGAAGACGGTCAGGCGGTCTGCAACGCGCACGCGCAGTACTTTACCGAGGTATCGCGCGCGATCCCCGTCAAGTTCCAGCTCGGCACCGTTGATCAATGTGCCGGAAACAAATAGCCTCGTACTCATGTCTTCGAAATCATGCCTGAACTGAACGTGGCGAGCGAGTTTACCGTCGATCCACAGACCGGACTCATCAGCCCGGCCCGGCTATGTCTTAGCCCGAATCGGGATGCGCGTCCCGAGGGAGCCGCTCCGGGCATGGTTATTCTGCACGGCATCAGTCTGCCGCCCGGGGAGTTTGGCGGCGGGGAGATTGAGGCGTTGTTTCTGAATCAGCTCGACTGGGATTCGCACCCGTATTTTGGTGAGATTCGAGGCATGGAAGTTTCTGCGCATTTGTTGATCCGCCGAGACGGAGAAATCATTCAATTTGTACCTTTCACCGAGCGCGCCTGGCATGCAGGCGAGTCGTGTTTCCGCGGAAGATCGCGCTGTAACGATTTCTCCATCGGGATTGAGCTCGAAGGCGAGGACGATACACCTTATGACGAACGGCAGTACCAGGTCCTTCCCGCTGTGCTGTGCGCCATGGCGCGCGCCTATCCTGGTATATCGCCACGAGAGCTTGCGGGACATTGTGACATTGCTCCCGGCCGCAAGAGCGATCCAGGTCCTGCTTTCGACTGGCTGCGCTTGTATGATGCACTTGGAGAAACACTCGAGAACCTGAACTCATGCACCTGATTGCCTTACTTATCGGACTGGTCATAGAGCGATTCGCTACGCGATTTTTTCACTGGCGTCGAATGCGCTGGCTGGAGCGCATAATCGATGCGGGATTTCGCCAGGCTGAACGTCTCAAAAACTGGCCAGCGATTATTCCAGTTGTTGGTTTGGCGATACTGCTGGTGCTGCCGGTTGTCGCGATCATGTTTGGTCTGGGCGAGACACTGCAGGGTTTCACTTACCTGATACTGGCCATTTTCGTATTGCTGTTTTCACTCGGCCCGAAAGACATCGGGGAAGAAGTTGATGACTACTGCAAAGCGCTTGAGTCAGAAGATGAAGAACAAATTCATAACGCGGCCAAAGCCATTATTGAAGGCGACGTGCCGACAGATGCGCGGGAGCGAATCGCACGTGTAGAAGAGGCCGTCTGTGTACAGGCGAACAATCGGCTGTTTGCCGTTGTATTCTGGTTCGTCGTTCTGGGTGCTGTCATGGGTTACATCGGCCCTCTGGCGGCGTGGAGCTACCGTGTAACGGACCTCATACGGCGCCGTGCTGTTTTTAACGCAACCCGCAGCGAAGATGCGAACGACAATTGCGAGAGAATTCGCGATGCTGCGGAACTGGTGCACGGGCTGCTGGCCTGGGTGCCGGCCCGCCTGACGGCAATGGGTTATGCTACGGCAGGACATGCGGATGAAGCGATTGCAGCGTTTCGGGCAGCGGGTGGAAATCGTGATGCGTCGCTGTCCGAGCACAGTGAACATCTGCTTGCTCGAGTCGGTGTTGCCGCGCTTGCACTGCAGGATCGCCCTGACGAAACGATTAAGGAGCGCGGCATTCGCGGCGCAAGGTCCGCCAATCAACTCGTCTTCAGACTGCTATTGATTTTTGCGGTCATCATCTCGGCAATGACCCTGTATGGTCTGACGCGTTAATGACGCTGGAGATCCGACCCGCGACAGCGGCGGATCTTGCCGAAAGCATTGTGCTGCTTGAAGAGGCCGGGCTTCCCGTTGCTGATCTGTGTGCCGAAAAATTAGCGTTTGTGGCCGCAAGAAACAATCTGTTTCAGGGCGTTATTTGTCTCGAATCCTTTGGAAAAATCGCCCTCCTGCGATCGCTGGTGGTCTCGGCCAGTGCCCGCGGAGCAGGCATTGGAGCAGCACTGGTCACAGCGCTCGAGGTCGCTTGCCGGTCGAATGGTGTAGGTGAGCTGTGGTTGCTGACGATCGATGCAGACGGCTTCTTCTCGAATCTCGGATATGAAACCAGTGCGCGTGCGAATGCGCCAGATGCGATCCGACGTACTGAGGAATTTTCCGGTTTGTGTCCGCGCGACGCGACACTCATGTTTAAAACGCTATTAGAGGTGTCGCCATCGCAAGAGTGACCCGGGTTATTTTCTTCCCGCCCTGTGTTTAGGAGCGCCATCACGGAATTCCATGTTTCGAACTCCTATGCACGGCTCAATTCTCTCTCCGACTGAGTATCCTGAGCAATACGAGAAATTCCGTACTTGAATTGACTTGGATCAGCGCGATGCTACCCAAACGGGTGCGCAGAGGGGCGGACCCTGCGCTGCGAGACGGCGGCGTATTGCAGGTCCTGCAAACGGACGAGAGGAAGACGTTATGAAAATCGGTAAATATTTGCTGGTAGGTAGCAGCCTACTGGCCTTAAGCCTGTCACCTGCGCTTGCGAATGAACCCGGATCCTGGACCATGTATGTGGGCGTGGGTTCGGTGGAACCCGACAGCAAAGGCGTATCGGCTACTATCCCAGATGTTGATTTCGAAGAGGTTTCCGTCGGTTTCAATATCGATAGTGCAACGAGTATGCCCTTTGGTGTTACCTACATGATCAATGAGAATTGGGCGATCGACATGCTTGCTGCATGGCCGTTTAACCACGACATCAACGCAATAGTGCAAATTCCTGGCGAAACTGAGTCGATGAAGATCGGTGAGTTTGATCAAGCACCGCCGACACTTTCCGTCCAGTATCATTTCACTACGGCTGGAAATTTCGACCCCTACATTGGCGTCGGGTTTAACTACACTATGTTTAGTGGCGAAAAACTGATCCCAAGTATGGTCGAGGAAGGATTCGAATCGATAAAGATCGATAATTCGAGTGGTTTTGCCGCTCAACTCGGCGGTCACTGGGAATTCAATGAGAGCTGGATACTCGGTTTCGATGTTCGTTACATAGAAATCGACGCAGACGCAACAATTTCGGGTGTAGCTCTTGATCCTGCCGGACTCGAGTCAGTAAGCATTGCGCTTCCCACGCTCAGTGTTGACCCATGGGTCTACTCAGTCAACCTCGGCTATCATTTCTAGTGAGCCGAAAAGCCATGTCAGGACGCGCAAGCGTCCTGACTGGAGGGTCCCGGTCTGGGCCTCGTTGGCCCTACCATGAACTGCCAAGTGCAACCCGAATGGACTCGCCACTGACGCCACTGGATTCCTCGGCAGCCAGAAACGCAATCATCTCGCCAACCTCTTTGGGTGTCGCAACACGGCCAGGACGATAAAGTGCCGCGCGTTCTTCCCAGACCTGCTCCGGCGTAATGCCGCGTTCTTCTGCCTCGTATCGTGCCGATCGGTCCGCCATTTCCGTTCGCACCCAGCCTGGTAGCACAGCGTTTGATGTGACGCCGTAGGCGCCGCCGTCCTCCGCGACAGAGCGCATCAGCCCCAGCAACCCGGCTTTGGAGCTGTTGTAGGCGCTTCCGGCGTGTTCGGCGTTGAGTGCGGCTGTGGAGCTCGTGAACACAACGCGTCCATACCGCCGCTCGACCATTCCCTTCAATACCAGACGTGAAAGATAAAACGGGCCGTCAAGATTGATGCGAATCGAGTCGCTCCAGTCTTGCAGGTCCTGTTCCCAGATCACCTTCTCGTGCGCAGAACCCAAACCGTGATTGCAGATAAGGATATCGACCGGGCCCAGTCGTTGTTCGGTGTCTTCAAGCGCCTTCGCGCAGCCGTCAGGCGTTCCAAGGTCGGCGACTGAGTACTCATGACCGGACTTGGCGAGTTCTTCTTCACTGCGTGCGACGCACATGACCTTTGCGCCGCGCGTAGCCAGCAAATCAGCCGTTGCCCGACCAATACCGCGACCACCACCTGTTACGAGCGCGACGCGCCCTTCAACTCCTGCCATACCCTGGTTCCTCGTTATTGATTCTTGATCGCAGCTCAGCTTGTCTTTTCAGCGATCGCGATCCCATAGAACCTCTTGACCGGATTCGGCACGCGCCAAAACCCGCGCAATGACGAAAAGCAAATCTGACAGGCGATTCAAATATTTCCCTGTCTCTGCACGGATCTCCTCGACACCCGCCAATGTCCCGACGCGTCGTTCTGCCCGCCGCACAATTGTCCGGGCCATATGGCAGGCCGCGGCCGCCGGACCACCGCCGGGCAAAATAAACTCCCTGAGCATCGGCAGGTCCTCATTGAATCCGTCCAGATCCGACTCGAGGCGCTCGATAAATTCCTGCTTAACGGCACTGTGTCCCGGTATGCAAAGTTCGCCGCCGAGTTCGAACAGATCGTGTTGCACTGCAGTCAGGCACTCTCGAACGCCCGCGGATAGCTCACCAGCTGCGAGAATCAGGCCGATGGCCGAATTGGCTTCATCAACCGTGCCATAGGCCTCAACTCGTGCAGAGTCCTTCGCGACCCGACTTCCATCGCCGAGTCCTGTCGTGCCGTCATCGCCGGTACGCGTATATATTTTGCTTAATCGATTTCCCATGTTGCGACGATAGGTAGGCGTCCATGGACTGTCAAGAAAGCATGCTTGTTTCTGCTGGCGACAGCGGCCATAGTTGCGCCGAGTGTTCGCAATATCAGGATTGATTTCAGGTGGAAAGCTTCAACGCAGAAAATGCTTCGGATTACCTCAAGGTTGCGTTGGCGGCCGCCGACAAGGCGGCGGCTATCAGTCGGAGTTATTTCAAAGGCAACTTCACGGTAACGACCAAAGCCGACTTGACGCCGGTGACGCAAGCCGATGTCGAATGCGAGCAGGCGATTCGTGAAATCATCCTCAGCGCATTCCCCGAGCACGGTTTCTATGGAGAGGAAACGGGCCAGACACAGGCTGACGCAGAGTTTCTCTGGCTTGTTGACCCTATCGATGGCACCAAGGGATTCGTCCGCCAGTACCCGTTCTTCTCGACCCAGATCGCGCTCATGCGCAATGGAGAACTGATTCTCGGCGTTTCAAGCGGCACGATGATGGACGAACTTGCATGGGCCGAGAAAGGACAAGGTGCGTGGTTGAATGGCCAGCGTCTTACGGTCAGCAATATTTATGATCCGGATCGAGCGGCTGTTTCAACGGGAAACCTGAAGTCGTTGGCACGCAGCGACGGCTGGTCCGCGCTCGGCGATATTGTGAAGAGTGCTGATCGCATTCGAGGTTATGGCGACTTCTATCATTACCATTTACTCGCTGCCGGTAAGATCGAAGCGGTGATTGAGTCGGACGTGAATATCCTGGATATCGCTGCATTGTCTGTCATCGTGACAGAAGCGGGTGGTGTCTTCACCAACCTCAATGGTGATAAACCGGATCTTGATATTCGCTCGGTACTCGCAGCGAATCCATCGTTGCATGAGAAATACCTGGGTCGGCTAAGGGGCCACGTTGCCTGAAAAGTCTATCTGGACAGATTTATCTCACTGGCGGTTAGCGATCCAATAACGGCGTACTTCAGACTCTGCGGAATAACAGAGTCGTCTTCTGCAAGAGCAATGCGACCGCCCATGATCTCGGCAAATCGTTGCGGATAAAGTGGTTGCTGGTCGGGTTCTCCCAAGCCGTCAGGGCCTATCGGTTGTCCGTCAACGGCACTGTATTTATCGGAGGCGCCGAGCGTGTGCAGAAACTCATGGGCGATAATGACGTTGTTCGTGCCGCGGTATCGCCGGCTGGCATACGCATTCACGATGCCCACCATACCTTTCTGCAGGCCAACGGAATTCTCGAGTATCACGGCACGATCAGGCTTGTGGTAGCGAACGAAAATTCGCACATCCGGGTCGATACGATCCTGAGCGTCGGTCGAACTACCGGCCCACCAGCGCAATTTCAGAGACCAGAGCATCACCGACATGACGTGTGGGTCAGCATCGAGCTGCGGTGGTTGTTCTTTGACTTCGCTTCCCAGTTCGATACGAACTGGCTGTCTCAGAGTTCTCGAGTAGCGTTCTGTCTCCCGCTCAAGAAACGTTTCGATACCTTCAAAGTCGGACGATTTCAGTGCCTGAATGTACTGGGCCGCCTCGGGACTGCCGTCGGCATTGATGGGGTAGACCTTGATCCACAGGCTGTTATTCCAGTCCGTACTTCTCGTCTGGGTTAGAAATGCGCTGAGGCCTACGAAGATCAGGACGAACAGCAATATTGAGATGCGTACAGCTTTGAACATGAATCAACGTTCAGGTGGTTTACGGGCCCCTTTAGTCGGGATTCTTGAAGCGCATAATGAAGCGATCGGTCTTGCCGCGGATTTCCGGAGCAAAGACACTCTTGGTCAGGTCGTCATCCGGGTTTCGCAACAGGTCGCTTTGGCCATCGAGTATGAATCCGGCCGCTTCCATTTCTGCAATTGCTATGGCCGGATCAATTCGATGCACGGTATTACCGGTTTCAGCAGGCGCCCCAGCCTCCGCATAATGGTCAATAATCCCTACAAAGCCGCCCGGCTTCAGGCCCTTTCTCAACTCAGCCAGAAAAGCCGGGGCGTCAATCGGTGGCCAGCCATTCTCTTCGTCTGAGTGGTAAAGGTCGTGAAAAGACAGCACTAGCATCACGGCATCCAAAGAATTGGTTTCAAGGGACAGCTCGTTGTTTTCGGCCATGAGAACTTCCACATTCGTCAGGCGACCACTGCCAAATTTTTCCTCGAAGGCAGCACCGACGAAACCCAGGTAGGCCTCGTTTGAATGTGCGATGACTTTTCCTTCTTCGCCAACAACGCTAGCGATGATTTCTGCGTAGTATCCAGCGCCGGTGAACATGTCCAATACGTTCATGCCGGGTTCGATGCCCAGAAACGCCAGAACCTCCGCTGGTTTGCGCTCGGCGTCATGAGCACGATCGGACTCCGGTCTTGCTGTGCTTGCGACCGCAGCGTCATAAATTGATTGGCCGGACTCAGTCGCCACTGCGGGTTGCTGGACGAAGCCCACGATCAAAGCGAAAGTGAGCGCGAACGTTAGTCCTCTTATGGGTGTCATTTTGTTCATGATTGATCCCCTCTGATGCTCTGATCCTATTCGGACAAGAACAAAAGGGCAAAGTGCCACACAAGAAAAAGCCCCACGGCGTGAGCTGTGGGGCTGAATTTCTCTTTTTTTCAAAAGAGGTAACTGCGAATTCGATAACCGGCGACAAAGTGTTTCTTATTGTTATTGGATCTGGATCTTCTTATTTTTATAGTTATTATTCTTCTGGCGTCTAAATCCCGTCTCTGACCGTGTTGTTATCAATCTGCAGTTACGCTTCGCTTGGGCTCTAATATTAAAAGCAAGACCTGTGCCAACTATTGTCGAAGCACCGCTAATTCAATGGTTTAGCCGCTGTTCAATCCGTCGGCGTAGACTAAAGGCTTGTATTTTGTAAAAAAAGCCGACGTTTCTTGGGCGTAAAAGATCGGGGTTGGTCTGACGCGTTGCACTATCGGACCTTTCTATCAGGGAAAACTGCTGGCCTACGGAATTCTCTTCGACAATCGAATCGGAGAGCAGGCCGATCATTATGTCAAATGGGGTGTGGTGGTCCGAAGAATCTGCAATTTATGTGCATTTTGTTAAATTAATCGACAGTTTCTGCGCGCTTGGCACGATCAAATAATCCGGAGACACTGTAGAAGCGTCCATTTCGGACCACGGCCACCACATTCAGAACGTGGCTGATATTGGACAGTGGATCGCCATCAACGAAAACCAGGTCGGCGGCCGCGCCGATTGCAATACGGCCGAGATACGGGTCCGCCAGCATCGCCCCGGCTGCGTTCACACCCATGCCCCGCAGGGTTTGTTCTGGCGTTAAACCAGCGACTTGCATCGCACGAAACTGAGTCGCCAATGCCTCTCCCGTTGGCAGGCCGGTGGATCGGCTGGTGACTATCGCCGCGGTTACATCAAGTTCCGGCCGCGGCGTCGGTCCGGGCTGCCATTGATCCGCTCTCAACATTCTCGGGCCCGGAATCTCTTTGCCAGCCCAAATCGAATTCAACGCCTCCAGATTCGGGTGGCTGCCAACAATCGTGGTCACTCCCATCGTCAGCAGGTCCGGACCGTGACTTGCAGACAGTTGACCTGGCAATCGCGCGTCGGCGTCGAGCAGGCCGGGGAGAATGGTCAAATCACCCATGTCGATGACAATAGAACCTGGCCGTTCTACATGCTCCGTTACCGAGGCGATACGACCACCCTCTATCACGATGTCTTTGTCGTGCTGATAACCCGCGTTGACGCCGTCGAAAAACCGGGCCGCATGGATGACCAGAGTGCCCTTTGGTTCATCCGGCCACTGCAGAATGGGCCGCTCACGCCTGACGGCCGCTACCACCGCAGGTTGAATGGTCGCCCGAAATTGCAGTGGGGTCGACGTCCAGGAGTTGAACAGGCGCTGTCGAATCTGACCATTGGCGGAATAGTACATCCGGTGACGATCCAGCCAGCTGACTGGTGATACAACGAACTGCTCGTTCGTCGCGTAAGAACGGATGAGACGGGGACTCGATAATATGACGACTTCCAGAGTCGTCGTGTTCGCGTCGCTCTTGAAAAAAGAGATCAGACTGCCGTCTGGCCGCCAGGTCGGCGCTGCAATCTTTTCTTGTGATGTCAGCAAAACCTCCTCAGGTCTTGAGTGCCGGCGGAGAATGAGCGACCACTCATCACCGTGATGATGGACATAGACAAGATCGCGCCCATCGTCCGACCAGGCACCTTCTGTCTCGTCACCGGGCCGGTCAGTTATTCGCCAGCGCAGGCCAGTGGGGACGTCGATCTCCCAAAGATCAAACCCATCGCCGTTGACATCGGACGAATACAGCACTCGCTGGCCGTCGGCGTGCCAGCTTGGATACAAATCGAGATTGGTCTGAGAACTCAGGAATCGTGTATTGCCACTGTCGAGATCGTAAAGCCAGATGCCCTGTTGGCCGTCAGCAACAGCCGAGTAGACCAGTTGATCATCGCCAGGAGACCAACGGGGTCGTTTAACAGACTTGAGGTCCTGAGTGAGCTGCCGGGCTTCACCGCCGCCCCCAGGCACAATCCAGAGATCACCGCGCAGGTCGATCGCCAGACGACCGTCTTGCGCAGCATCTACCGAAAGATTCGTTCCACGGGTAATCGTGATCTGTGCGCTCGCGTCGAAAGCGAAAGTCAGACCGAGAAGGATCAGCGCTCGTAAATACACGTTCCACCTTCGCGACGCGGATCGGCTGCCGCAGCAAGCCCCCGCTCGCTATCAAACACAGCCGCACCGACGCCGCCAAAATACATCACGAGATTCTCAAAAAGATGGACGGGTAGCTCGGTTTCAGGAAGGTCCAGTCCCGGCTCTGCCATTAATCGAACCTCGTCACCGCTGGTATCGACATGCACACGTGGGTGCGCGATTGCATCCTCCAGCGGCATTTCGAACAACAGGTAATTGATCAGGAATTGCTGCAGTGCAGTGGTGATTCGGTCGGCACCCGGCGAACCCACCGCGACAACCGAGTCGCCGCAACGAGCAACGCTGGGCGCCATGTTGGACGGCAATCGCGAACCTGGCGGACCTGCGTCGAGCCCCCGACGATTCAGTTCAATCTCACCGAGGCAGTTATTCAGCCACAACCCCGTAGCGGCTGGCATTTCGCCGGAGCCGTATCCGGACGATGCAGTAATCGCGCAGGCGGTCCCTGCGTTATCGACGACGGAGGTGTGAACCGTTGACGCGGATGTCCAACGACTCAGCAGCCGCCCGGTGCGTGCAGATTCGATGAGACGTGCCGCCTCAGCGCCAACATCGTCGGCCAGATCAAGACGACGTTGGCGAAAGTCCAGACACGCCTGCTGCGAATGGATCAACTGCTCAAGCGTCGCCCGGTTCCAGGCACGGTCATGCAAATCTGAGCAAGCCATAAGCATAGCCGTAAGGACGGCTCCGCCGATCGCAGGAGCAGGATTCGTCGCGATGGACCATTGACCAATTTCTGCGCGCAGTGGCTGTCTTTCAATCGCTTCGTATGATGACAGGTCCTCCCGCGTCAGCATGCCGCCGCCTGCACGACAATGCTCTGATATGGCAGCGGCCAGATCCCCTTTGTAGAACAGATCTGCGCCGTATCGTGCAATAGCCTCCAGCGTATCGCTAAGGTGCGGAATGACAATCGTGCTGCCGGTATCGCGTAACGTACCGTCGTCATGACGCAACGCATCGCGACCATCTTTGCTGCGATCGAAGATGCAGTCACCGGAGTAACCAAGGTAGTAGCGGCACGCGGCAGGGAGAGCGAACCCGTCCCTCGTCGCCCGAATCGACGGAGCGAAAATAGCTTCCCAACTGCTAGCGCCGTATTTTTTCCACGCGTATTCAATGGCAGCGAGCGAGCCGGGAATTGCCACCGACCCCGGTCCTACCAGAGTTTCGATTCCGCCACCGTAGTTGATCGACACGGGAACGGCACCTTGCCCACGTTCCTTTGCCGCGAGGCCCGCACCGGGAACCGCCACGTTTCCATCGATCGTTACCGGCTCGCCGCCGTCAGGCCAGATCGTTATGAAGGCGCTGCCTGCCAGTGCACATACGCTCGGCTCTGTGTTCATCGTCAACAGAGAGGCTGCCAATGCACAGTCGACCGCATTTCCACCGCCAGCCGCAACTTCACGCGCCGCATCTGCGGCCAGCTGAGACGTCGTAGCTACTGCAATGTTGGTCACGAAGAAGCGGATTTAGAAATGTATAACCGACCGAATGCTCTTTCCCTCATGCATGAGATCGAAAGCTCTGTTGATATCTTCGAGCGGCATCGTGAAGGTGATGAACTCGTCGATTTTAATGCTGCCGTCCATATACTGGTCAACCATCCCGGGCAACTGGGAGCGTCCTTTGCAGCCACCAAAAGCTGTGCCGCGCCAGACTCGGCCGGTCACCAGCTGGAACGGACGAGTCGAAATTTCCTGCCCGGCACCCGCAACACCGACGATGACGGATTCACCCCAGCCCTTATGGCAGCATTCCAATGCAGAGCGCATCAGGTTGGTGTTGCCGACGCACTCGAATGAAAAATCAACGCCGCCGCCCGTGAGTTCAACAATCACATCCTGGATCGGGTCATCGTAATTGTTGGGATTAATGCAGTCGGTTGCTCCGAATTGTCTGGCGAGCTCGAATTTATCTTCGTTGACATCGATCGCGACAATGCGACCCGCTTTGGCGATCATAGCGCCCTGGATGGCACTCAAACCGACGCCGCCCAGACCGAAGACCGCTACCGAATCACCGGCCTGCACCTTCGCTGTGTTCAAGACAGCACCGATGCCAGTGGTGATGCCGCAACCCAACAGACAGACCTTTTCAAGAGGGGCTTCCTTGCTGATTTTGGCGACAGCAATCTCGGGGAGCACGGTGTACTCACTGAACGTTGAAGTACCCATGTAATGGAAAATTGGCTTGCCGTTGAGCGAAAAGCGCGAAGTCCCATCAGGCATCAGGCCCTGCCCCTGGGTTGCTCGAATCGCCTGACACAGATTTGTCTTGCCTGACGTGCAGAAACTGCACTCGCCGCATTCCGGCGTGTACAAAGGAATGACGTGATCGCCGACGCTGACTGAGGTCACGCCCGCGCCGATTTCTTCGACAACCGCGCCTCCCTCATGGCCGAGAACAGCGGGGAATATTCCTTCCGGATCTTCACCAGACAGGGTGAACGCATCGGTATGGCAGACGCCGCTGGCGACATTTCGAACCAACACTTCACCCGCTTTGGGCCCTTCCAGATCCAGCATTTCAATTTCAAGTGGTTTGCCTGCTTCAAAGGCAACGGCGGCACGCGTCTTCATGTTTGGTATTCCCTGATGGTGTCTAAAGCAATTTGTGAATGGCATGTTCTCACGATTGCAGTGCTTGTTCATCCCGTGTTCATAAAATTAATAAAAACAGTAGCTTGTATTCAGTATGAGTTCATGCGACCGGACCTATTCTGCAACCGTACCAAGACAAACCGGAGGTGAACTATGAACAAAGTACTTATCGCAACTGTAATTGCCTGTGGTCTGTTGCTCCTGGAATCTCCCGAGGCTTCAGCC
Source organism: Gammaproteobacteria bacterium (assembly GCA_009937445.1). Classification (GTDB taxonomy): domain Bacteria; phylum Pseudomonadota; class Gammaproteobacteria; order Steroidobacterales; family Woeseiaceae; genus UBA1847. The sequence goes on along the minus strand of JAACFM010000004.1, from coordinate 15,057 downwards.
CACGGATCGATCGGATGCCTATCGCCGCGATTCCCATAGCCGCGACTATTACAGCCGAGACAGGCACCGTGGCGAACGCTACGACGCGAGAAATAAACGTGCGAAAAAGATGCCGAAGTGGCTGAAACATGACAGGTCATTTCGACGCTGGTTCGAGCACTCGCGTCTCCGCTGGAATCATCACATGTCATGGCACCAGCTGTTCGAGCTATATCGTTGGGAACAAGCCTACTTTCGATATCGAAAACACTAACAGCGGTAACTAAATGTCCGACAGCAAAGAGCCGGCCCGAAATTTATCGGGCCGGCTTTCACTGTGCGCGGCACTCCTGTAAAAGGGTTGCCAACAGCCACTAAAGACCTCGCAATTCAGAATGAGCCTCGACGAACTACGCAAAAACCTGTCCGCTATTGATCGACGCCTGGTTGAGATGATTGCCGAGCGGCAGCGGATCGTTGCTGATATCGGTAAGACCAAGCAGAACACCGGAACGGGCACACGTGACTATGCGCGCGAAAAAAATGTGCTCGAGATGGGTCGTAAGCAAGCGGTAGATATGGGTGTCGACCCGGACCTCGTAGAGCAATTACTGGAAATGCTGATCCGGACATCACTTGAAAGCCAGGAGCGCGATCGGGTTGTGGCCGAAGGCAAGGGTGATGGCCGGCGTGCGCTTGTGATCGGCGGTGCGGGCAAAATGGGCCGCTGGTTTGTAGAATTCTTCGCGTCGCAAGGCTTTGCTACAACAGTAGCGGACAGGATGGTCGAGGACGGGCCGTCTCAATTCAAGAACTGGACCGACGCAGGTGTCGATTTCGACGTCATCGTTGTTGCTGCACCGCTGGCAGTATCCGGCCGAATTCTCGCCCAACTGGCCGTCCTCAAACCCGCAGGGCTCGTGTTTGATATCGGGTCGCTGAAATCGCCGTTGATTGACGGTTTGAAAGAACTGCAATCAGCGGGATGCCGCGTAACGTCACTGCATCCAATGTACGGACCCGACACCCGCTTACTGTCCGGTCGCCACCTGATTTTTTGCGATGTCGGTGACGCCGAGGCGACAGCAGCGGCGAAAGAACTGTTCGCTGCCACTATGGTCGAGCAACTCGACATGGGTCTCGAGGACCACGATCGCTTGATTGCTTATGTATTGGGTTTATCGCACGCCTTGAATATCGCCTTCTTTACAGCCCTTGCCGAAAGCGGCGAGGCAGCGCCGAAACTTGCGCAGTTGTCATCGACAACGTTTGACTCCCAGTTGCTCGTGGCCGAGGCGGTTGCGCAGGATAATCCGCATTTGTATTTTGAAATCCAGAATTTGAACAAGTTCGGGCTGGGGCCGCTCGACGCTTTGTGTGAAGCCGCGGGGAGAATACGCGAGACAGTCGCGGGTGGTGATGAAGAGGCATTCGTGGAACTCATGCAAAAGGGCCGCGACTACCTCGCGTTACGGGGATAGGGCGAACATTCGAAAAAGGCACTGACCCTTTTTCGGGGAAATCAGTGAAACGCTCGGGAGAGGCTGCTCATGCCAGCAAAAGAGGAACTGCAAGCGCAGCTCGAGGCTGCAAAACGCAGACTGGACGAGCTGACCGAGGAGGTTGCTCGCAACGACGACAGGATGCGCCGCACGCAGCGGCGTGAATTGAAGCTGCTGCAGGCTGAGGATCTCGATTCACTGCTGAAGGTGCTGGTCGAGGGACTAAAGCTTAGCTTCGCACTGGAGTATGTGAGTGTCGTTCTTTGCGATCCGGACCATGATATCCGGCACTTGCTGATAGCCAATGGCACGCCGCCTGAAGGGCATGCCAATCTAGTACTAACCGAGTCTCTTACGGGTCTGGCACCACAATACGTTGCGCTGCACAAGCCCTGGCTGGGCGCATTCGCCGCCTGCGATCACCAGCTGATCTGCCCCAATGCCGATGCCCTGAATAGTATGGCGATGATCCCACTGAAACATCGTGGGAAACTGTTGGGCAGCATTAATTTGTGCAGCCAGGACGCTTTGCGATTCAGGCGCGATCACGCTAACGGTTTTCTCGAACACCTCGGCATTATTGCCTCGTTTTGCGTTGAGAACACGATTAACCGGGCGCGTTTGCTGCGCAGCGGATTTACAGACGTACTGACTGGCTGGAATAACCGCCGCTATCTCATTGTGCGGCTGGGCGAGGAATTGGCAAGAGCACGACGTGACCGGGCCGGTATCGTTTGTCTGATGCTCGATGTTGACCATTTCAAACGTGTGAACGATACCTGGGGGCATGCCGCCGGAGATGCCGTATTGAGTGAATTGGCCCGGCGTATCGAAACCCAGATTCGCGCGAGCGATGTGGCTGCTCGGTACGGTGGCGAAGAGTTTGTGGTGCTGTTACCAAACACGCTGGCCGCGTCGGGAATGTTGCTGGCAGAGCGAATCCGCAAGGAAATCGCCAAATCGCCATTCGATCTTCCCTGTGGCGAAACCGTGAGAATAACGGTATCCATCGGAATATCCGAGGGCCACCCTCAAGCTGACGACGAGGATCTGAAGACGTTTGGCGATTCACTGGTCGCGCGCGCGGACGTCGCTTTGTACGCGGCCAAGTCCGCTGGCCGGGACCGGGTGTTCATCGAGTCCGTATGAGACCAGGGCGACTAATAGCAGCCAGTCTCTCGCTGTTGTTGATCAGCTGTGATTCCGGGCCACCGCCACCGGCGATCATTGTTTATGCCGTCGGCGATGATGAGATCGCCTTGTCAGAGAGGCTCGCCGAGTTTAGCAACGACACCGGAATTCCGACTACGTTGGTCTTTAGCAAGAGCAGCAAGAATGCTGATCGGGTCATTAACAACAGCGGGTCGCCACCTGCCGATGTTCTGATGACCAATAATGTTGCGGATATCTGGCGAGCGGCAGATAAGGGTGCGCTGCGGCCACTCAGTATAGAAGTACTTGAAATCTCTGCTCCGCTGCTGACGGATCCGGATGGTTTTTGGACCGCTGTCGCGATGCGGTGGAATGTTATCGGGGCATTGCAGGAAGAATCGACTCGCCCGTTGCTTGCCAGTTACGACATTCTGGCGGGTGAGGAACTGCGAGGCAGGCTGTGCTTGTCATCCTCGGCACTTCCTGTGAATCGCTCACTGCTAGCGATGCTCATTAACGACCGGGGCGTGAAAAATGCGGAGCGTCTGGTGCGCGCCTGGATCCGAAACCTGGCAACGGCTCCGTTTTCCAGCGAAGGTCTATTGATCGAGGCGATTCGCGACGGCACCTGCGATTACGGGATTCTCTCTCGGTCTCCTTATGTCGATGACCTGATGTATACCGTGCCTGAGCAGCACTACATGCATATCGACGGTATTGGTGTGGCCCGACACGCTCGGCAGCCAGAAGCGGCCCAAAAGCTCGTCGAATGGCTGGTCCGGGAGAAACAGCCCCGCGGCACCGGTAATCGCGAGTTAGGTGCCGTCAATATCGCCGGCTGGCGTGACGAGGAGGCCACGCTTTTGGCTGAACGCGCTGGCTATCAATAGTGTAAAGTGGCGGTCAGTTAAAGCTTTAGTACGGTTGCTATGGGCAACGATTGGATAGACGCTGAAGGGTTTCGCGCTAATGTCGGCATCATCCTTGCGAACGCAGATAACAAGCTCATGCTGGGTGGTCGAGTAGGGGCCAAGGGCTGGCAGTTTCCGCAGGGAGGGATGATCGAAGGCGAAGAACCTGTCGATGCAATGTTTCGTGAGCTGCGTGAAGAGGTTGGCCTCGAGGAGGGCGATGTCGACGTGCTGGACGTCACGAGCGATTGGCTTCGCTACAAGTTGCCGGACAAGTTCATCCGGCGGCACAGCAAACCCCTTTGCATTGGTCAAAAACAACGCTGGTTCATGCTGCGGCTGACCTCTGATGTGGATGCCGTGCGCTTTGATCGGTGCGACAAACCTGAGTTTGACCGCATTCGCTGGGTCGACTTCTGGCGACCGGTTAATGAAGTGATCTACTTCAAAAGACGGGTGTATGCGCGTGCGCTGCATGAGCTCGGGTCCTGCGTTCATCCTGACGGATTGCCGCCGCAACCTCGCTGGTGGCCCAGGCGTTGGCGCTCCGTATTCGACAAAGATCTTGCCGCTGTGGCGAAGAAATCAGGGGAGCGATTTCTTCACAATACGTGACCTGGCGCACTTCTGTTAGCAGAGGTACCCGCGTAACATAACGTCTTTTGTGAGCAAGTGGACGCATCCTCCAAGTGGCAGTTAAATCCCCTTTACAACAGCACAGTTCGGGCAGAACCTGGATGGTCAGGGCGGTCAAGGTGCTGCTGGTTGCCATCAGCGCTTACCTGATTTTTGAGTTTGGGCGTATATCGGCGGGTTATGACATTGTTGAGGCGGGCAATGTCGAACAGGCCCACAGCGATCATGTGCAGGCCCTGGATGACGAAATTGTTGATTTAAAACAAAAGATTGCGATTTTGGAGACCAATCACGAGGTTGATCGGGCATCCTACAAGGAAGTTGAAGCCAGCTTGACGCAGCTGCAGGCTAAGATTCAGGAACAACGCAACGCGATCGCGTTTTATCGTGGAATAGTCTCACCGTCGGACGGAAATTCCGGGCTGCGTGTACAAGAGTTTAAGCTCACGCGCGGTAAAGCCGAACGTGAGTTCAACTTGCGACTTGTTCTGGTACAGGCAATGAAGCACGATCGCAAAGTGTCCGGCGATGTCAATCTAAGCATCGTTGGCAGCCAGAACGGAGTCGAGACGACTTATGCTCTGGCGCAGTTGCTTGCGGATGAGGACAACAGTGCGTGGGCGTTCTCATTCCGCTATTTTCAGGGATTTGACCGTCTACTGGTGCTGCCAGACGGCTTTACGCCAGAGCGCGTAACCGTTGAGGTACGCTCCAAAACCCGGTCGATTTCCAGTATTGAAGAGAGTTTTGACTGGGCAACCAGTTAGATCAGGAATTGAAAAATCAGGCCGCGAAGCGGCGGTACGGAGAACCCGATGTTTGGCAAGAAACAAATCAGGCACACTGTCATAGAGACGCTCGTAGGCTCGAATAGCAAATTGTATGGCGACCTGCATTTTAAAGGCGGATGCCATATTGATGGCGCGGTTAAAGGCAATGTGAGCGCAGATCCAGACACGGAATCTGCGCTGAGCATCAGCGATATTGGTAGTGTCGATGGTGGTGTCACTGTTCCCTATGTCACCCTGAATGGCATAGTTAAAGGCGATGTCTTTGCCAGTCAGCGAGTAGAACTTGGCGCAACCGCGCGAGTCATAGGCAATGTGTATTACAATCTGATTCAAATGGCAGAAGGTGCCGAGATTAACGGTAAACTGGTGCACCAGCCCGAAGGTCAGGTACCACTTCTGGAGCAAACCAATCAAATGGACGAGCAAGCTGCTGCGTCCGGCGAGTAGACTAAGCATATGAATACAGCACTTTCAAGCGCACCCCCACCACCGAGCGTCGTTTTTACTGACGCTGCAGCGCACAAGGTGAGTGAACTGATCACCGAAGAAGACAATCCGAATCTGAAATTGCGGGTGTTTGTTTCGGGCGGCGGTTGCTCAGGTTTTCAGTATGGCTTCACATTTGACGAAAGTATCGAAGACGGTGACAGCCAGGTTGAGAATCAAGGTGTGATGTTATTGATCGACCCGATGAGTGTTCAGTATCTGATGGGTGCCGAGATCGATTACAAGGAAGACCTGCAGGGAGCGCAGTTCATCATCCGGAATCCGAATGCACAGACCACCTGCGGTTGCGGATCCTCCTTCACTGTCTGAGTCGCATCAGCCAGAGATAATCGCGGCCGTTGACCTCGGCTCCAACAGCTTTCACATGATCGTTGGCGAATTGCGCCACGGTCAGCTCGCTATTATTGACCGAATCAAAGAAACGGTCAGACTCGCGGAAGGACTCTCACCGAAAGGTGATTTGTCTGCCGATGCACGGCAACGAGCCCTGGACTGTCTTTCGCGTTTTGGTGAACGCCTGCGAGACATGCGTGCGGGCAGTGTTCGCGCTGCCGGCACCAGCACCATCCGTCGCGCTCGCGAGGACTCCTCATTCATGGCGGAGGCCGAAGCGCTTCTGGGTCACCCTATCGAAGTAATCTCGGGCATAGAAGAAGCGCGTCTGGTCTATACCGGTGTAATGCACAGTTTGCCCCCGACGGATGGCATGCGTCTGGTGACCGATATTGGCGGCGGCAGCACGGAGGTGATACTGGGACAGGGTGCGACGCCCAATAGGATGGAGAGCCTGCACATGGGCTGTGTCTCAATGACAGAGCGCTACTTTCCTGACGGGCATTTGACTCGCAATAGGTTTAACAAGGCGCGCATGGCCGCGCGCCTGGAGCTGCGACCGGTAAAGGCATTCTTCCGCGGCGCGACGGGCATTGAGGCGATCGGCACTTCCGGAACAATACTCTCGACCGAGAATGTCGCTCGCGAGCTCGGGCTTGCAGAAACAGCGATCACGCTGGATACCATTGAAGCGCTTATTGACCGAGTGCTGGCCTTTGACAACATAAGCGAGTTGTCTTTGAAAGGTTTGTCAGAGCGCAGGGCGCAGGTTTGGCCGGGTGGTTTGTCCATTCTGGCTGAGTTGTTTACTGCTTTGCGAATCGACGCAATGCGCGTATCGGATGGCGCAGTTCGCGAAGGATTGTTGTATGACCTGTTGGGAAGATTGCAGCACGAAGACGCCCGGGGTTATCAGGTAGATGAAGAACAGGCGAGGCGAGTCAGCGAGACTGCAGCCGACCTGCATGCCCAGTGCGCCGAGGTTTGGCACCTCGAGCAGGATATTGCTGAGAAGATTCTGGGATGGGCGGCTCGACTGCACGAGATCGGTCTGGATATTTCTCACGATGGCTATCAGCGTCACGGCGCGTACATTGCCGAGCATGCCGATATGCCAGGATTTCCGAGGGCCGAGCAGCGGTTTCTAGCGACGTTGATTCGAAGTCAACGGCATCGAGTAGACAAAGCATTTCTGGACGGGCTTCCTAAGTCCTGGCGTGAGGCCGGCCTGCGACTGGTCGTGATTCTGCGCCTCGCTGTATTGCTAAACCGGAGTCGCAACGACGCCGAGTTACCGCCCATCACAGTCACCGCATTTGACGACGGGCTGTCGATCAGGATGGATGCCGATTGGCTGGCTGCCAATCCGCTGACCATTGCGGATCTGGAGAGGGAGCAGGAGTACCTCGCCGAAGTTGGATACCAGCTCATCGTGTGACTGGGCGGTGCTTTATCGGCGGTCAAACGCATCGACACGTTGATCGATTCAGTCCTGGACGAGTTTCGGGCCCGATAACTCTGCCAGAAATGTTTCCTGGGCAGAGACCCGCGGGCTATCGCCCGTTGTCAGGCGCGAGTAACTACCGTCAGGTTTAAGCTCCCAAGCTTGACAGTTGTCTGCCAGAAAAAGCTCCAGATCGTGTCGAATTTGCTCTTTCATCGCTTTCTGTCGAATCTCGAAGCAAGACTCGTTGCGACGGAACATATTGCGATACATCAGATCGGCACTGGAGCAGTAAAACTCTTCTTTGCCGTCATTCAGGAAGTAGTACACGCGTGAATGTTCGAGGAAACGACCGACAATTGATCGTACCCTGATGTTCTCCGAGAGACCTTCGACTCCGGGCCGCAACGAGCAAATACCACGCAAGATCAAGTCGACTGTTACGCCCGCTTGCGACGCTTCGTAAAGTGCATCGATTAGTTGTGGTTCGTTGAGAGAGTTGACCTTCAATATTATCCGAGCGGTCTTACCTTCTTTAGCGAAAGCAGTTTCTCGCTGTATCTTTTGAAGAAGCGCGTCAAACAGGCTAAACGGCGAAGCCAGCATGCGTGTCATATCATCCGCGCGCGTCAGGCTCGTCAGCTGCAGGAATAACTTGTGCACATCTTCGCCCAATCGCTTGCTGCTGCTGAGATAACCGTAGTCGGTATACACCGACGTCGTCGCATGATGGTAATTGCCAGTGCCAAGATGGGTGTATCGAACGAGCCGGCCTTCCTTGCGGCGCACGATAAGCGTCATTTTGGCGTGTGTTTTGAATCCAACCAGGCCGTAAACAACATGTGCGCCAGCTTCCTGTAGACGGTTTGCCAGCGAAATATTAGCGGCTTCGTCAAACCGGGCCATGAGCTCGATGACTACGGTAACCTCCTTGCCCGAGCGCGCAGCCGCGACAAGATTATCGACGACCGGCGATGCCGGGCCGGTTCGATAAAGCGTTTGCTTAATTGCAAGCACATCGGGGTCAGACGCTGCGGAGCCGATAAAGTCGATAACCGGCGCGAATGACTGATAGGGATGATGCAGGAGCACATTCTTCTGGTCGAGAATCGAAAAAATATTCTCATTGCTGCGGAGTTCTTCCGGCAATCCCTGAGTAAACGGTGGGTAAAGCAACTCAGGATTGTCGCCGAGGTCACAAACGGTGGCCATCCGATTCAGGTTTACCGGCCCATCGACCATGTAGGCGTCTTCCTCACCTAACTCAAAATGATCGAGGAGAAATTCGCGGAGATCATCCGGGCATTCGTGGCCAATCTCTATTCGAACAGCGGCGCCGTATCGGCTGGCTTCCAGTTGTCCTTCAAGGGCCCTGATGAGATCACTGACTTCTTCATCGTCAACGTACAAATTACTGTTTCGCGTCACCCGGAATTGGTAGCAGCCGTCTACGTCGAGACCCGGGAACAGCCTCTCGACATGGACCCGAATGATTGAGGAGAGGAACACGAAACTGTGTTCACCCGGCTTGCTTATGGAGTCTGGCAGTCGAATGATTCTCGGTAACGACCGTGGTGCCTGCACCATGCCGCGATGCCGGCGCCTGCCGAACGCATCCTTGCCGTGCAGTCGTACGATAAAGTTCAGACTCTTGTTCAGAATTCGCGGAAATGGTCGGGACGGATCGAACGTCAATGGGGTCAGGACCGGAACGACCTGTTCCTCAAAATATTCTTCAAGCCATTCGTGTTGTTCTTTGGACCAGTCGTTGCTGTGAACAAACCGAACGCCCGCAGCGGCAAGCTGCGGAAACAATTCATCGTTGAGTAGCTGGTATTGTTGTTTGACCATCTCGGATATACCGGTCCGAAGTTCGCTGAGGATAGTCTGTGCTGGAATCTGTTCCGGACCCTGAGCTGGCGCACCAATCTCCATCCTTTGCTTGAGTCCGGAGACGCGAATCTCGAAGAACTCGTCGAGGTTGGTGCAACTGATGCATAAGAACCGCAGTCGCTCGAGTAGCGGCACACTCTGATCCTGCCCCTCAGCAAGCACCCGCTTATGAAACTGCAGCAGGCTCAGTTCGCGATTTATGTATTGGTCGTTCATGGTCAGGGAGAGTGTATATCGCCCAGTACAACTTTGTGCGTTGCACCCGTCACACTCGGTAAATTTCCGGTCTGTTCGTTCATGGTGCGCATTGCCAACCAGGCGAAAGCGACGGCTTCAACCCAGTCCGGGTCGAGACCGGCGGACGCAGTGCTGGAAACAGTCATGGATGGAAGCTGTTGACGCAAGCGGCGCAGCAGTTCCCGGTTGTGGGTGCCCCCGCCACACACAAAGACTTCGCGACTGTTGCCTGCATGCTTATCAATAGACTGCGCGATCGACCTTGCACTGAATTCGCACAGTGTCGCCTGAATATCGACGGCTTCGAAGCGGTCCACATCAAACCTCTTCAGCCACTCACGGTTGAAGTGCTCGAAGCCGGTACTTTTGGGCGGTTGAAGTTCGAAGTACGGGTCACCGAGAAATTGTTCGAGCAAAGATTCGATTACTGATCCGCCGGCAGCCCACCCGCCGTCACGGTCAAATGACAGATCGCGGTGTCGTTTGATCCAGATATCCATCAATCCGTTACCGGGCCCGGTATCAAACCCGATGACGTCGGAACCGTTGGCAGGCAGGACGGTGACGTTCGCAATCCCACCAATATTGACGATAACCCGATCGGCATCAGCAGAGTGGAACAGCCACTGGTGAAATGGGGGCACGAGCGGAGCGCCCTGGCCACCAGCCTGAATATCGGCCTGGCGAAAGTTTGCAACGGTGGTCAATCGAGAGCCTGTGGCGATGATATTGGCGCTGCCAATTTGCAGGGAAAACGGCCGCTCGGCATTTGGTTGATGACGCAGGGTTTGTCCATGGCTGCCAATTGCCACAATGTCCTTGGTGTCGACACCGCTCTTATCGATCACTGCCAGTGTCGCATCCAGAAAGCACTGGCCGACACGGCGGTCCAGTTCGCCCGATGGGTCGAGCGGAACGTGCAGCGGCTCGCGGATCGCCTCAAGCAGTGCGGCTTTCAGATCGTCAGGATAGGCCTGACAGTGGGTCGCATGCATTGTTACGCCGGCGCTCTGGAAGCTAACGAGTACGGAATCGATGCCGTCCATGCTGGTGCCGGACATCAACCCGACATAGAAACCGGACATGGTTATTACTGGCTGTTGTGCGCGACCGCCGGGGTCTGCGCACTCTTGAATTGTTCCAGCTCTTTTAGAATGGGTTCGGCAACCGCCATGAATTTCTCACGGTACTGCTCGTCAATGGGATCTGCATCTGGCAGATCGACGGTGCGCGGATTTCGATGTACGCCATTCAGGCGATATTCGTAATGGAGATGGTTGGCGGTAGCGAGCCCGGTCTTGCCGACGAAACCGATGGTTTGGCCCTGTTTTACGCGCGAGCCAACTCCAACCTTCAAGACAAAGCTGGACATGTGAGCGTACAAAGTCGTGATGTTGCCGCCGTGCTGCAAAATGACGGTCTTGCCGTAACCGGACTTGGTGCCGCGAAAAATAACTTTGCCGTCGCCTGACGCTTTGATTGGTGTCCCGCGTGGGGCCGCATAGTCGACACCGCGGTGTGCCCGGATCTTGTTAAGAATTGGGTGCTTTCGATTCGGGTTAAAATTTGAGCTGATTCGGGTGAAGTCCACGGGTGCGCGGATAAATGCTTTGCGAACACTGTCCCCTTTAGGCGTGAAATACTCACTGTGCGCGTTGTCGTCAACGAATCGTATTGCCTGAATGGTCCGGCCGTTGTTGTTGAATTCGGCCGCTATTATTTCGCCGTCCGACACGTATTCGTCGTCTTGCCAGACTTCTTCGAATTGCACGTAGTAGTTATCGCCCTGCCGAATATCGAGCACAAAGTCGACATCCCAGGCGAATATTCCAGCGATATTCATTATCACTTTGTCGGACAAGCCGGCGGCTGTAGCACTTTCGAACAAGGAGGACTTGATAACGCCGTGGGCCATTCTTTTTCGAATCTCAATGGGCCGCTCAACAATCTTCGCTGCAAATCCTGTCTCTTGTTTGTCGATCTGCAGCGCGCTCGTCAGATCAAGCTCAGAGTACAGGCTGATGACCTGGCCCTCATTGTGGGTGATTTCGAAGACATCGCCGGGCTTGATGCGGCGAAAGCGGGATTTGGCTTCATCCAGTTCGACGATCGACATCAGGTGGCCGAGGCTGAGTTTATTCTTTCGAAACAGTTTTTCCATCGTGTCACCAGAGGCAACGTTCAGAACCAGCTTTTCGAATTCCGGGACAGGCTCGGGTAAGAGCTCAGCGATCTCTTCCATCAGTTTCGCCTGATCAACCGGGGGAACGATGAGTGGCTCGTCCGAACTGGCAGACATGACTGGCGCACCGCCAACCGGCTCCTCAGGTGACTCCCGATCGAGTGTATTCATCAGGGTTACGGCGATCAGCGGGATTCCCAGACCAACCGCAAACCATTGAATAGCCTTGGATTTCGCGGGCTGGCGCGGAGCAGACTGCTTGTAATCGTGTAGAAGTGGACTGACCGGACGATTCAAGGCTTAGGTCTCTAGGTAGCTGGAAGGCGCTACTCTACCGTGCAGCTTTTTTGAGGTCAAAGCAAAGTGTTATAACTCATGGTGCTAACCGCCACGAGAATGCTACAGTTTCGCCCCCGCAAATCACTAAATAATTCGAGCAAAACAGGCATGACAGCTATTCAGGAACAAATTGCAGAGCTTACCCGTGGCACCGACGAGGTTTTGCCGGAGGATGGGCTTGAGAGCAAACTCAAGGAAGGGCGACCTCTAATCGTCAAGGCGGGCTTTGATCCGACTGCCCCGGACCTGCACATTGGTCACACGGTTCTCATCAATAAAATGCGCCAGTTTCAACAGCTGGGACACGACGTGGTGTTCCTGATCGGTGATTTCACTGGCATGATCGGCGATCCATCGGGTAAGAATGCGACCCGCCCGCCGCTAACGCCCGATGAGATTGCCGCCAATGCGGCGACGTACGAAAAGCAGATCTTCAAGATTCTTGATGAAGAAAAGACCCGGGTCGCGTTCAATTCAACCTGGATGGGAGAGATGGACGCCGCCGGACTGATCAAGCTGGCGTCTCGACACACCGTGGCGCGCATGCTCGAGAGAGATGACTTCAATAAGCGCTACAAAGGCGGCCAGCCAATTTCAATCCACGAATTCCTCTATCCGTTGGTGCAGGGCTATGACTCAGTTGCCCTGCAGGCGGATGTTGAGCTCGGCGGGACCGACCAGAAATTCAATCTGCTCGTCGGGCGCCAGCTACAACAGGAATTTGGGCAGAAGCCGCAAATCGTCATGACAACACCGCTTCTCGAGGGTCTGGACGGCGTGCAGAAGATGTCCAAATCGCTGGGTAACTACATTGGCATTACGGATGCACCGGGTGAAATGTTCGGCAAAATCATGTCGATTTCAGATGAGCTGATGTGGCGGTATTTCGAGGTTTTGAGCTTCCGAACGCTTGACGATATCAATGCTCTGAAGAAATCCGTGGCCGAGGGGATGAACCCGCGCGACACAAAGTTTGAACTTGGGCACGAAATAGTTGCCAGATTTCATAGCGAGGCAGATGCGGCTGCAGCAAAGCAGGAATTTGTATCGCGATTTCAGCAGGGAGCGATGCCCGACGAAATTTCGGATGTCACGATAGAAAGTCAGGATGGAAAATTGGGTATCGCCTATTTGCTGCAGAGTGCGGGTCTGGTGAGCAGCACGTCCGACGCCTTCAGAATGATCAAGCAGGGTGCGGTCAAGATCGATGGCGAGCGGGTTGCAGACCGTTCGTTGCAAGTGGAGGCGGGTTCCACACATGTTTATCAAGTAGGTAAGCGTAAGTTCGCACGAGTCAGCCTGACCTGAAAGATCGCACTTCAGGGTGAATGTACGGATTTTGCAGGGGTAAGATCTGACGAGAGGTGCAGATATGAAGATTGCAGCGCTAGCGGCAACGGTCGTCCTGTTGACGATGGCCGCCAGGCCTCTGATCGCGGCCGGGGATGATGCGGAGGCATTTGGTCAATTCCAGGAAATTCTCAGGGGAATTGATGATCGGTCATTCGAGAGCATTCAGAAAGCGATCGACAAAACGGACATGCGGAATCGGGTTCTCAGTGCCGGGCAAATCGAGGCAGATGCTGCGCAGGTGTTTGACGGCAATTTCTGGCAATTTGTTGAAGCGGAATTCACGGCGAACCTGCCACCGCCGGGCTCCAAAAGCCGAGCAAAACTTGTCGACTTCGCCTTTAAGGACGGCAAAGGCAAAGCGGCGATTCGTTTCACCAAGCCCAATTTCGAGTACGTATTTCAGGTCTTTGATCTTCAGCACGACGGTCGCGGCCGACTCAGGGTTATCGACTGGTTCGATTCCGGTTCGGGACAAATGGTCTCAGCTGAGATCGCAGAGGAACTGATGATCCTGATGCCCACCAAGGCAGCTACACGCAAGACCTTGTCGATCCAGAACCCGACAGATTTAGAGCTTTTTCAGGTAACCGAAATATATAAGGCATCGCGGGATAGGCAGCCACCGCGTTTCTTCGATATTTACGACCAATTCAGTGACCCCCTGCAAAGAGAGCCATTCATAGCGAAATACGCTGTCTTTATGGCCTTTTTGATGAAGGACTCCGATCGCCTGGCGCGGGCATTGGAGATATTCGTTGACGTCTATTCAGACAAGCCCGGCTTCGCACTGTCAGTCTCGGATTTCTATGTTGCCATCGGGGCCTACGAGCAATCCTACGAGCTGCTAAAAACATTCCATCAGAACTTCGCCGTAAAGGAAGGCGCATTACCTGCCAAACTGTCTGCCCTGGCGCTGGCGATCGGTAAACCCGAGGATGCGGAGATGTTTGCCGTTGAAGCCACCGAGGATGAGCCGAGCCTTGAGTTGGGATGGTGGTCAATGCTGAGAGCTCGCTCGAGCGCCGAGAACTACGCGGGCGCCATAGAGGCCCTGACGCAGCTCGAAGATAACTTCGGGCAGCGCCTGGACGAAGCGAAGCTCAGACGAGACAAGTTCAGGGGCTTTGCGAACCTCGTGGTGACTGACGAATACAAAACCTGGCGTGCCAACCGGCCCTAATTGGGGCAGGAGCAAAGTGACGGTGCAGGAGTTCTGATCGTCCTTTTTTGCGCGCAGCGGCCGAAAGTTCTGATCAAATTGAACAAATGGCACCGTATCTGGCTGCCCGCAGCCGCCCGCTGCCCTCAGGGCCACATATGAATCCGCGGATATCCGCCACGAACAGCAAGCGAGCCATTCAAAGTGCCCCTGAGTCGACCTAAAGATGATGTGCCGCACTCGTTGCCTACGGAACCAAAAAACGCTGTTTTTCCCGCAATAAAGGCGCCTATTCAGCTTTGTCTCGTAATCCTTTGAGCCCCCGTCAGAGGGTCATTTCAGTGATTTGCAAAAAAACTTGAAAAAGGTGTTGACGGGATTCAATTCGCCCGTATAATGCGCGGCTCGCTGAGGGACACGGTGGACTTCAGCAGCCCCCAAAAATATACACGCAGGCGCCAGAGGATTGTTGCTAACACCTCCATCGCCTGTATAATGGTGGGTCAGCCCTAATCAAGCGACAGTCAAGACTGTCACCTACGTTAGGGCTCGTTCTTTAACAACTCAATCAGATAATTTGTGTGGGTGCTTGCGTTGGAATTTGCGAAGGCAAAGAAGACGTAAGAACCTAGAAAACAG
>JAACFM010000036.1 GCA_009937445.1 Gammaproteobacteria bacterium | reverse complement strand
TAGAGGCTGGCGTGCATTTTGGTCATCAGACCCGTTACTGGAATCCGAAGATGTCACCCTACATCTT
Organism: Gammaproteobacteria bacterium; assembly: GCA_009937445.1. GTDB lineage: Bacteria > Pseudomonadota > Gammaproteobacteria > Steroidobacterales > Woeseiaceae > UBA1847. The sequence goes on along the minus strand of JAACFM010000036.1, from coordinate 24,319 downwards.
TGGCGAACGTAACAAAATTCACATTATCAATCTTGAAAAGAGCTTGCCGCTTGCGCGCGAAGCCTGTGCCTTTGTTAAGGCTACGGTTTCCGACGGCGGAAAAGTCCTGTTTGTTGGCACCAAGCGCGCCGCACGTGAGGCTGTGCAAACGCATGCCAAACGTTGCGAAATGCCCTTCGTCAGCCAGCGCTGGCTCGGCGGAATGCTGACAAACTACAAGACCATTCGACAGTCTGTTAAGCGCCTCACGACGCTCGAGCAAATGGCTGAAGATGGCACGTTTGACGGTCTAACCAAGAAAGAAGTGCTCGGTCTCAGTCGAGAGCAGGAGAAACTGGAGCGTAGTCTTGGCGGTATCAAGGAAATGCGCAGCGTTCCTGATGTGCTGTTCATTGTTGATGTCGATCACGAAGATATCGCGATTCGCGAAGCCAAAAAGCTGGGCATACCTGTCGTCGCCATCGTTGATACGAATTGCTCGCCGGAAGGTGTCGATTACGTAATTCCTGGCAATGACGATGCTATGCGCGCCATTGAACTGTATGCGGCAATGATTGCTGATGCGGCACTCGACGGCAAAGCATCACTGCCTGAAGTTGCGCTTGGCGATGACGACTTCGTCGAACTCGATGAAGAAGGCAACGTGAAAAAGACCCGCGCAAAGAAGAAGCCGGCCAAAAAAGCAGGCAAGAAAAAGGTCACCAAGAAAGTAGTCACCACAAAGGCTCCGGCCAAGAATGCGGGCGACAAGGCGGCTGAGTCTTCAGACGAGGACAAACCGGCAGCTGAGGAAGCGCCGAAGGCCGCTGAGCCAGCAGTTGAGGAAGCGCCGAAGGCCGCTGAGCCAGCAGTTGAGGAAGCGCCGAAAGCCGCTGAGCCAGCAGTTGAGGAAGCGCCGAAAGCCGCTGAGCCAGTAGCTGAGGAAGCGCCGGCAGCGAAGGAAGAAGCTGCAGCCGAAACTGCTGAGGCGCCCAGAGAGAAGGCGGAGCCAAAGGCAGCGAAGAAAGTTGCCAAGAAAGCCGCCAAGAAAGTCGCCAAGAAGGCTGAGCCGAAAGCTGCAAAAGAAGCTGCCGATACATCCGACTCTGACGACAAGAAAGAGGATTGAGCCATGTCTATCACTGCATCAATGGTGAAAGATCTTCGCGAACGCACCGGCGCGGGAATGATGGAGTGCAAGAAAGCACTCGTTGAGTCCGACGGTGACCTGGATGCCGCGGCGGAAGCGCTGCGGATGTCCGGTCAGGCGAAAGCGGACAAGAAGGCCAGTCGGGTCGCGGCAGACGGCAAGGTTGTTATCAATCGTGACGGTGACAAAGCCGTGATTGTTGAGGTTAATTCCGAAACAGACTTTGTGGCAAAGGACGAAAACTTCGTCGCGTTTGCAGACGCTGTTGCAGCCGCAGTACTTGCCACTGGAACGACAGACGCCGGAGCCCTTGCGGGAGAGTCAATCGACGGTGGAAAGTCCATTGAAGAGGCACGTACCGAGCTGGTTGCGAAAGTCGGCGAGAACATTTCAGTACGCCGGGCTTCCATAATCGACAACGCTGGTTCGCTCGGCTATTACACACACGGTGCTCGCATCGGTGCTGTGGTCACCCTTGAAGGTGGCGACGATGAACTGGCGCGTGATATCGCAATGCATGTTGCGGCCACCAACCCGGTTTGCATCGATGCAAGTGGCGTACCGGCAGAAGCGCTGGAAACCGAGCGACGGATCTTCTCAGAGCAAGCGGCGGAATCAGGTAAACCGCCCGAAATCGTTGAGAAAATGGTGACCGGCCGCGTGGCCAAGTTCCTTAAGGAAATCACGCTTGTCGGGCAGCCGTTCGTTAAAGATCCTGAGCAAACTGTTGGCAAGCTTCTCGAGGCCGCTACTGCGAGCGTCAAGTCGTTCGTCCGCTTTGAAGTGGGTGAGGGAATCGAGAAGAAGGAAGAGAACTTCGCTGACGAGGTCATGCAGCAGATCGAAGACGCGAAGAAAAACGACTAACGTTAGAATTAGCTCCTAAGCCGTTGTTTTAGTAAGGCCCTCAACGGGGGAATACGCTAGAATCAACGGCCGTCGGGGCTTACGTCCAGACCGCAATCCAAAGGGGATTCTATGAGTGACAATCCGGTTCAGTATCGTCGTGTATTGCTGAAACTTAGCGGTGAAGCGCTGATGGGGGACCTGGATTACGGCATTGAGCCGAAAGTCATTCAGCGGATTGCGGGTGAGATCGCAACTGCGCGAAACAACGGTGTCGAAATCGCTATCGTCATTGGCGGTGGCAATATCTTCCGAGGTGCGGGCCTTGCGCGCGCCGGTATGGACAGAGTGACCGGCGACTACATGGGCATGCTGGCGACCGTCATGAACGCTTTGGCGATTCAGGACGCGCTCGAATCGCTCGATGTTTACGCTCGCGTCATGTCTGCGTTGCAGATCAATGAGGTTTGTGAGGACTACATCCGACGCCGCGCAGTTCGTCATCTTGAGAAAGGACGAGTGGTCATTCTCGCTGCGGGCACGGGCAATCCGTTTTTCACTACTGATACAGCGGCGAGCCTGCGAGCGATCGAAATTGGTGCAGATGTATTGCTGAAGGCGACCAAGGTTGACGGGGTTTTTGACTCAGACCCCATGAGCAACCCGGACGCGAAGCGATATGAGACAGTATCTTATGATCAGGTTTTGTCGGATAAACTGTCTGTCATGGACGCAACTGCGATCGTAATGTGTCGCGACAATAAGCTGCCATTGCGTATCTTTGACCTGACGCGTGAGAATGCGTTGGTGCAGGCGATGTCCGGCGCCGAAATCGGAACCGTAGTCACTGCCTGACCCGCAAGTATGAAACCAGATAGCAGTAATAAAGTGAGGGCTGTATATCGTGTTGGATGAAATCAAAAAAGACGCTAGTTCCCGGATGGCCAAGAGTGTGGCTTCTTTGCAGCAAGAGTTGACAAAGATCCGTACCGGCCGCGCACATACGAGCTTGCTGGACCACATCACCGTTGATTATTACGGCAGCCAGACGCCGCTCAATCAGGTTTCCAATGTCGGTGTCGAAGATTCACGAACACTGATTGTTACGCCGTGGGAAAAGGACATGGTCCAGGCCATCGAAAAGGCGATCATGAACTCAGATTTGGGCTTGAATCCGGCTACTGCCGGGACGGTCATTCGCGTGCCGTTACCGGCGCTGACTGAAGAACGGCGCAAGGACATGATTCGTGTTGTCCGCAGTGAAGCGGAGGGCGGGCGCATCGCGATTCGAAATATTCGACGCGACGCGTTGCACGATATTAAAGAATTGCTCAAAGAAAAGATGATCGGCGAGGACGACGAGCGTCGCGCTGAGGGCGAGATTCAGGTTATTACCGACAAGCACGTCGCTGAAGTCGACAAAGTGCTGGCCGTAAAAGAATCGGAGTTGATGGAAATATAGGGATTCGAATCCTTATATATCCTTATTAATCCGTGTCCAGTCCCTCCCCCAAACCTACCGTCAATGGCAGTGTGCCGCGGCACGTGGCGATCATCATGGATGGTAATGGTCGCTGGGCGAGGAACAGGAATAAACCGCGGCGTTCAGGTCATCGTGCCGGCGTTAAGTCGGTGCGAATGTCAGTCGAAACGGCGGCACAAAGAGGTGTTGAATATCTGACACTGTTCGCTTTTAGCAGCGAAAACTGGTGCAGACCCGAAGACGAGGTCAGTGCGCTGATGAGCCTTTTCGTCGAAGCATTGCGACGAGAAGTGGACGAGCTGCATCGTAATAATGTACGGCTTAAGTTTGTCGGCGCCCTGCATGAGTTGGACCAGAAACTCAGAATCAAGATATCAAAATCAGAACAAAAGACCGCTGAAAATACAGGGCTGCGATTGACGATCGCTATTGCTTACGGTGGTCGATGGGACATTGTTGAAGCAAGCAAAGCACTAGCTCGCGATGTTGTTGACGGAACGCTTGCAGTGGACGACATCGATGACGAGCGCTTCACGGCGAAATTGCAGTTGTCGGGCATGCCAGATCCGGATTTGCTTATTCGGACAGGAGGAGAGCAGCGCATAAGCAATTTCCTGTTGTGGAATCTGGCTTATGCAGAGCTTTGGTTCACCGACGTTCTGTGGCCGGAGTTTGACGTATCCGTATTTGACGAGGCCCTGAAGTGTTATGCCAGCAAACAACGTCGTTTTGGGCACACAGGCGATCAGGTAGAGACTGTTTAATGCTAAAAACCCGTTTCATTACAGCAGTCATTGCGCTCATCCTATTCGGTGCCGTGCTTTTCGTCCTGCCGCCGGCCGCAGCAAAATCAGTCATCGCCTTATTGGTGATCGCCGGGGCCTGGGAGTGGTCTGCATTCCTGGGATTATCCACTAACACGGCGCGCTATTTTTTCGTCACCCTGATTGGGGCTTTGCTGGCAGGAGTCGTCTTCGTCGTTCCTGCATGGTCTGAGCTCATATTACAAATAGCCTGTGTCTGGTGGGGCGTGGCCTTTATCTGGACGTTCTTTTTTCCGACCCCGATTCCGCTCGCAATTCGGTGGCTTGCCGGGGCATTGATTCTGGTGCCGCTCTTTATTGCACTGCTGCTTCTGTACAGCATTTCCCCGCAGATGATGTTATTCGCACTGTTGATCGTGTGGGTTGCCGACATGGGAGCCTATTTTGCGGGCAAGAAGTTCGGTCGCGTCAAGTTGGCCCCCAGTATCAGTCCGGGCAAGACCTGGGAGGGCGTTTTCGGCGGCCTCATCATGGTCGCTGTATTGACCGTGGTGTGGTCTCAGTATTACGCCGGCATGGATCTTGCTGTTTTGATGCCGTTTTGCCTGGCTGTTGGGGCGTTGTCAGTTGTTGGTGATTTGACCGTCAGCATGTTCAAACGCACCGCCGGTGTGAAGGACAGCGGTAAGCTTTTTCCAGGCCACGGTGGTGTTCTCGACCGCGTTGACAGCGTGTCTGCCGCGGCGCCTTTGTTCGTGTTGGGCCTGAATTGGCTGGGACTGGTCTCTTGAGCCGTTCAGCCAGTATTCATCGACGCCCACTTAGTGTGACCGGGTACGCTGCGGGAACTGCAGCAGTTGCAATGAGTCCACTAGGGACGACCACTAGGCGCAATGTGTTTCTATGACGGATTTCCTGACCAATTTATTGGCATTTATTGCTTTAATCAGCATTCTTGTCGCTGTGCACGAATACGGGCATTACATTGTCGGACGCTGGTGTGGCATGAAGGTGCTGCGTTTTTCCATCGGTTTCGGTAAGCCGATCTGGATGCGCATCGGCGGCAAGGATCAGACGGAATACTGTGTATCGGCCATTCCACTGGGTGGCTATGTGCGATTTCTGGATAGCCGAGAAGGACCGGTTGAGCCTGAGGATGAGGGTCGGGCGTTCGATCAGCGGCCTATTCCTGCCCGAATTGCCGTATTGCTGGCGGGACCGTTTTTCAATTTCTTCTTTGCGATTTTTGCCTATTGGGTGTTGATGGCCGGCGGCGTCATGGCACTCAAGCCTGCCGTCGGTGCGGTGACGCCTGATTCCTATGCAGCCGAAGCAGGGCTGGTGTTCGGTGACAAGATTGTCAGTGTGGGCGATACGGCGGCGACGCAGTGGGAGCCGACGCTGGTCGCAATACTGGGCGAGATGGTCGATGACGGTCGAGTGCCAATGACGCTCGAAGGCCGTGATGGCCGCTTGCGCCAGACAGTACTGGACGTTGGCGAGGACAAAACCCGGTTGACCGAACCGGGTGTGTTATTCGATGGGCTCGGATTCGTCCCCTGGCAGCCACCGGCTATCATTGCGGACCTGCCGGCTGATGGTAGTGCTCGCACCAGTGGTCTGGCCATCGGTGATCGCATCACGACAATCGCGGGTGAGCAGATCAAAAATTTCGAAGACCTGAGGACGGCTGTGGAGCCGCGGGCCGGTCAGGATGTCGTTATTGAGTACGTGAGAGACGGTCGACAAGATTTCGTCGACGTTCGTATCGGTGAACGCGAGGTTGGCGGCAAGATACAGGGATACCTCGGTGTCGGTTGGACTACCGAGGGCGGCGATACCTACTATCAACGCATCGTCTACACACCACTGGAGTCATTCAATGCCGCCGTAGAGCGAACCTGGATGTCGACGGTTTTCACTGTCAATATGCTCGGTCGTATGGTGACAGGCGATGTCTCGATCAAAAACATCAGTGGGCCGATCAACATCGCCCAGATAGCCGGTGAGTCGGTGGAGAGAGGATGGCGATACTTCGTCGGCATTTTGGCTGTCATCAGTATCAGCCTCGGCGTTTTGAACTTGTTACCGGTTCCCATCCTGGACGGCGGACAAATTGTGTATCAGTTAGTGGAAGCGCTGAAAGGCGGCCCGATGACCGAGCGTGCGCAGATTTTTGGACAACAAATTGGCATACTCGCGTTGCTGCTCCTGATGAGCTTCGCTTTTTATAACGATATTGCGAGAATATTCGAGTGAGAAAGACTTTGTTCGCGTTGCTGGTTTTGCTGCCGCTTGCGTCGATGGCTGCCGGGGACTTTGTAGTCAAGGACATGCGAGTCGAGGGACTGCAGCGAATATCCGAAGGCACGGTGTTCAACTATTTGCCGATCAATGTCGGTGACACGGTCGACAGTGTGCGTATAGGTGAGGCCATTCGGTCTTTGTACGGCCAGAGTATGTTCGACGACATCGAGATGCGTCGCGAAGAAGACACTCTCATTATCGTCGTTAAAGAGCGTCCGTCCATCGAGAGTTTTGCGATTGAAGGCAACAAGGACATCAAGACGGAAGACCTGATGGAGTCGCTGCGCGGCGTAGGGCTGGCCCGCGGACGTACATTTGATCGTTCTGTACTCGATAACGTCGAAATGTTCTTGCGCGAACAATATTACGACCGCGGCAAGTACGGTGTAGAGATCATTACTGATGTCCAGGATCGACCGAATAATACGGTGCGTATCAAGATTGACGTCAAAGAGGGCGATCGAGCAAAAATCCGGCAAGTGAATATTGTCGGTAACGATACGTTCGACGAAGCCGATATACGATCTGACTTTACCCTGGACACGGCTAACTGGTTGTCCTGGATCCGGCAGGATGATCGTTATGCGAAAGAGGCTCTGGAAGGTGATCTCGAGATTCTTCGCTCCTTCTATATGGATCGTGGTTACGCGGACTTTCGTGTCGATTCAACACAGGTTGCTATCTCGCCGAACAAGAAGGATATTTTTGTCACGATCAATGTTCGCGAAGGCGATGTTTACACGATCTCGGACGTCAAACTGGTCGGTGATCTGGTGGTTTCCGAAGTTTTTCTTCGTAGCCAGATTCTGGCGCAACCCGGATCGGTGTTTAATCAGAACCTGTTGACGATAACCGCGGATCGAATGCAGTTCCTGTTCGGTGCTGAGGGCTACGCCAACGCAGAAATTGAACCCGTTCCTGAACTCGATCGCGAAAAGAAAGAAGCGGCTGTCACGTTCTATATCAATCCGCAAAGCCGGGTCTATGTTCGCAACATAAACTTCAACGGTATCAGCGAAGTTGAAGACGAAGTTTTGCGTCGCGAATTGCGACAGATGGAAGGCTCATACCTGTCAAATTCTTTGATGGATCGGTCGAAAATCCTGCTGCAGCGATTGCCCTACATTGAGGCTGGTGTTGACTATCGGACAATTCCAGTTCCGGGAAGCCCGGATCTCGTCGACGTCGAGGTCGATCTTGAGTATCGAATGCCGGGGCAATTTTCAGGCGGCGTTGGTTATTCTGAATCGCAAAAACTTATTCTCAATGGCAGCGTCGTACACACCAACTTCCTCGGCACGGGCAACCGCGTCGCGCTGGAGTTGAATTCGGGTCGTTACCAGAAGCTTTACAGTATTTCGCACACGGATCCGTATAGAACACTTGATGGCGTGCACCGAACGTTGAGCGTTAACTATCGCGATATCACGCAGTTCACCTCGGCGGCATCCGATTTCTCAACAACGAGTGCCGGCGCGACGGTCGATTACGGCTACCCGATTACAGATTTTCAGCGAGTTTCATTTGGATTGACCTACCAGCACAACGAACTCGTGTCGTCCACAAACAGTACGCAGCAGGCTCAGGACTGGGTTGCGAATAACGGCAATCCTTTTGTCGAAAATATTGGCAACGGCATCGTCTTTTTCGGCACCGAATTTGACACAGTTGAAATAGTCCTCGGCTGGTCCTACGACAGCCGCAATCGGTCGTTGTTTGCGACACGCGGTACGCGCCAGCAAGTTTTCCTGAGTGCGGCGGTCCCGGGCAGCGATGTTGAGTACTATCAAGCCCGCTATAATTTCACGAAATACTTGCCGATTACCCCAAAGTGGATCCTTCGTCTGAACACGGAACTTGGCATCAGCGAAGCCCTCGGAGAAACGACGGCGGCACCGCCGTACAAGCAGTTCTACGGTGGCGGACCGCAGTCTGTTCGCGGGTTCAAGGAATCCTATCTCGGGCCACGTGACAGTTACGGCCGGCCGTATGGCGGTAACATGTTGGTCGCCGGCCAACTAGAGCTTATAATCCCGTTGCCGGAGAAGTTCGCCAGCCAGGCGCGGGCGAGCATTTTTTACGACGTCGGCAACGTGTTTAACACTGGCGAGGTCGCATTTACCGACAAACTGGGTGCCCCGCTCGAATACAAACCGGATGTTAAAGAATTGCGTACATCCGTTGGCATCGGTGTGCAGTGGCTCGCGCCACTCGGATTGTTCCGATTCAGCTATGCGTATCCGCTCAACGCGTATGGTGGCAATGACAGGTATTACGGAGATGAACTGGAACGATTCCAGTTCTCCATTGGACAAGCGTTTTAAGGAATGGAATAGATGAGTTTTATGAACGAAAAGTTGGTTAAAGCAGTAATTGGTGCTTCCCTGGTGTTTGCGTTTGCAATGCCGGCAGTCGCTCAGGAGTTGAAGGTTGGCGTGGTCAGTTTACAGGCTGTTGTCGAACGCGCTCCGCAAACGAAGGCTTTGATGGACACGCTTCGTGAAGAGTTTGCTCCTCGTGAACGTGCGATTGTTGCCAAGCAAAAAGAGATCGAGGAACTGCAGACGAAGGTGCAAAAGGATCTGGCCGTAATGGGTGAGACAGAGCGTCGCAATGCAGAGAAAAATCTGCGTGATCTGGGGCGCGAGTTTGAACGCATGCGTACCGAATTTCAGGAAGACAGCAATCTTCGTCAGAATGAAGAATTCGGTGTCTTGCAGCGCTCGATCCTGAAAGAAGTGCAGGATTTCGCGCAGTCAGAGGGATACGATCTTATCGTTGGTGACGGAGTTCTGTACGCAAACAGCACCGTTAATATCACGGAAGCTGTCCTGAACTTTGTTATCGCCAATCACGAAGCAACAACACCGTAAGCTGGTGTCAGGCGACTAAAATGCCGATCAGTCTCGGAGAACTTGCCACCACCTTCGGTTGCGAGTTGATCGGTGATCCTGATGTCACAGTTAACGGGGTTGCCTCGTTGACGAATGCATCCAGCGAGTCGCTTACTTTTCTGTCCAGTGCCGCATATTCCAGTCAGCTGCCTTCTACGAAGGCGGCTGCTGTTGTATTAAGAGCGGCTGATGCGGATGCGTGCCCGGTCTCCGCACTGATCAGTGACAGTCCTTATGTAATGTACGCTCGCATGGCAGCCCTGGTTTGTCCTGCACCGACGTTTGCGCCTGGAGTTCATGCGACCGCGACCATTGCTGAATCGGCGAGAGTCGCCGACAGCGCACACGTTGCTGCGTCGGCCGTAATCGGCGATCGAACTACTATTGGCGAAAATGCGGTTGTCGGACCTGGAACGGTAATAGGTCCGGACTGCACGATTGGTGACAACTGTCGGTTTATTGCCAATGTGAGCATTGTAAAGAACGTCACGATCGGCGCGCGGTGTCTCTTTCACCCGGGTGCAGTGATTGGCTCCGACGGTTTCGGCAACGCTATGACGCCAGAAGGCTGGGTAAAGGTTCCACAGGTTGGTGGCGTGCGGATTGGCAGCGATGTAGAAATTGGCGCGAACACGTCAATTGACTGTGGTGCTATCGGCGACACGGTCATCGAAGACGGGGTGCGGATAGACAACCTAGTCCACATTGCGCACAACGTTCATATTGGGGCGCACACGGCGATAGCAGCGTTGTGTGGTTTTGCCGGTAGTACGACGATTGGTAAACGATGCATGTTTGCAGGCAACTCGGGCGCGGTTAATCACATCACTGTGTGTGATGATGTCATCGTCATGTCACAGTCGGTTCTTACGAAAGATACAACGACTCCTGGTGTTTATTCGTCCAGCTTTCCGGCGAAACCAGCAAGAGCATGGGCAAAACAGGTCGCGCGCTTCCGACGACTTGAAGGTCTGTTTGCAAGAGTAAAGAGACTCGAAAAATGATCCATTCCACAGCCATCATTTCCGCTACAGCAATTATTGCCGACGATGTTGAAATCGGTCCTTACTCTATTGTCGGGGATCATGTCGAGATCGATAGCGGTACCCGCATAGACAGTCATGTTGTTGTCAATGGTCCGACCAAAATAGGCAAGGATAATCATATCTATCAGTTTGCCTCGATCGGCGATGATCCTCAGGACAAGAAGTACGCTGACGAGCCGACGCGACTTATCGTCGGTGATCGAAACACGATTCGCGAGTTTTGCACCATAAGCCGGGGAACGGCTCAAGACCTCGGTGACACCATTATTGGTGACGATAACTGGATCATGGCTTACTGCCATATCGCACATGATTGTGTGGTCGGCAACAAAACGATCATGGCCAATAACACAACCCTCGCGGGACACGTGCATATCGATGACTGGGTAATCTGTGGTGGATTCTCGGGTGTCCATCAGTTTTGCCGTGTCGGCGCGCACGCGTTCCTCGGTATGTACACTGGCGTCAATCGCGACGTTCCAGCCTACACGCTGGCATCTGGTCAGCCGGCCGTTCCCAAGGGCATCAACAGCGAAGGCCTGAAACGCCGCGACTTTTCTGCCGATCAGATTCGCAACATCAAGAACGCTTATCGCCTGGTGTATCGAAAAGGGCTCAAGCTTTCCGAGGCGATCGAGCAAATCGAGGCGCTTATCGATGAGCAGCAGGAGTTGCTGCCATTTCTCGAGTCGCTGCGTTCGTCCGAACGCGGCATCATCCGCTAGTCAGTCCGGCAATGAGGATTGGCTTGGTTGCTGGCGAATCGTCCGGCGACCTGCTGGGTGCGGGTCTTGTGAAGGCCATCAAAGAGCAGTATCCAGACGCCGTTTTTGAAGGAGTTGCAGGCCCGGAAATGCTGGCAGCTGGTTGCGATCAGTGGGAAGCGGCTGAATCGTTGGCCGTTTTTGGTCTCATAGAACCGCTGGCCCATTTGCCACGGCTATTACGACTGCGTAAGAGCCTGGTCGAGCGATGGTCGGCGTCGCCACCGGATGTGTTTGTTGGCGTTGATGCGCCGGACTTCAATCTCGGACTCGAAAAGCGACTTCGCGCTGCCGGGATCAAGACAGTCCACTATGTCAGTCCATCCATCTGGGCATGGCGACCCGGTCGAATAAAGACCGTGAAAGCCGCCGCCGATAAAGTCCTGTGCATTTTGCCCTTCGAGAAAGCGCTCTACGATGCGGCAGAGGTCGATGCGACATTCGTCGGGCACCCCAAAGCCGACAGCACGCCCGCACTGATCGACGTGCCGGCTGCGCGAGAGGCTCTGGGAATCAATGCGCACGAAGTCGTCGCTGTGCTGCCCGGCAGCCGGCTGAGCGAAATTAAAAACCTGGGGGAGGTGTTTTTTGCGGCTGCGGCAACAATCGCCACAGCGAAACCCGATGTTCGTTTCGTCACGCCGGTTGCGACGCCGTCGCTGAAAGCAATGATCGAAGCACAGATCGACGCTGCCGGGCTTGGCGACAAAGTCCTCCTGCTCGAGGGGGATTCTGAACGCGCCATGATCGCCGCTGACGTGGTACTGCTGGCCTCAGGGACTGCGGCGCTGGAGTCCGCGTTGCTGGCCAAACCGACCGTCGCGGCTTATCGAATCGGTAAGCTCACGTATGCCATCGTGAAACAGACCAGTCTGAAGAAAATGACGCACTTCACGCTGCCCAATATCCTGACTGAGACCCCGCTGGTGCCCGAGTTTATTCAGGACGACGTTAATTCGGCGGCTATTGCGAAAGAGGTCGTTGATTTGCTTGATCGGCCGGATCGGAGGCAATTCATCGCGGATAGATTTGCTAGACTGCGAGTCGAGCTGGCGCAAAATTCAGACCAGCGCGCAGCCGACGCGGTGATCGAGCTGGCAAAACTATAAGCAGATAATGCAGCAGGCAAAATTATTTGAATTTGACGGGTTGCTGGCCGGCGTCGATGAGGCGGGCCGGGGCCCGCTTGCGGGACCGGTGGTCGCATCTGCCGTTGTCCTGGATCCGGCTGCGCCGATAGTCGGCTTGGCCGATTCGAAGAAAATTTCGGCTCAACGCCGCGATATTCTGGCTGTTGAAATCAAGCACCGTGCGCTGGCATGGTCGGTCGCGTGGGCCGACGCCGCCGAAATTGATGCGATCAACATACTCGCGGCCACGATGCTGGCGATGCGTCGAGCCATTCTTGGACTGGTGCTAACCCCGGGCAAAGTCCAGATTGATGGCAACCGCCTGCCAAATCTCCGCTTTGACCAGACCGTCATCCACGGCGAGGCAATCATTGGCGGAGACGACATTATTCCGGCCATTAGCGCTGCGTCCATCATCGCGAAGACGACGCGCGACACCATGATGCTCGAGTTGGACAAGATCTACCCCAACTACGAGTTTGCCCGGCACAAAGGCTACGGCACAGAGATTCACCGGCAAAAACTGCAGACGTTCGGGCCGTGTATTCAGCACCGTCGATCTTTCGCACCGGTCAGAGCGGCGTCCACATGAGCGCCGGCTTTGTGCATCTGCATGTGCACACTGAGTATTCAATGGTGGACGGCACCGTTCGAATCCCGGGCCTCGTGGCACGCTGTGCCAAGGAGGAAATGCCGGCTGTCGCGATAAGCGATCAGAACAACCTCTTTGGTCTGGTGAAGTTTTACCGCAAGGCGATTGCCGCCGGCGTTAAGCCTGTCATTGGTCTCGACCTGCGCATACAAAATGACGATGACCCGGACCATCCGTTTACGTTACTGCTGCTGGTGCAGAACAACGATGGGTATCGCAACCTGTCGGAGCTGGTTACCCGAAGTTATATCGAAGGACAGGTACGCGGAGAGCCGCGGGCACGCCGTGAATGGCTGACGAGCGAGCGCTGTCAGGGACTCCTGGCCTTATCCGGTGGCCGGGAAGGTGACGTTGGTCGCGCTATCGTTAGCGGTAATGACGAACTGATGTATGAGTCGCTGGACCGCTGGATGGGTGTGTTCGGAGACCGTTTTTATCTTGAATTGATCCGAACCGGTCGCTCCGGTGAAGAGGAGGTCGTGCAGCGATGTTTGCAGCTGGCTGCCGAAAAGAACGTTGCAGTTGTCGCAAGTAATGACGTGCGATTCCTGGACCGTGATGGTTTCAACTCACACGAAGCCAGAGTGTGTATCCATGACGGGCGCGGTCTGGCCGATGTCGACCGACCGAGAAACTACAGTGAACAGCAATATCTGCGCTCACCAGCAGAGATGGCGGAGCTGTTTGCGGATATACCATCCGCGCTGCAAAACACCGTAGAGATTGCCCGTCGCTGCAGTCTTGATCTGCAGTTGGGCAACAGCGTGTTGCCAGCCTTTCCCGTGCCGGAAGGTCAGACCGAAGCGGCATTTCTGGAGTCCGAGGCGCGCGCGGGTCTGGACGCGGCACTCGCGATCAAGTTCGAAGCCGAATCGGTGCCGCCAAAAGAACGCGCTGCTTACTCAGCGCCGTACTTTGAACGTCTGCAAACCGAACTTGGTGTTATCCAGTCGATGGGGTTTCCCGGCTACTTTCTGATCGTAGCCGACTTTATCCGCTGGGCACGCGCCAATAATGTTCCTGTTGGTCCCGGGCGCGGCTCTGGTGCTGGCTCCCTGGTCGCCTGGGTTCTCGGGATTACCGACCTGGACCCGCTGCAACACATTCTGCTGTTTGAGCGCTTTCTGAACCCGGAACGCGTATCGATGCCTGATTTCGATATCGATTTTTGCATGGAAGGACGCGACCGCGTCATTGACTATGTTGCTGAGCGTTACGGTCGAGAGCGAGTGTCACAAATCATTACCTTCGGCACTATGGCAGCAAAGGCTGTCATCCGGGATACCGGTCGCGTGCTCGGCCAACCGTATGGATTTGTCGACCGAATAGCGAAGCAGGTTCCATTTGAGATCGGCATAACGCTGGAAAAAGCGCTTGAGGATTCCGCCGAACTGGCAAGCATGTATCGTGACGACGAAGAGGTCGCGGCGATCATCGACCTTGCGAAGTCGCTCGAAGGCCTCGTGCGAAATGCAGGGAAGCACGCGGGTGGTGTTGTCATTTCACCGGGCCCGTTAACAGACTTCGCTCCGCTGTATTGTGAAGAGGGCGGGACCAACGTTGTCACGCAACTCGATAAAGACGACGTGGAGGCGGTGGGTCTGGTCAAGTTCGATTTTCTTGGCCTGAAGACGCTAACGATCATTGACTGGGCAGTGGATATCGTTAACGAGTCGAATCCGGGCATCGATTTTTCCATCAAAGGCATTCCTGAGAACGACCCGCACACCTTCAAGTTGCTGCGCAGCACGCAAACGGCCGCCGTCTTTCAGCTTGAGTCGAGCGGCATGCGCGATCTCATCAAGCGCATGCGCCCGGATCAGTTCGATGACCTTGTCGCGCTGGTCGCACTGTTTCGCCCCGGCCCATTGCAGTCAGGAATGGTCGACGACTTCATTACGCGAAAACACGCGACAAACAAGGCGGATATCGATTACCTGCACCCCGAGCTAAAGCCCGTCCTGGAAGAAACCTACGGCGTCATCCTGTATCAGGAACAGGTGATGCAAATTGCCCAGGTATTGGCCGGTTATACGCTGGGGGGTGCTGACCTGTTGCGTCGCGCCATGGGTAAGAAGAAAGCCGAGGAGATGGCCAAACAGCGCGAGATATTCGTCAGCGGCGCGACCGGTCGAGGCGTTGCCGAGAGGACCGCAACCCATATCTTCGACCTGATGGAGAAGTTCGCCGGCTACGGTTTTAACAAGTCTCACTCTGCTGCTTACGCAGTCCTGTCCTATCAGACAGCCTACTTGAAAGCGCATTATCCAGCCGCGTTCATGGCGGCCGTCATGAGCGCTGATCTGCACAATACCGATCGCCTGGTGACGCTGAAGGATGATTGTCGTCAACTCAAATTGGTTCTGCAGGTTCCGGATATCAATACCTCGGCCTACCATTTCAGCGTCCCGGACGAGGCGACGATCCTGTACGGGCTTGGCGCGATCAAAGGCGTCGGTCGCGCGGCCGTTGAGTCGCTGATAACAGAGCGCGAGGCGCACGGCCCGTATCGAGGCCTGGTCGAGTTTTGCCGGCGGATTGATCACGATAAGATCAATCGAAGAGCGCTGGAGGCGATGGTCAAGTCGGGTGCCATGGACTGTTTCGGCGAATCCCGTCGCAGCATGATGCACCAGGTTCCGGAGGCACTTCGAAGTGCAGACCAGGAAGCGAAGGCCGCTGCCGCGGGTCAGAATGACATGTTTGGACTGGCCGAACCGGTCATCGAAGTGGAAGAGAATAAACCACCTCAGTTGGCCGAATGGCAGGAACGCCAATTTCTGAATGCGGAGAAAGAAGCGCTCGGCTTGTATCTGACCGGGCATCCGTTTGACGCCGTTCGCCACGATGCGCGGTATCTGGCCGACGGCAGACTGGGTGATATCACCGCTGAACCTGCACCGCAGTCCAGTAAGGGCGAACGAAATTATGCCCAGACGCGTCGCGAAGCGACCGTCGCAGGACTGATCGTGGATGTGAGGAAGCGTGGCAATCGGGTCAGCGTTGTCCTTGATGATGACACCGGCCGGATGGAAGTCAGCCTCTTTAGCGAGGCATTTCAGGAGTTTCGTCACCTGCTGGTGAAAGACGAAATTGTTATCGTCACCGGCGGACTGCGTTACGATGATTTTATCGGCAGCTGGACGATTAACGTCAAGAACGTACTGCATATCGACCGGGTTATCGAATCTCGCGCACAGAGCCTCGTTTTGAGCCTCGCGCCGAACGGCCAGGGTGAGAGCCTGCTCGTCAAGCTGCACGATCTGTTGCTGCCGTTCCGAGAGGGAAATTGCGATGTCTCGGTGCGCTATATCGGTGATAGTGCCGTGGCGCGGTTGTCGCTGGGGCCTGAATGGGCCGTTCGACCGAGTCGCGAATTACGTGATAAGTTGACGGAATTGCTGGGGAATAATAATGTCCGCCTTCTATACGCGCCCACGCGCGAACTCAATTAATGCTGGAGCGGCCGCAGGCCGCGATTCCTTATGGACCTAAAATTTCTGGATTTTGAGCAGCCAATCGCCGAGCTTGAGGCGAAGATTGATGAGTTGCGGTACGTCGGCGATGATTCCGAAATTAATATCAATGAGGAAGTGGCTCGTCTCAAAGACAAGAGCGAATCGCTTACCAAGAGTATTTTCGCGAAGCTCTCACCCTGGCAGGTTGCTCGAGTGGCACGGCATGAATCGCGGCCATACACACAAGATTATCTGGATTTGATTTCTCCGGATTTCCAGGAGTTACACGGCGATCGAATGTACGCCGATGATCCGGCGATTGTTGGTGGCATTGGTCGGCTGGACGGTCGGGCCGTAATGTTCATCGGACATCAAAAAGGACGGGATACCAAAGAGCGCGTGCGCCGCAATTACGGCATGCCGAAGCCGGAGGGCTATCGCAAAGCCCAACGACTGATGCGGATGGCTGAAAAGTTCTCAATCCCGGTGGTCACCTTCATTGATACGCCGGGAGCCTACCCGGGCGTCGGCGCGGAAGAACGCGGTCAAAGTGAGGCTATTGCCTACAGCCTGTACCTGATGGCTGGCCTGAAAACGCCAATCATCAGTGTCGTGATTGGCGAGGGCGGGTCCGGTGGGGCGCTTGCTATCGGGGTCGGTGACAAGCTGTTGATGCTGCAATACAGTATTTATTCGGTGATTTCGCCCGAGGGCTGTGCGTCTATTTTGTGGAAGAGTGCGGAGAAGGCGGAAGAGGCGGCAGAAGCGATGCGCATAACGGCGACGCACCTGAATGACTTCGGGCTGGTCGACGAGGTGCTTGCCGAACCATTGGGCGGCGCTCACCGTAATCCGAAAGATATGGCAGAAGTGATTCGCAACGCTCTTTTAAACAGCCTGGATGAACTGACCCAGCTATCGACCGAGCAGCTGCTCGAAAAGCGTCAGCTGCGACTCGCGAGCTTCGGCCAGTTTAAAGAAGGGTGACCTTCAGCCCCGCGATTCTCGCTTCGCGGTTCAGGCAACTCGAAGATGTTGCAGGACAGCCGGCGCGCTATGTCATCGCGTTCAGCGGAGGACTGGATTCGACGGTTCTTGCTCACGCGCTCGCTAATCTGAAACATCACGATGAACATTTTGCGGGTCGCGAGATTCTCGCGATTCACATTGATCATGGATTGCAGCCGGAGTCCGCTGACTGGGTTGAGCAATGCAGGGAAAGGGTCGCCGCGTTGCAGATAGAATTTCGCTCGTTGAGCGTCAGCGTGCAGTTGGAATCAGGCAAAGGCCCGGAGGCGTCAGCCAGGGATGCACGATATTCCGCATTGCACGCAGAGCTGCGCCAGGGCGACTGGCTGCTGAGTGCACACCATCGTGAAGATCAGGCGGAAACGCTGTTGTTGAACCTGATTCGAGGCAGCGGTCCCGCTGGAGTTGCTGGAATTGGAAGTATTCGCCGCTTCGGAACCGGGTGGCTGGTACGTCCCATGCTGGATGTCGACAGAGTCGATATACAAGAATACGCAAGCGACCACGGCTTGCGCTGGGTGGAAGATCCATCGAACCGGGATCGGCGCTTCGATCGAAATTTTCTGCGTCATGACGTATTGCCCAGACTGAAATCGCGCTGGCCGGATATAGCCGCTCGCCTGCAGCGTAGTGCAGGTCATGCGGGCGAGGCAGCACAACTACTCGTTGATCTGGCTGCGATCGATGTCGAAGCGCTCGGCTCACGCACTGATCGTTTGCCGATCGATGCGCTTCTGAGGCTCTCAGCTGCGCGACAACGCAACGTGATTCGATACGCACTTCGTGATCGCGGTCTGTCTATACCAACCGCGACGCAAGTCGAGCGCATCATGAACGAGGTGATGCCGGCGCGCGTGGATGCGCAACCTTTGGTGACCTGGCCCGGAGCATCGGTGCGCCGGTATCGAAACGTGCTCTATCTTCTGCCCGAAAATCTGGCCGAAGCCGTCGAAGCCTGTCCGCTGGAGGGCGATGAATTTGAACTGGGTGACGGTCTGGGTTTGCTGAAACTCGAGCCGGGCGCGTCGGCGGGTTTGTCAAAGGGGCTGGTTGAGGGCGGCCTTTCGGTCAGACCACGTGCTGGCGGAGAGCGGTTTTTGCCGTATGGTCAATCACATACGCGTGAACTGAAGAAGTTACTTCAAGAGGAAGCAGTCGTTCCGTGGATGCGAGACCGTCTGCCCCTGATCTATTCAGGGGATCGGCTGGTTGCTGTTGGCGACCTTTGGCTGGCGGCGGACGCGGTCTCCGAGCCGGGCATCGCAGTGCGCTGGATTGGTCGTCCCGCATTGCATTAGAAGAGGCCTCCTGATACCGTTTTATACCGTCTCTAGTCCAACGACGGCGCGGAATTCGA
This sequence comes from Gammaproteobacteria bacterium, assembly GCA_009937445.1. GTDB lineage: Bacteria > Pseudomonadota > Gammaproteobacteria > Steroidobacterales > Woeseiaceae > UBA1847. The sequence continues at coordinate 5,460 of JAACFM010000036.1, read as the reverse complement.
AGGGTTGGAAGAAAGCATCGTTTTTTAGATTGCTTTTGATCCAGCCCTTTGTTGTTTCTCGCTTTCTGCGAGAGCTTTTTCTGAAATTTGCGCGCCAATAACTGATGGACCAACCAATGCAGATTTGCACATGACAGCGTATGTATTTATTACCGGCGGTGTGGTTTCTTCCTTAGGGAAAGGAATCACGTCAGCTTGTCTTGGCGCCATACTGGAAGCGCGCGGACTGACCATCAGCATGATCAAGCTCGATCCGTACATCAACGTGGATCCCGGCACCATGAGCCCGTTCCAGCACGGCGAGGTGTTCGTCACTCATGACGGTACGGAAACAGATCTCGATCTTGGGCATTACGAACGTTTCGTGCGCACGGCAAGAGGCGGTCGTCACAGCAATTACACGACCGGACGTATTTACGAAAGCGTAATCGCCAAAGAGCGTCGTGGCGATTATCTCGGCGCTACGGTACAGGTCATCCCGCACATTACGGACGAGATCAAGCAGGGCGTAAAGAAGGGCGCGGGTGATGCCGACATATGTCTGGTCGAGATTGGCGGTACGGTTGGCGATATTGAATCGTTGCCGTTTCTTGAGGCGATTCGTCAGATGGGTATCGAGCTCGGGCATGATCGCGTCGTTTATGTACACCTGACATTGGTGCCCTACATTTCGACCTCGTCCGAAATCAAAACAAAGCCCACACAGCACTCGGTTAAGGAACTGCGTTCGATCGGTATACAGCCTGATATCCTGGTTTGCCGTTCGGAAAAACCCTTGCCGGACGATGAGCGCAAGAAAATCGCGCTGTTTACGAATGTGCAGGAGAAGGCGGTCATCTCGGCGTGGGATGCTGACGACCTCTACATGATTCCAGCGATGATGCACGAGCAGGGACTGGACGGCATCGTCACACGTCAACTCGGCCTGGACCTGCCGCGAGCGGATCTGCACGAGTGGGATGCGATTGTAGAGGCGAAGCTCAATCCAACAGCTGAAGTCAATGTCGCGATGGTCGGGAAATACATGGACCTCAAAGATTCGTATATTTCGCTGGTCGAGGCGTTGCAACACGGCGGAATTCACACGCGTACCCGCGTCAATATTCACTACATTGAGTCGAAAGATATTGAGGAACAGGGCGTCGAGTGTCTGCAAGAAATGGATGGCATTGTTGTTCCCGGCGGATTTGGTGATCGCGGGGTTGAGGGTAAAATCGAAACCGTGCGGTTCGCTCGTGAGAACGGCATCCCGTACCTCGGCATCTGTTTGGGTATGCAGGTCGCGGTGATAGAAGCAGCCCGCAATCTGGCCGGACTTGAGGGGGCCATGAGCACTGAGTTCGATAAAGACACACCGCATCCCGTCGTTGCGCTGATCACTGAGTGGCAGGACCAGACCGGTGATACGGAAGAGCGCAGCGAGGCATCCGATTTGGGCGGCACCATGCGTCTCGGGGCGCAGTCAGTGGCATTGCAGCCAGGGTCTTTGGCCGCAGAGAGTTACGGCCGCACCGAAATCGAAGAACGTCACCGTCACCGCTACGAGGTGAACAATAATTATCGCGATCAATTGTCCGCGGCCGGTTTGGTATTTTCCGGACTGTCCGTCGACGATTTGGTCGAGATGGTGGAATTGCCCGGCCATCCGTTCTTCCTGGCGAGCCAGTTTCACCCGGAATTCACATCCAATCCGCGGGACGGACATCCCTTGTTCCGGAGTTTCATTGCGGCGGTTCGAGCACACAATACGGGCGAATTGCCCGAGGCAGCTGAAGCATGAAACTATGTGGATTTGAGGTTGGCAACGATCAACCGCTGTTCCTGATTGCAGGAACCTGCGTTGTTGAAAGTGAGCAAATGACACTGGACGTTGCGGGAACGCTGCAGGAAGTTTGCAACGATCTTGGTTTGCCATTCATCTACAAATCATCTTTCGACAAGGCCAATCGCAGCTCGCGTGACGGGTTTCGTGGACCCGGAATGGAAGAGGGCCTGCGAATTTTGAGCGAAGTGAAGAAGCAACTTGATTTGCCGATTCTGACCGACGTGCATGAAGACACGCCGATGGATGAAGTAGCTGACGTTGTTGACGTGCTGCAGACACCGGCTTTCCTGTGCCGTCAAACCAACTTTATTCTGCGGACGGCGGCGACGGGGCTGCCAGTGAATATCAAGAAAGGCCAGTTCCTGTCGCCCTGGGAAATGGACAACGTGGTAGAAAAGGCGAGATCCACTGGAAATAAGGACATCATGGTTTGCGAGCGTGGCTTCAGCTTTGGTTACAACAACCTCGTGTCCGACATGCGCAGCCTCGCCGTGATGCGTGGCACAGGCGCGCCGGTGGTCTTTGATGCAACCCATTCGGTGCAGCAGCCAGGCGGCTTGGGGTCTGCATCCGGTGGACGTCGGGAGTTTATCCCGGTGCTGGCTCGCGCCGCCGCAGCAGCAGGTGTCGCTGGATTTTTCATGGAGACACACCCGGATCCATCTAAAGCGCTTAGCGACGGCCCGAATGCGTGGCCGCTCGATAAAATGAAACAGCTTCTCGAAACGTTGATGTCGATCGACAGCAGCGTCAAACAAAGTGGGTATCTCGAAGCAGACTACGGTCTCGGGGTTCCCGACTAACTAGCCTAAATGGAATAACAATGATCAAGATCAGCGAAATACGTGGTCGGGAAATTCTCGACTCACGCGGCAACCCGACGGTGGAAGCCGATGTCACATTGGTGGATGGTACCAGCGCGCGCGCCGGCGTCCCTTCAGGAGCATCGACAGGCTCACGTGAGGCCGTAGAGCTGCGGGACGGTGACATGTCGCGCTATCTCGGCAAAGGCGTGCAAAAAGCCGTTGGCAATGTGAATGGCGAGTTGCGAGACGCTTTGCTCGGTAACGAATTTGCCGATCAGCGTGCAGTCGACCAGTGCATGATCGATCTGGACGGGACCGACAACAAGAGCCGCCTTGGTGCCAATGCCTTGCTCGCGATCTCGTTGGCCACGGCGAAAGCCGAGGCAGCATCCAAAGGTCTGTCCTTGTTCCGTCACCTCGGCGACAGCACGATGATGCCTGTGCCGATGATGAATATCATCAATGGCGGCGCGCATGCGGACAACAGCGTTGATATCCAGGAATTCATGATTCTCCCTGTGGGAGCTCCGACGTTTAAAGAGGCGCTGCGCTACGGTGCGGAGATCTTTCACAACCTGAAGAGTGTGCTCTCGAGCCAGGGCATGAATACGGCTGTCGGTGACGAGGGTGGTTTTGCGCCCAACCTGCCATCGAACCGCGCCGCACTCGACATCATCATGACGGCCATCGAAAAAGCCGGTTTCAAGGCTGGGGACGACATCTTGCTGGGCCTCGATGTCGCAAGTTCCGAATTTTACAAAGACGGTATATACGACCTGGAATCAGAAGGGCGGCAGTTCGATGCGGCCGGATTCAGCGCATACCTGGCCGAATTGGCCGATGCCTATCCGATTATTACGATCGAAGATGGCATGGATGAGAGTGACTGGGAGGGCTGGCGCCTGCTCACGGACGCCATAGGCGACCGCATTCAGCTTGTTGGCGACGATCTGTTCGTCACCAATACGTCAATTCTTGGTCGGGGCATCAATGAAAAAATTGCCAATTCAATATTGATAAAACCCAACCAAATCGGTACCTTAAGCGAAACTCTTGATGCGATTACTATGGCAGATGCAGCAGGGTTTAGTGCGGTGATCTCGCATCGTTCGGGGGAAACCTCAGACAGCACGATCGCTGACATAGCAGTTGGTACCAGCGCGACTCAGATAAAGACCGGTTCTTTGTCCAGATCTGATCGAATCGCCAAGTACAACCAGCTGCTGCGCATTGAAGAAGAATTGGGTGCAGAGGCAGGATATGCAGCCCGCGGAGCGTTTTCGGTCAAGGCCTGACGCCAACTGTTGTAGATTTGGGGTAAGCGTTTGTTCAGTTCACGCTGGCTATTGGTAGCACTGGTGATTGCCGGGCTCGGTCTTCAGGCCGATCTTTGGTTTTCCGATGACGGTTATCAGAAGACCCAGAAACTACGATTTGCTGTCGCTGAGCAGCGCGCTCTCAACGATGCGCTGCGTGAACGCAACGCGGCGCTGGACGCCGAGGTTATCAATCTCAAGCAGGGCGTTGATGCGGCGGAAGAGCGCGCACGGACCGACCTTGGCATGATCGGTAAACACGAAACCTTCTATCAGGTGGTCCCGGTCGTCAGTACGACCGGCTAGCGCCGGACGCAAATTCCCATGTCATTACCTTCCTGGGCTCGTGCATACGGGATGCCGCTGTTTGCCGCGGCGATCCGCACAACGCCCGCAGACTTCGATGTTACGGAGGAGCTCGGTTACGAGTTCGACGGGGAGGGCGAGCACGACTACCTCTACGTCGAAAAGACGGGCGCCAATACCGAATGGGTCAGCCGGCAGCTCGCTGGCTTCGCCGACGTCCCGGCCAGAGACATTGGCTACTCGGGATTGAAGGATCGCAACGCGGTGACCCGTCAGTGGTTTAGCGTGCCGCGATGGAACAGTCCTGACTGGCAGGCAGTCGAGGTGGAAGGCGTCTCGATTCTCGATATCCAGCGGCACTCGAAGAAACTTCGGCGTGGGGCGCATAAGACGAATCACTTCCGTATTGTCCTGCGCGCTATCGACGGCGATACGGCGTCCTTGTCCGAAAAAATAAAACTGATCAGAGATCACGGTGTGCCGAACTATTTCGGCCCGCAACGTTTTGGACGTGGGGGTGGCAATATTCGCTTGGCCGATGACTGGGCGGCCGGCAAGCGACTGCCACGCCACAAACGCAGTATCGCCATCTCGAGCGCCCGGTCATTCCTGTTTAACGAGTCCTTGCACACGCGCGTTGTGGATGGCACCTGGAACCGGGTCCTGCCGGGCGATATTGTCAATCTGGATGGAACCGGCAGCGTCTTTGACGCCGATGAGGTTGATGATGCGCTACACCAGCGCTGTGCAGAGATGGACATCCATCCCGCCGCCGAGTTGGCCGGAGATGGGTCGAACAGTGCCCATGAGCGTTGGCAGAAGGCACTGGACAAGGCGCGTGTCAAACCAGGCAGTCGAAGCTTGAGATTACGAGTACAGCAGTTGGAGAGCGAGGTCAGTCCGGATTCACTGACGCTGTCCTTCACACTGGGGCGTGGCGCATTCGCGACGTCCGTCTTACGCGAAATCGCGAATGTCACCTGAGTGTAATGCCTGTTGAATGCCGCAACCGTGAGGCGAGTGTTCTTCCCGTGCCAACGATGCTATCTTGCGTCCGCCAAATTGTTCACGAATCATTCTGAGCTTATACAATGAATCTTACCCACCTTGAACGCCTCGAAGCAGAAAGCATCCAGATTATGCGTGAAGTCGTCGCAGAGTCCGAGAACCCCGTCATGTTGTATTCCGTCGGCAAGGACTCCGCCGC
>JAACFM010000035.1 GCA_009937445.1 Gammaproteobacteria bacterium | reverse complement strand
TCACTGGCAGCGGATTCAAGACACTGGCTGAAGGCCAGAAGGTCGAGTTCACTGTTACTGACGGCCAGAAAGGTCCTCAGGCAGAGAACATCGTTCCGCTCTAGTCTTATAGACTAGTCAGCGTTACGAAGCTGAACAAAGAGGCGAGGTCTTCGGACCTCGCCTTTTTTTATGCGTGCTCGAACTGCGCCGGTTCCTGCTTGGATAGATGCTCGTAGGTTTGCCAGCGACGATCCACCGTTTCCTGCGCCATCACCATCATCTTTTCTGCCTCTTCCGGATGCGTCTTGGTCAGAACCTTGTAACGCATCTCGTTGTAGGCGTATTCGCGTAACGGAATCGTTGGTCGCGGTGAATCCAGCACAAACGGTTTTTTGCCAGCGGCGCGCAGCTCCGGATTGTAACGCAACAACGGCCAGTATCCACTCAGAGCTGCCAGCTTCTGCTGCTTGAGGCCATCTTTCAAATCGTAGCCGTGCGCTATGCAATGGCTGTACGCAAGTATTAATGAAGGGCCCTCGTATTCCTCGGCTTCTCGCATCGCCAACAGCGTTTGCTGTGGATTGGCTCCCATCGCCACCTGCGCGACGTAAACGTTACCGCTCGAAATAGCCTGCAACGCCAGGTCTTTCTTACCGATGCGCTTACCGGCTGAGGCGAATTTTGCAGATGCGCCCAAGGGCGTCGCTTTGGACATCTGTCCACCCGTGTTCGAATACACTTCGGTATCCATCACCAGAATGTTGACGTTTCGACCGCTGGCTAACACGTGATCGAGACCACCCGACCCAATATCGTAGGCCCAGCCATCGCCGCCAACCAACCAGACACTGCGACGTACAAGATGATCGACGATTGACAATAACGCGACGGCTTTCGGGCTGTCATTCTTATTGATGAGTTCCTGCAGAATGGTCTTCAGCTCAGCGACACGATGTCGCTGTCCGCGAATTTCGCTGCCGACCCGCTGGCCACCGGTGACCAGTTGTTCTGCCATGTCACTGCCGATGTCCGCCGCGAGTTCGGTAACGAGCTGCTTCGCAATCGCCATATGGTGATCGGCTGCGACACGCATGCCCAATCCGAATTCGGCATTATCCTCAAACAGTGAGTTCGACCAGGCGGGGCCACTGCCCTCGGCGTTCTTCGCCCACGGTGTCGTCGGTAGATTGCCACCGTAGATTGATGAACAACCCGTCGCATTCGCCACCAGTAATCGAGGTCCAAAAAGTTGCGAGAGCAGCTTGACGTAAGGCGTCTCTCCACAGCCGGCACAAGCGCCAGCGAACTCGAACAGTGGCTGCAGGAACTGCGCGCCACGTACTGAAGAAAAATCAAGCGCTGCACGGTCATTGAATTCCAGTGTCTCAAAGAATGCAACGTTCGCCTTGGTCTCATCCAGTAATGGCATCTTGTCAGCCATGTTGATGGCACGAACATCTTCGCCATCCGGGCTCCTTACCGGACAGGCATCGACGCACAACGTGCATCCCGTGCAATCCTCGGGATATACCTGCAATGAATAACGCGTTTCCGGAAATCCGCGGGCGCTGATCGGCGCTGACGGAAAGCTGTCCGGCGCATCGTCCAGTGAACTCTCGTGATAGAACTTGGCTCGAATTACGCTGTGTGGGCAAACAAATGCACAGTTACCGCACTGTATGCACAGGTCCGGATCCCATAGCGGAACCCGATCGGACACATTGCCCTTTTCAAATTGAGTGGTCGCACTTGGGTAGGTTCCGTCGACCGGCATTTTGCTGACCGGTAAATCGTCGCCATGACCACGCATCATTTGTGCGGTGACTTCTTGCACAAACTGCGGCGCGTGCGCCGGCACAACATCATCAAGTCCGCGCTCGTTGCTAGCGCTTTTTGGTACCGCGACCTGGTGCAGGTGATCCAGTGCGGCATCAACGGCCGCGAAATTTCGATCAATAACCGACTGCCCTTTGGAGCGATAACTCTTTTCAATCGACTTTCGAATTTGCTGTATCGCCTCATCGCGCGGCAAGACACCGGAAAGCGCAAAGAAACACACCTGCATTACCGTGTTCGTGCGTTTCCCCATACCCGCTTCTCGAGCTACCTGGGTAGCATCGATGACATAGAAACTGATGTTGCGATCGATAATAATTTGCTGCGCCGATGCCGGTAGTTTTTCCCAAACCTCGTCGGCTGCGTACGGGCTGTCGAGCAGGAATACTGCTCCGTCCGCCGCCTTATCCAGTATCTCTATTTTGTTAATTTGATCGAACTTGTGACAGGCAATGAAGTTTGCCGACTGGATCAGGTAGGGGGCATGAATCGGCTTCGGACCAAAGCGCAAGTGCGATACGGTTCTCGAGCCCGACTTCTTGGAGTCGTAAACGAAGTAACCCTGGCAATGCAGGTCTGTACTCTCGCCAATAATTTTAATGCTGTTCTTGTTGGCGCCGACAGTACCGTCTGAACCCAGACCGAAAAACAATGCTCGTGTGGCCTCCTCGCCTTCAATCTGAAAGTTACTGTCGAATTCGAGACTTGTGTGAGTAACGTCGTCATTGATACCAATTGTGAAATGATTTTTGGGGCGCTCCTTTTTGAGTTCGTCAAAAACCGCTTTCACCATAGCCGGGGTAAATTCTTTTGAGGAAAGACCGTAGCGCCCACCGATGACTTTCGGCATAGCTTCCCGCGAGCCGTCACTGACCGCTTCGCCCAAGGCCGTCATGACATCCTGATACAAGGGTTCACCACTGGCACCAATTTCCTTGGTGCGATCGAGTACGGCAACTTTCGTTGCGGTCACCGGAAGCGCCGCCAAGAGATGTTGATTGGAAAACGGTCGGTACAGGCGAACATTTATCATGCCCAGACCGGAGTTCGGCAAGGCGTCAATGGTCTGCTGTACGGTATCCGCGCCCGACCCCATAAGCATGATCACGCGGTCTGCCTCTGGATCGCCGTAGTAGTCAAACAAGCGGTATTGTCGGCCTGTCAGTCCTGCGAGCCGATCCATGTATTTTTCCACTATCGCAGGCGTCACGTCATAAAACCGATTGACGCTTTCGCGAGCCTGGAAATAGACATCCGGATTCTGTGCGGTACCCCGTATGAACGGATTGTCAGGATTCAGGGCACGGCTGCGATGCTCGTAAACCAGGTTCGAATCGATCATCGCTTCGATATCTTCAGTACTCACCAAATCGATCTTGCTGACTTCATGAGACGTTCTGAAGCCATCAAAAAAGTGAGTGAACGGAACGCGTGACTCGAGTGTCGATGCATGTGCAACCAGCGCCAGATCCTGTGCAACCTGCACGGATGAGGACGCCAGCAAACCGAAACCTGTTGTACGAGCGGCCATCACGTCCTGATGGTCGCCGAAAATTGATAATCCCTGAGCTGCCAGCGAACGTGATGCAACGTGAAACACGGCTGACGTCAATTCGCCCGCTATTTTGTACATATTGGGCAGCATCAGCATGAGGCCCTGAGACGCGGTGAACGTCGTGGTCATCGCTCCCGTCTGCAACGCACCATGCGCCGTACCAGCGGCACCGCCCTCACTTTGCATCTCAATAACATCGGGAACATGTCCCCAGATGTTTTTCTTTCCAGCCGCCGACCAGATGTCCGTGTACTCCGCCATCGGCGACGACGGCGTTATCGGATAAATTGAACAGATTTCACTTACGGCGTATGCAACCCGCGCAACCGCTTCGTTGCCTTCAAGAGCGCTTTTCGTTGTCACTAGACTGATCCTTCGATAGCCGGTTCATCCGTCATTTCGATCGCGTGGCAAGGGCATTGCTCGAAACACACCGCACATCCTGTGCATTTATCAAAATCGAATTTGTACCGATTTCCGGGTCCGAGCTTGATAATGGCGTCCTCCGGGCACGCTCCGTAGCAACCGTCACACTCGAAGCAGTTGCCGCACGACAGGCAACGTCTTGCTTCAAACTGCGCATCAGCCTCTGACAAATTCTGCATGATCTCGTCGAAACCTCCCGCACGGTCATCCACGGCGAGGCGGTCTTGTTCCATTTGTGGCGCCTCCGTGCGATACCACATGTGCAGTTTTTCATGACCGATGAGCTCGTTTCTCGGACCGCGTTGATACGTCGACTTGTCCAGCCAGGCATTGATATGTCTCGCTGCCTGTTTGCCATGGCCTACCGCGATGGTGACTGAACGATCGCTGGGCACCATGTCGCCGCCCGCAAATATTCCGTCGTGCCCCGTCATCATCTGATCGTTGACGACAACGGTATGATCCCATTGAAACTCGATACCGGGGACGGACTCGAGAAAACCGGTATCCGTGTCCTGACCAACGGCGAGAATCAATGAGTCGGCCTGCAGTTCTTCAAACTCACCGGTGGGCTGAGGGCGACCGTTTTCATCAAGTTCCATGATCTCGACTTTGAAGGTCGACTTGTCAATCTCCTTGATGGTTCGCAGCCAGTTGATCTTGATGCCCTCTTCTATCGCCTCGTCGGCTTCGAAGTCGTGCGCCGGCATGCTGCTGCGGTCGCGACGGTAAATGATCATCGCTTCGGTAGCGCCCAGACGCTTGGCAGTACGCGCAGCATCCATTGCCGTGTTACCACCGCCGTAGATCGCCACCCGACGGCCAATCTTCGGCGGCTCGCCGCCGTCATTCGCCTGACTCAAGAAACTAACAGCATCCAGTATCTTGCCAGCGTCGCGGTTCGGGATGTCGATCTTCTTACTGATGTGCGCACCTACGGCGACGAACACAGCATCGAAACCGCCTTCTTCTTTTTCCTTGAGAACATCTTCGACGCGATGGTTCAGCGTTATCTTCACGCCGATATTTTCGATACGTTTTACTTCAGCATGCAGCTCATCTCGTGGCATGCGGTAAGCCGGAATGCCAAAGTGAATCATGCCACCGGCAACGGGGCCCGCTTCGCGAATCTCAACCTCGTGCCCCATTCGAACAAGCTGATACGCAGCTGACAGGCCACTCGGTCCTGCGCCAACGATCAAGATCTTCTTGCCACTGCTCGATTGTGGCTTCTCAAACTGCCAGTCTTTTTCCAGCGCCATATCGCCGAGAAAACGCTCGACAGCATGAATGCTGACGGGGCTATCGGTGAAGGCGCGATTGCAAACGTCTTCACAGGGGTGATAGCACACCCGTCCGTGAATTGAAGGCATCGGGTTGTTGCTCACGAGTTCACGCCAGGCGGCTTCGTAGTCGCCTGCTTGTGAGAGCGCCAGCCAGGCCTGAATATTTTCGCCGGCCGGGCACGCATCGTTACACGGTGGCAGGAAATCCACGTAGGCGGGACGTCGCGTTCGCAGCGCACCGGTACCGTGGGCATGGCGCGTAAGATCCGCGCGTTGTGTCAGGTCTTTTGTATTCATAATTGGTAATTGATAATAGACTGAGTCCAGCCTGAAACTATCAGGGGTATTACTAATGCAAACTGTATTCGCAGTAGTTTTACGTATCGCGAACGCGCCATGCATCGCCTAATTTGTTTCATATGAAAACAATTATCGAACCATTCCGGATCAAGATGATCGAGCCCATCAAGCTCACGACGCGTGACGAACGCGAGCAGTTGATTCGAGAGGCGCACTACAACCCGTTCTTGCTGCGAGCGGAAGACGTCATTATCGATCTGTTGACGGACTCGGGCACCAGCGCCATGTCATCGGATGCGTGGGCCGCCATGATGCGGGGCGATGAGTCATATGCCGGCGCCCGAAGCTGGTTTCGATTTCGCGATACCGTTCAGGACATATTCGGTTTTGAACAGGTCATACCGACTCACCAGGGCAGAGCCGCCGAACACATTCTTTTCGGCATGCTGGTGAAACCGGATTCGATCGTCCCAAACAATACGCACTTTGATACCACGCGCGCGAATATCGAATTCGTTGGCGGGAAACCGCTTGACCTGATCTGCGATGAAGCTAACGACATCAACTCTGACTTTGCATTCAAGGGGAACATGGACATCGTTGCTTTGGATGAGCTTGTCAAAGCAGAAGGTCCGGAACGCATTCCGGTGATCATGGTGACAGTAACCAATAACTCGGTTGGCGGTCAGCCGGTTTCAATGTCGAACATCCGAGAGATCAGCCGCATCGCCAAAAGCGCCGGCATACCTTTCTATATCGACGCATGCCGATTTGCAGAGAACGCGTTTTTCATCAAGCAGAACGAGCCGGGGTACGAAAATACAGCGGCAGTCGACATCGCTCGTGAGATGTTCAGTTATGCCGACGGTTGCACGATGTCCGCAAAGAAAGATGCATTCTGCAATATTGGCGGATTCCTGTGCAGCAACGATGCGGAGCTCGCTCTGCAGGAACGCAATCTCTTGATCATGACTGAGGGTTTCCCGACCTACGGCGGACTGGCCGGACGCGACCTCGAGGCGATTGCCGTCGGGCTGCGCGAGGTCCTGGATGAAAACTATCTTGACTACCGCCTGCTTTCCACGCGATACGTCGTCGAAGGTCTGCACGACAACGGCATACCAGTCGTAAGACCCGCCGGTGGTCACGCGGTTTACCTTGATGCGCGGCGCTTTCTTCCTCACATAGAGCCGCTGCAGTATCCCGGCCAGGCACTATCGGTGGAACTGTACCTCGAGGGCGGCATACGCGCAGTCGAAATCGGTACGGTCATGTTTGGATCCGATCCGCACAGCGGCGACGAAAAAGCAGCCCGTCTCGACTTACTGCGACTTGCGATTCCACGGCGTGTCTATACGCAAAGTCATATGGACTACGTGCTTGAGGCGATCACCCTGGTGTGGGAGCGTCGCTCCAGTATTCGTGGTATGAAGATCGTCAAAGCGCCGCAGTTTCTTCGACACTTCTCGGCCGAGTTTGACTGGTTATGACCGCCTAGAATCCGGTCATGGCGTTGGGCCGGGCACGCAGTAATTTGAAGCGATGAAAGCCAAGCTCGATGTAAGGTTCCAGTGGAAAATCAACCATGCCGTGCGTATCACGGTCCTTGAGTGGCTGTGAACACTGAAACTCGCCACCGCGGCCTTTGTTGACCTTGGAAATCGATGCGTAACAGATTCTCGACGGGCAGGTCAGCGCGCATCCGGCATTGGCGAATAAGGTGATCTTGTCCTTATCCTTGATCTCTGCGAGGAAATCGAGTTCTTCATTAACCGGCATCGGTAAAACGACGGAGTCGTAAAGCTCCATCGCCGCCTCGATCTTGGCATGCGTTTTGATGTTCTTGATAACACTTGCGTCGAGCCGGTAGTCGGGAAAGTCTGCGCGTATCCAGCGCGCCAGATCATCGTTCGTGCAGATGATCGAATTGCCGGGCACATGATACTTGCGAAGGAGCCAGAGATTGAGCCGATACTCCTTGCGATCGACAGTGTGATTCGACATTGGAATGCGGATTCCAATGCCCGCACTGTTGAGCTGACTTACGTCCTTGTCTGACAGCTCGCGCGTTGTAAATCCGCGGCCACCGTACAACGTACTTTTCTCAACAAAACCGAACAGGCTGTCAACTTCATTGATACGGAGATTGCCGTAATTTTTTCTGAGATATTGAAAAACCGGTAAATCGCGGGGCTTGTTGCGAGCGGATACCGTGAAAGTAGCCGCAGGTGGCGGCACCGGCTCAGCTTTGGTGAAGACCCGGTCAGCACCAACCTCGACGATGTCTTCCGGAGTTTTGAAATCCAGCTTCTTCTTCATGTCGGCGGAATAATGGTCGCTTGCCAGGCTACAGCTTGCCACACACCGTCTCGTTTCAGGAAGGTGCCCGTATTAAAGTAGTACATCACATCGCCCCCAGCGGCCGTATCCGCAGGTCTGCCTACCAGCTTGAATGCGACGATCGCCATATCGCCGAAAATTCGAATATCGACTTCTTCGCCAGAATAGACGAGCGGCGGCGGTTCTTCGGTTGAATTACTGCCTGTGTCAGAAGCTTCGAAACCGGCCATTATCTCGGCTTTTCCAAAGCGCAAACCAGCGGACGACGTGTAGATAAGATCATCGGCCCAGAATGACTCATGTGCCGCCTCCTCACCCGACGTCGCAAGAAACTGCGCAAGCATGGCGCTGAGCTCGTCGGTATCCGCTGCGATTGCTGACGAGGCGATCAGGATTGCGCCAACCAGCAAGCTTGAAACTCGAAACATGATCTTCATATCCACTCCCTTCATTTCGAGTATTCTAGGCGTCAATGGCCGACACTAACAACTCTGACGCTGGATTTTTGCGGCGGGCTCTCGGCGTGTTCGGCTACAGCCGGCGCGCACTTGACCTTGTCTGGACAACGAGCCGGCCTCTCACGATTACTCTGGGCTTGCTCACTCTGATCGGCGGCATATTGCCAGCGGTCATCGCCTATATAGGCCAACTCATTGTCGACGGCGTTCTAAGCGCATCTCAGGCTGCGGATCCCGATACCCGTGGCGTGCTCCTGCTCGTCGGGCTGGAAGCACTGGTTGTCATCGCGGTCGCCGCAACCCAACGCGGCATATCGGCGAGCCAGTCGCTGCTGCGCGCCCTGCTTGGCCAACGCGTCAATGTCATGATTCTCGAAAAAGCGATGACGCTCGAACTTGCGCATTTTGAGGACTCCGAGTTTTACGACAAGCTCACGCAGGCGCGCCGGGAGGCATCCAGCCGACCTTTAAGTCTCGTCACCCGGACGTTTGGTCTGGTGCAAAATGCAATCTCGCTGGCAAGTTACTCGGTTTTGCTGTTCGCGTTTTCCCCCTGGGCCGTTGTGATTTTGGTCGCGGCCGGTCTGCCTTCTTTCTTTGCTGAGGCGAAATTTTCCGGGGATGCTTTCCGGCTGTTTCGCTGGCGATCTCCCGATACCCGCATGCAGATGTACCTCGAGACAGTGATCGCGCGTGAAGATGGCGTCAAGGAAGTGAAACTCTTTCAATTGGGCCCGCGGCTTCTGCAACGTTATCGGGACATTTTCAGAAAATTGTTTATTGAGGACCGAAAGCTAACGATACGTCGGGATACCTGGGGCTTCCTGCTCGGGCTGATCTCGACGGGTGCCCTTTATGCGGCCTATGGCTGGGTAGTCCTCACAACGGTCGCGGGAGCAATCACGCTGGGCGCCATGACAATGTACCTGGTGTTATTCCGGCAAGGACAAGCCTCCGTTTCGGCCATTCTGACCGCCGTCAGCGGCATGTATGAAGACAACCTGTATTTGTCCAATTTATACGAGTACCTGGAACAACCGGTTCCGGCGCGACGTGGCGATGCCGTCCACGGGCCCGAACCCGAGCGTGGGCTGGAATTTGAAAATGTCTCCTTTTCTTATGCCGGCGCAAAGGAAAAAGCGCTCAGCAACATCTGCCTGCAAATCAAACCGGGCGAGAGTCTGGCGCTGGTCGGTGAAAATGGTTCCGGCAAAACAACGCTGATCAAACTGCTCACGCGCCTCTATGACCCGACTGAGGGCCGGATCCTGCTGGATGGGATGGATCTTCAAGAGTGGGATGTTGAGGCATTGCGCCAGCGTGTCGGCGTCATTTTTCAAGACTTCGGCCGTTACCAGTTTTCGGTTGGCGAAAACATCGGTGCTGGTGATGTTCGACATATCGATAACAAAGAAAAATGGCAAGACGCAGCAACCACCGGACTCGCAGCACCTTTTATCGAAGACATGCCCGATAGCTACGAAACCCAATTGGGCCGTTGGTTCAAGGGTGGCCGGGAGCTATCGGGTGGACAGTGGCAGAAGATTGCTCTGTCGCGAGCGTTCATGCGCAGCGATGCTGACATTCTCGTGCTGGATGAGCCAACGGCCGCAATGGACGCTTCGTCAGAAGCCGAAGTCTTCGAGCATTTTCGAACGGCAAGCAGCAACAAGATGACCATCCTTATCTCGCACCGATTCTCGACCGTACGTGCCGCTGCGCAAATTATCGTGATACATAAGGGCAAGATCCTGGAGCGCGGCACGCACGAAAGTCTGCTGGCCGAAGATGGTCAGTATGCTCACCTGTTTAATCTGCAAGCACAGGGATACAAGTAAATGTTTGATAACGGCAGCGTAGCGGCACCTCTGATCATGATTCTGACCATCGGCATTAGCCTGATGGGGCTTTTTCAATCGCCACGCATAATCGACTTGTGCCTGTTCCGGCCCTATCACTTCCTGCCCAAACGACAGTACAGCACGATGATATTGAGTGGCTTCGTACACGCCGACGTCGGGCATCTGTTGTTCAACATGTTCACGTTTTACTTTTTCGCATTTCCGATGGAGCGATTCATCGGTACTGTTCCTTTTCTGTGCCTGTACTTCTTTGGGCTTGTCATCAGCCACACTTGTACGTGGTACAAACAGAGAAACAACCCGGGCTATGCATCGCTGGGTGCATCCGGCGCTATCTCAGCCGTGCTTTTTGCCTACATCGTCTATTTTCCTACAACAACCTTGATGATCATTCCCATTCCCGTGCCGATCCCCGCATTCCTGTTTGCCATTGGTTACGTTGCCTATTCTTATTGGGCATCGACCCAGAATACCGGTCGCATCAATCACGATGCTCATCTCGGTGGCGCAATCAGCGGCCTCTTGTTCGTCGCGCTCACCGACCTGGGAGCATTTGGCCGTCTTTTCACGTAGGGTTGCAGCCCACCGCCCATAACGAGAACGACAATGCGGACCAATATGCTGCATAGCCGTAAGGGACGGCTATCAGCCTTCGGTATTTTGTACATTTCCGAGGGTATTCCTTACGGATTTACGACCACCGCGATGGTCGCGTTTATGCGCATAGAAGGGCTGTCAATCGAACAGATCGGCGGATTTGTTGCCGCGCTCTTTATTCCCTGGTCGTTTAAATGGTTGTTGGCGCCGATCATCGATATCGTGAAGCTGCGCCGATTCGGTGGCCGCAAAGCGTGGATTAGTGGCTGCACGCTCATGATGATCATTACGCTGGGCATCACCGCAACAGTCGATTTCGTCGAGAATTTCCGACTGCTGCTCTGGATGATCGTCCTCAACAATCTATTCTGCGCGACTCAGGATGTTGCAATCGATTCTCTCGCGGTCAGCACACTTAAAAAAGACGAGCGAGCGAGTGGTAACGGTTTTATGTTCGGCGGTCAGTACTTCGGCATCGCATTGGGCGGCGGTGGTGCGATTTTCGTCTCCAGTTTGTGGGGCATCAACGCCTCGCTATTTTTCGTTAGTTCTTTGTTGTTCTTGAACCTGCTTTTTATTCTGTTCTTCATATTCGATGAAGATGCAAAGGTAGTCGACTCACCGCGCAAAGTCGGTCAGTTCGCACACTTTGTTGGAACGCTTGGTGGGTTTATTCGCGAAGTCTACACCGGCTTTGTCGAATCTGGCAGCGGGCCCCGATTTGGCTTGCTGTTCGCTTTTCTGCCTATTGCTGCCATGGCGCTTGCTTACGCATTACTCGGTACGATGCAAGTCGACTATGGGCTCAACGAGACGCAAATATCCCAACTTTCGCTGGGGGTCGCTTTAACGTCAGCTGTCGGTTGCATCGTCGGCGGCATCTTGGGAAGTCGATTCGGCGTCAAACGTATTACTGCGATTTTCTACATTGCAACGGTCATTCCTACCATCATCCTCGCCTGGCAAATCTCAAGCGTTGGACTGACCAACATTCCCGCCGCGCTATTCGGCACACTCATCCTGAGTCACGCACTCCTGTTCGGCATGGCATTCGCGGTGCGAATCGCGATATTCATGGGGATGACCAATCCAGCTGTTGCCGCGACGCAATTTACGGCCTACATGGCGTTTTCGAATGTTGCCATCAGCATGGGCAACTACTGGCAGGGAATGGTTGCAGAACGCATGGGCTACGCTGTCGCGTTATATGTCGACGCTGCGCTCGTCGTTCTTGCGCTTAGTGTTATTCCGTTTCTGCAAGACCGCGTAGAAAAGCGGGCAGCGCCTGAGCGTCTAGCGGAGCAAAGCGTACCCCTCTGATTGCAATACCGTCAGCATGGTCATTGCCGACAATGCGACGTTGGCCGGAGCGATAAGCTCTTTCTTTTCGAATCCGCCAAATGCCATTGACTGTCCACAGACATAAAAACTGACGCCCGCGTCATCGAGCTTCTGCAGCAATTCGCTGTTCGGGTTATCGATACCGTAGTGAGTGCGATAAGCCTCATCGGAAAACAGCGCCTTTAGTGCCGGCCCATGTGCAACCACGGCAACATTCATATTCTTGACCGCGACGCCGTTGCGCGCATGCATATTCAGGTATCGGGCAACGCTAACAAGTCCGGTATTCAGAGATTTCTCATCCGGGTTGTCCACCGCATCAAAAACTGCCTGGTACACAAAACCCTCTTCCAGGGCCACGTCTCTGTCGCTTATCGGGTAGGTCGGGCCGAATCCGTCGATAACCGGACCGAACGACGGCTCCTGGGCCTGTAGCGAGCTTGCCGCCAGCAGTACGACGGCAACGAAAATCCTGACTGCCATCAAGATAACTCCATCATCTTGTTAGCATCGACAAACAGTTTCATGTTCGTATCAATATCATACGGCCGTTCCTCCAGGCTCTCGGGCTCCCATTCGCTGCGATGCACCTCAAAGAAGTCGCCGCCATAAACATGAATAGCACCGGTTAGTTTGCCGGTTGGATTGGTAACCGAATGAATAATATCGTCGCCCAGTGGCCTGACCTCGCTCTTGCCAATCGACTTCGCGCCTGCCGCCTCAATGCAACCGGCGGGATCATCTTTAATCCTGCGCCAGAAGATGTTGTCCTCGCGCCCACCGTACACACCGATAACCGCCCACATATTGTGATTGTGCGGCTTTATCGTCATGCCGGGCGCCCAAATAACGTTGAGAATGGTCAGATCCTCGGACACATGGATGCGATTAACCCCTCCCCGCTCTGGCGTACCGAGAACTTTTACCAGCGTCGTCGAATTCTCCACCGCACGGGCCACCACTTCGCGAACAGCCTTCGTTGGCGCGCTGTCGCCGACAGCAGCGGCGCAATCAGCAATAAACCGTTCCAGTTCCATAACGAAATCTCCTTAATCGGTCCAACAGAAATAGTACACGTTTCGAAGAAACTGATAGGCTTCATTCCAGTCAAATAAAAGGATACCCAAATGAAACTTCTGATCATCGCCCTGCTCCTAACTCTGTCTGTCTATGCGCAAGCCGACGACACAATAGATGCCAAAGTCGAAGCGGCTCTCGCAGCCGAGTCTCGTCCACAAGCTGACCGCGACAGAGACCGGAATCGCCGGCCGCTCGATACGCTGAAGTTCTTCGG
The DNA here is from genome assembly GCA_009937445.1 of Gammaproteobacteria bacterium. Lineage (GTDB taxonomy): Bacteria > Pseudomonadota > Gammaproteobacteria > Steroidobacterales > Woeseiaceae > UBA1847. The sequence continues at coordinate 11,344 of JAACFM010000035.1, read as the reverse complement.
CCTTGAAGACGATATGCGTGTTCTGGAGCTTCTGCCCGGAGGTGGTTGGTACACACGAATTCTGGGTCCGGTACTCGCGGAGAACGGAAAACTGTATGTCGCCCTGGGCACCGGACGCGTCGCGGAGCGCATCGTAGGAACACCGGGCTTCGAAAACATTGAAGTTCTCGAAACCAATGAAAACACGCATCGCCCTGCAGGCGAACGTTTCTACGCAATGGATGATTTTGAGTTTGGCATTTCCGACCTGGACATGGTGTTAACGTTTCGAAACCTGCACAACTTTGGTGCCGAAACGCGAACCAAGATGAACAAACAAGTATTCGACTCACTGAAGAGCGGCGGCTTGTATGGCGCCGTTGACCACACGCGCCGTCACATGGAAGCGCATAATAACGAAAATGGACGTCGCATTGATCCGGTACTCGTTATCAAGGAAATGCTCGATGTTGGGTTCGAATTTGTCGGCTACTCCGACCTGCATTTCCGCGCTGACGATGAATTGGAGTACGAGGTAGGCCGGCATTCGGTTACCGGCAACACAGACCGCTTCACTCTTTTGTTCCGGAAGCCGTAATGTACATGGGGTAGCTTCGGATCAGCGTGTAAAAGCTACCCCTCTCACCCGAATTTTCCGAATTTTCCGAATGTCTGCTGAATGCCCTGGAGTCTGCCAGCTTATGTAAATGTCTCTTTTTCGCGACGGTTGTTACAAACGGCAGGAGTGGTAGATTAGCCTACATAATTGACGGCCGAGCATTCCACCTAGAAGCATCGGCCAAGACCACGGGAAAAATCATGTCCATGCAACTTCAAGTTCTCAAACTCCGCTCGCTTGCACTGGCGCTAAGCGTACTTTTTATAACTTCAGCCTGTGGGGGAGGGTCCGAAACAACTGAAACCCCCGTTGCAATCGGTCCCGTAGGGACAACCGGTACCGTAGGGCTGTTTCTTACAGATGCACCAACCGACGAGTTCAGCGCGATCAAGCTGAACGTGAAGCAAGCGATCCTTATTGGTGGCGACGACGGTCAACAAGTGCTCTTCGAAGGGTCTGAGCCCATTGACCTGCTCGACCTCGAGAACTTCAACGAGCCGATTATTTTCGGTGAGGTCGAAGTTGGCATGTATACCAAACTGCGGCTCGTCATTGATGATCTGGAGCTCGTCCGGCACGAGGGCGATTCTGAGTTTCCGAAACTTCCCGCCAACGGCAAAATCGATTTGCTCGACTCGAGTGGGTTCAACGTACTGCCAGGCCGAACCTTGATGATAGCGATCGATATAGATGCGAATAAGTCCATCAAAATCACCGCTGCAGGTAATAGCGGTAAGTACAATTTCCGGCCCGTGGTCAAAGTCAAAATCATGGACAGCGGCTTGCAGGACAAGCTTGCCCGAGTTGAAGGCACAGTCGGTGAAGTTCCAGACCCTGCTGGCAGTTTTGTCCTCTGCGATATCGAATCACCTGAGAGTTGTGTCGATGTCACGACCGATGGCATGACCAGCATTTTCGACAATGAGGGCCTGGCAACCAACTTTGACAGCCTTGCTCAGTTCGACCCGGTGGTCGTCATCGGTCGATATGAGACTGACCCTGTAATAGTGCTTAACGCTTTGGTACTCGAAATCGGTGGCAATGCCGAGCAAGTCAAAGGCAAGGTTGTCAGCGATCCGGTGGTCGGTCAGTTCCTCCTGCTCGCAGACGACAGCACCAACCTGGTGATCGAGTTGCAGCCCGGCACCAAGTATTTCGATGCTGAGGGCGAGATTGCTGCGGATGCCGTGGTGCTCACAGCCGCCGTCGAAGTCGAAGGTGTGAGGCCGCCGAAGGCCCTCGAGACTGATCCGGACCTGATGCGCGCAGCACTGGTTTTCGTCGAAGCGGATGACGATGATCAAATCGGCGGAACGATCACTGATTCGATTGTGGAGGCATTCAGGAGTTTTGACCTGACAATGTCGGATGGGACTACCGCCTGCGCCCGAGTCGATGCCGAAGCGGATATTCTTCTGGTCGATGCAGACAAATCGGAAGTCACCATGGGCGTATTCACCGATCTTGCGGTCGGTGACTCGGTCGAATTATTCGGCACGATCGCGGAATTAGATGGCTGTATTGATGCCAACGAAGTCATTGTCGCAGTCGTCACCGCACCCTGACCTTACAGCAACGCCGGGTCCAATCGGGGTACCACGCTTTTAGTGGTATTCCCGAATAGACCGGATACATCCGGGCGGCTAGGTTGTGTGGCCTAGGGAGAAACGCCATGAACGTAGCCGCAAAAGAGATTTTGAATTCACACCTCGGTGCCGAACTCACCGATGAGGAAGCCGCGATACTTGCGGAACTTATGCACGCAGGCCAGCTCGGCAGTGGTGACTACCTTATAGAAGAAGGCACGGTGGACAATTCCTTGCACGTGTTGGCGGCAGGAAATCTCGAAGTCGTAAAACGAACCGCTGCTGACGGCACGGCCAGCATCGCCATTGTTCGTGAGGGCCATCTTGCCGGCGAACTCAGCTTTATCGATGGACACACCCACACAGTCGGCCTGCGAGCGTTGTGTGACAGCAAGGTCCTTAGTCTGGCGCGTATTGACTTTGAAAGTATCATCGATAAAAACCCGCAGCTCGTCTACAAAGTCATGCGTGCCGTGGCGCGCTCAGCACATCGCATCATGCACCAGATGAACGACGAGTTTATCGAGCTCAGTAATTACATTTTCAAACAGCACGGTCGCTACTAATACAGCCGGTCGCACCGATGCCTATACATCCCTAAGCTCGTTTGATAACCGGTGGGCGGCTGTCCGACATCAAGCTATCCAGTCTGATTTGCGCTCGCTTGAGATCATTCAGGTCCCGAGGCTCAAGCATCTCGCAGTCATGCCGAATCATTTGTTCGATGTCGACGGGATAGTGACGACAATCCTCCGGGCGATCATGATAAATATCACAGACCGTTCCTGATCCAAGCGGTGACGGCTTGAGCCAGGGGCAGCGCGCCAGGTAATCGCCGGTATCGGGATCCACCCAGATCTTCCCGTCCCGCGTATAGCGAGCGATATCCGGGCGATAAGTTTCCCACCAGTCTATTTCGTCCCTTGTGGCCGACAGCCCGCCATTGCCGGCCGTTTCACAGCACTTGCCACAGGAATTGCAGTTCTTCATGCTGGCCTCGATCTCAATGAACGCGAAAAGGTCGCTTGAAGTAGAAGAATAACCCAGCCAGCAAGACACATAAGGAAACGTACATCGAAATACGCCAGAAACTCGTTGCAGCCCGGACGATCTCGAAGCGTTCTACGTAAATCGTTTCACACGCACCATCTCCCTTATCCGTCCGGGACGTACTGGTGCCTCTCGGGATGACGCCTGGACTGCCATAACTGGCAAGATAGCCGCGCACCCGAATCTGATCACCGATTCTGATATCCCTGACCCGATCACGGATGCTGTCATCGTCTGAAATCAGGTGATTGTTCGATATCTGATTCACCTCGAAAGAATCCCAGGCCGCTTGATTCCGGGTCTCGAAATTACAGGTGAAAATACCGTTCCAAAAATCGATTTTGTCCAGTTCCGCCGCTATCGTGTTATCGCCCCAGACAACGCATACGTCCAGCATGTTGAGGTGATCATTCGCAAGACGGTGCATGCGACTGTTGTTGTCGTGATGGCGGTAAGAAACAATCATGCCGACAACGAGACGAGCAGGACAATGACACTGGTGATAATCAGTAGCTTATTGATTTTCAAACGGATATATCATGTATGTACGAACCGGAAGTGGCTGCGAGATGTACTGATTGCGTCTTGGAACGATAGCAGTATTCTGTCAAATATATCTCGGAACCAGTCAACATTCTGGAGACAAGCCATGAACGCGCGAGCCCCGCTCTTTTTGCTATTTGCTTTCTTAATCACGATCAGCGGATGCAACCAGAACCCGAAGTCAGAAGCCGGCTTCCGCTTGCCCGATGGCAACGCCATTCAGGGACGAGAAGTCTTCTTATACATGCAATGCAACCAGTGCCATACCATTGCTGAAACTGAACTGCCCGCCATTCCGTTTGCTGATCCGCCCTACGTCGAACTCGGTGGCAGGGTTGCGACGGTTAAGACCTACGGTGACCTCGTTACATCAATCATCAATCCTTCGCATAAGCTGGCCAAAGGGTATGCGAAGGAAAAGGTTTCTGAAGACGGCAAGTCGAAAATGTACACATACAATCGTCACATGACAATTCAGGAACTCATCGATCTGGTGGCGTTCTTACAGTCGCATTATGATGTGGTACCGCCGCAGTTCGATTATCGGATATACCCGCACTGATCTACAGTCATTGATTTCACTGTACACGTTTGATTTTTAAAGACTAAAATCAACGTATGCCACTGAGAAACCGTAAGCGGAGCCTGACCGCCGTCATCGCCTCCATGGTCATCGTCAACCTGGTTTATGGGTTGACGCTGCCATTGCTGTCGATAGTCCTTGATGCGCAGGGCTTTAGCAAAACGATCATTGGCATGAGCATCGTTGCGCAGGCCTCTGCCGGCGTGTTGCTAGCTCCACTGATGCCTCGCCTGATCATGCGATTTGGCGCTGCACGCGTGATGCAGTTGGCGACCCTGATCGCCGCAACCATGCTGATCGCCCTGGGACTGTTTCAAAACGTCTGGCTCTGGTTCCCAATGCGATTTCTGCTCGGCGCATCAGGGTCGATGCTGTGGTCGGCCAGTGAGACCGTGATCAATGAACTGGCCGACAATAACTGGCGTGGCCGGATTATCGGCATGTATGGCTCAGCCGGCGCAGCGGGATTCGCACTCGGTCCCATCGTACTCATCATGACGGGCACCGAGGGTCTCCTGCCTTTCGTCGTCACCGCCGGGTTTGTCGCGGCAGCCAGCTTACCCCTGTTCTGGTTGCCCAATGAGGCGGATGCTCATGCAAACGCGGACCACCCAAGTTTGCGACGAATTTTCCGCTTCATGCCGCATATCATGCTGCTCAACCTGACCTACGCGGCGGCCGTTGAAGCCTTTATCGCATTCTTTCCGCTGTATGGAATTCACATCGGTCTGGGCGAAGCACGCAGTTTGTCGCTACTGACCACGTTCGCACTCGGCGGGGTTGTGCTGCAACTGCCGCTGGGGTGGCTGGCTGATCATATGCACAGGCACAAACTGCTGCTGACGTGCATCGTGCTGACAACGATCGGCTTTCTCGTCATGCCGGACCTTATCTCGCGTCCGATTGTCGGACCGGTGTTCTCTTTTGCATTGGGTGGCGTGGAAGGAATGATCTACGCGCTGGGTGTCATCCTGCTTGGGCAGCGATTTCGTGGTGCGGAGCTGGCCGCCGCCAGCGTGCTCTATACGGGGATGTGGGGTGCCGGAACAATGCTCGGGCCGGTCATCGTCGGCGCCGGCATGGATGCCTTTGGCGACGACTCCATGGCGTACTTGATTGCAGCCATTTTCCTGGCTTATTTGCCGGTGTTCTTCCTGGCCCGCCGGGAATAAATTGATCCATTAACGTGCCAACACTTGCCGTTCCCAAAGATGCCTCGCTAAAGCCCATTTGGCGTGCAAAAACTTTGCAACAAGCCGCGCTGAAGTTCGATGCTTTTGCGTGACTGACGCCAAACGGAGACAGTTCAACTTCCTTGGTCTTTCCTTTTAAATCAATACCTTGTGATGATTTTCTCGCGCAATGAATCGGTACGAAAAAAGTAGTTGGACATAGCCAATACTACGCCCCTACCATCCACGTCCTGCGTTGTCTTAGCCGGATTTTCCGGTGATGTACCAAACTCGCACTGAGGTGTTTGATGAGAACTGTACTTTTGTTGGTGGCCCTGCTCGGCAGTGGTGCCGTCTTGGCACAAAACACTCAGCAGCCATCTGCTGATCTTGATTACAACTATCTGGAATTGCGATTCGTCGACGTCGACTCAAACGGTGGAGATGGAGTGCGATTTGCCGGTTCCTACGAATTCGGCAACAACTGGCTGCTCGTCGGCGGTCTGACGTCGCTCGATTACAACAACAGCGTCGATGGCAGGTGGATTGAGATCGGTGCGGGATACGTTTGGCACTATACAAACGACTGGGACATGGTCGCCACCATGCGTTACGTGAATGCAGAGTTCGACAACCAGATACTGAGCGTTGATGACGATGGACTGGCTTTCTCAGGCGGCGTGCGTGGCTTGATAGCACCCCGGTTCGAGGTTCGCGGATCGGTCAATCACATTACCGTCGGCGATAGCGACACCTACCTGGATATCGCAGGCGATTATTACTTCACGCCACAATTCGCGGCTGGTTTGAGTATTGAGTTCGCTGGCGACACCGACATCATCACGATTGGCGGGCGCTGGTTCTTCGAGTAACTATTGGCGCTCAGCACTCGGCGAGTGACCGTAGAGTTCCTTGTAGGCCTTGCTGAAATGCGAGCTCGAAATGAAACCGGTTGAAGCAGATATTTCTACAATACTGCTGCTGGTCTGACGCAGCAGCTGCCGCGCCCGTTGCAGTCGGATCTTCAGATAGTAGCTGGACGGCGTGCAGGAAAGGTAGCGTTGATATAGCCGTTGTAGCTGACGTCTCGACAGCCCTACATAAGACGCCAACTCCTCCTGACTAATAGGCTCTCTTATGTTCGCGTCCATGAGCTCGGCCGAGACCAGCAGCTTCTCCGACTGACGCCCTTCGGAGTGACGCAGCGGCACGCGCTGATCGTCGTCCGATTGCCGTATACGTTCATATATGAATTGTTCAGCAACACCGGCGCTCACATCCGGGCCGTACTGCGTGCTGATAATATGCAGCATCATGTCCAGCGGCGTCGTTCCACCCGAGCTCGTGAAACGATCCCTGTCTATGGTGAAGATCTTTGCGCTTACGTCGATACTCGGAAACAGGTCTGCGATTGCCGCCATGTTTTCCCAGTGGACGCTGCAGCTGTAACCATCCAGCAATCCGGCTTCTGCAAGAATATAGCTCCCGGTGCAAATCGCCCCCAGTCCCATGCCCTGCTTATCGACTGATCGCAACCAGACTGACAATGACTTGCTCGTATTTCTTTCCACACGCCTGCCACCGCAGACAACCAGCACGTCGAGACCGTTTAGCGCACCCTCGTCGCGTATCCCGCAGTCCACATTGATACTTAGGCCATCGCTCGCGGAAACCGGTTCACCGCTTATGGACAAGGTCTTCCAAGCGTAGTCATTAGCACCACAAATACGATTAGCCATGCGCAGGGGTGCAATGGCGGATGAAAGCGATATCAACGTAAAGTCGTCAATCAGTAGAAAACCGAAACGACTGGGCAAGGTGTTTGCTTTTTTTGTTTTCATACGCGAGGGCATGCACACGTGAAAACAGAGTATGAATTGCGGCTCCCCGGATTACAATGCCGCCGCGTGGTGCAGCCATCGAGCTACATAGTCAGCAAAACTCCGGCGTACGATTATCTCAAATACAGGCCCCGCATCGTCGATGCAGCCAATCAGCATACCGGCTTTCGCCAAACCACTCTGTGCGCACGCACCAACGGCGAACTTCGCTGGAGACAGGTCCAATGTGCAGCCTTTCGCCAATACTTGCCGCACACCTGACCCGGTGACACGCAGTGCAACCTGCCCGCCACTTAGATCACACATCGAAGCGTGCACATCAGTCAGCGCCTCGCGGAGCCCCGCCAATAACCGTGCCGTATTGTCGGCTGCCGTAACGATTTGCCACTCATTTGGGCCGAGCCAGAATACCCGGTGATCTCCGCTCGTCATGGTGTTCGCGGCGACGGGCAACTCCTGCTGCAACGCAGTCGCGACCGCTGCCAGAAATTCGGAATTTGCAGCATCGCCACGCAGGTTGATGTGCCCAAGATCCGTTTGTACCTCGATACTAATGCCCTCGCCACTGCCGGACTGATCCGTCCGCGAAGACAGAAACGGCTCAAGACCGTGACGGAGCTTTGCGGAATCAGACATTTTGCCGCTCTCCTTTCGGGTCATAGAACACTGCAGACACGATCTCGACCGGCACGACAGAGCCATCGGACGAGGAGGAAAAAATCGTCTCGCCCATTCTTGCCCGACCGCCAGCCACGAGCCCCATTGCCACAGGGTAGCCAAGGCAAGCGCTGTGATACGCCGAGGTAACGTGACCACACATCGGTACCGGCGTCGCCGCCTCGGGGTCTGTAATCAGCTGAGCACCTTCCTGCAAGACGCTGTGGTTGTCGATTGATCGCAAGCCAACCAATTGTTTGCGATCACTGCGCAGACAATCAGGTCGCGATAATGAACGCAGCCCCAGGAAGTCCTTGTCTTTGGACAACAGCCAGTTCATTCCCAAGTCAACGGGACTAACGGAGCCGTCCGTATCCTGTCCCAGAATGACGAAACCTTTTTCGGCACGCAGTACGTGCATCGTCTCAGTCCCGTAGGGCGTGATTTCGAATTCTCCGCCCGCTTCCATGAGCAGTGTCCATACGTGCAATGCGTAACGACTGTCGACGTTGACTTCGAATGCCAGTTCGCCACTGAAACTGACACGAAACAACTGCACTGACACCCCGTCGAGTTCAGCGTCCTTTACCGACATGAATGGAAAGCTTTCTCTTTCCAGATCAATATCGCACCCGACGTTTTTCAATACTTGTCTGCTGTTCGGCCCTACAACCGCAATCGTCGAGTAATGATCGGTAAGCGAAGTCAGGTACACATCCAGTTCCGGCCACTCGGTCTGCAGCCAGCTCTCCAGCCAGGATAGAACGTGTGCCGCGCCACCGGTCGTCGTCGTCAGATAAAAATGATGTTCACCAAGACGCGCCATAACCCCGTCGTCCATCACCATGCCATCTTCGCCCAACATGATTCCGTAGGCACAGCGACCCACTTTCATCTTCGAGACATTATGCGTGTAGATGCGATCCAGAAACTTCACCGCATCCGCGCCTTGCACGTCAATCTTGCCCAGGGTGGACGCATCCATGATGCCGACAGAATTTCGCACAGCCAGGCACTCGCGAGCCACGGCGGCGTGCATATCCTCGCCATCTCCGGGGAAGTACCACGGGCGCAACCACTGGCCCACATTTTCAAACGGCGCGTTTATCGACTCGTGCCATTCGTGAATCGCGGTCTTGCGCATCGGGTCATACAAATCACCAACGCCTTCACCTGCACAAACGCCGAACGTGACCGGCGTGTATGCCGGCCGAAACGTCGTCGTCCCGACATTTGGAATTGACTCGCCCAGACATTCCGCCAGCGCCGCCATGCCATTGATGTTTCCAAGTTTTCCCTGGTCTGTTCCAAAACCAAGTGCTGTATAGCGTTTGACGTGCTCGACGCTTTGAAAGCCCTCCCGGACAGCCAGCCGCACATCCGAGACACTCGTGTCATTCTGGAAGTCGAGAAACTGCTTCGGACATTGATCAGGATCTTTGACCGCCGGAACCCGCCATAGGGGTTCAAGCTTGTTCGTATCGATTGCCCCTACCGTCGGAACCGTCAGATCGGCTGGCTTAAGTCCGCACTGATGAGCGGCATCAACACCGGCATCCAGACCGCTTTGCAGGCACTCCTGCAAGGACCACAAACCGTTGCCGGCACCTGCTGACCTGCATGCCTGTCGGGTTTCGCCCGGAATGAAACAGTGCAAGTCGTCACTCCATTCATTCTTGCCGCCCGCCTGAGAATGCAAATGCACCGCCGGACTCCAGCCACCCGACATCGCCAGTAAATCGCAATCAATCGTAATGCTTGCATCCACTGTTGATGAGTTGTCACCACTCCATTTCGCGATCCGAACGCAGCGAACGCACTTCCGCCCAACGACATCGCAGACAATGTGACCCCGCATGATCGTTATGCCCGCGTCCTCCGCTGCCACACCAAGAGCCGCCGCACCTTTGGCTCGACTATCAACGATCGCTGCGACTGTCGCACCTGCTCGTTGCAGATCGATGGCCGTCTGATACGCCGAATCATTGTTGGTAAACACGACGACACGCTGGCCGGGTAAAACGGCATATCGATTAACGTAAGTCGATACGGCCGATGCCATCATGACACCCGGTCGGTCGTTATTGCAGAACGCCAGAGGCCGTTCAAACGCCCCTTGCGCCAGAACTACCTGTCTTGCACGTACTCGCCACTGGCGTTGACGAACCCGGTCGGGCTGATGCTCGCCAAGATGGTCGGAGCAACGTTCCGCGATCGTGAGAAAGTTCTGATCGAAATAGCCAAAGACGGTGCTTTTAGGTAATAGCGTGACATTGTCGAGTGCCGCAAGTTGCTGCACGATATCCCCAAGCCAATCGGTGGCAGATCGCTTATCGATAGACTCGTTTGAAGACAGCAGCTGACCGCCAAATTCACTTTGTTCATCAGCGATGATGACCTCTGCACCCGATCGCGCAGCCGCCAGTGCCGCCATCAATCCTGCCGGACCCGCACCGGCAACGAGTACATCGCAATGTGCATTGCGGTGTTCGTAAAAATCCGGGTCCGGTTCCATCGGCGACTCGCCCAAACCTGCTGCACGGCGAATAAAGCGCTCGTAGTAGTGCCACAATGCTCGTGGCCGCATGAAGGTCTTGTAATAGAATCCGGCGCCGAACAGCCGACTGAAAACGTCGTTTACCTCGGCTATATCGAAATTGACATTCGGCCAGCCTTTTACGGTTCGCGCACTGAGACCATCGTACAGCTCAACCTGAGTTGCGCGTTGATTAGGCAGTGTGGATGCGCCCGTACCAATTTGCAGAATCGCATTGGGTTCCTCGGCACCGCTGCCAACAATACCGCGCGGACGATGCAGCTTGAAACTGCGCCCAACGATGGATACGCCATTGTCCAGCAGCGCTGACGCCAACGTGTCCCCGGCATAAGCTTTATAGCGTTTGCCATTGAAATAAAATGTCAGTGGCTGCGTACGGTCGATCCGACCACCCTTTTCAAGTCGATTCGAGATCACAGTTCTTTATGCCTCTTCACGGTCGGACTGCAATTCGTAACTGAACGCGATCTCATAGCTAACCGTGTCTCGAGCAACGCCGAACCAGCGGCGGCAACCCTGGCTGTGGTTCCACAGTTCCTTGTGCGCGCCTTTCGGGTTGGTGCGCATGAACAGATAGTCCGCCCACTCTTCATCACTTAATGCCTGCGGCTCCAGCGGCCGGCTGATGCCAGCCTCCCCACCGTAGGAAAACTCCGTCTCGGCTCGCTCACCACACCAGGGACATTTGATCAGCAACATCAGTGAGCCACTCCCGCTGCGCCGTGTTCGTCAATTAATGCGCCGCTCGTGAAGCGCC
>JAACFM010000003.1 GCA_009937445.1 Gammaproteobacteria bacterium | reverse complement strand
GCCTATGAACAAAAGAACAAAAGGATTATCGAGTATGCGTTGCATGGCTGGTATTGGTTCAGACGACTTAACGTCCACTTTTTCGTCACTCATGATCCATTCTCCCCAATAAACGAATGCAAAATACAATCTTTATTTTACGCCCGTAAGATCGCGTATAGTAGTAGGGAAAATACGTACGCCCTGACGGACTTCCGGGCCTCCTATTCGCTCAATATCAGGTAAGCTTGCCACCCATGAAAGCGCTCACTTTGATGCCGACACTTATGTGCCTGTTGCTGGCTTCCTGTAGCCGCGACCCTGCCGACGTACCGAACCCGCACGACACCAAATTTGAGACCGTAACAGTCGCAGCAGAGACCTGTGTACTCGACACCTCCACTCAGCTGCTTTGGCAGACTAAAACGTCTGAATCAGGGCTTCACAATACCGCCAATACCTACTCCTGGTATGACCCGAACGAGGCGCATGGCGAACTCGACTATCGAGGCCTGGAGAACGGCGGAGATTGCGAGGGCAGCGCCTGCGATACCTGGCATTACGTGCAGGCCGTCAATGACGCTGGGTTTTGCGGCCATCACGACTGGCGTATGCCCAACAAGGACGAGTTGTTCTCGGTGAGCGACGTGCGCAGGGCCAGTACACCCCCGACAATGAATACCGTGTTTTTTCCGAATGCACGATCGGCCGAGTATTGGTCCGGCAACGACTACAGTTTCCAGTACGACACGGCCTGGGCCTGGAACTTTGAGTTGGGCCACGATCGCGTGGACTGGAAAAAAGAGCCCAAGTTCGTTCGCCTGGTGCGGGGTACTGCGAGCCAACTGCAAGCGGTCAAAGAATAACCGTAATGAGAAGACTGGCGGTTTCTTCCCTGCTACTCGTGATTGCGCTCGTTTCTGTTAGCGCCTATTTGCGTCTCGACAACTCTGGCATAGGTTGCGCTGACTGGCCAGACTGCTACGGCCGGATCGGCGCCGCCGATGTGGCTGAACCAACCGTTGGCAGCACGTATGAACGACTGGCGCTCGAAGCCCAACAGCCACTGTCCTGGGCGACACCGGTGCACCGCCTTGTCGCCAGTATCCTCGGCCTGACCGTACTGGCGATGGCGCTGGTCTCTGTACGGGTAAAACGCGATCGGCTGATATCCTTTACGTTGCTGGCGTTGACTGTTTTCCTGGCCTGGCTCGGCATTTACTCCGGTGGCTTGCACAACCCCGCTGTCGTGATGGGTAACCTCGGCGGTGGATTCACGATGCTCGGACTGCTCGGCTGGATGACGTTTCGTAGCGCAAAACCGTCATCAAATGCCCCGGCTTCCACAAAAGGTTGGGTTACAGCCGCTTTGGTCTGGTTGGCATTTCAGATAATGACTGGTGGCCTGACCAGCGCGAATTTCGCTGCATCGGCTTGCCAGACGCTGCCCGACTGTCATGGCAGCTATCTTCCTGGGGGCAAGCTGTCGGAGGCCTTCGATATTTCCCGTACGCATGAGATCGGGCCGACCGGTCTGGCGATTGGCGGAAGCGAACGAACCGATATTCACAAATTGCATCGACTGAGCGCGCTGATCACCACCATCACCGCACTGATCGCGGGGTTCTCGGCTATGCAAGCTCGGCTGGGCTGGAACGCGGCAATCGTTGTGGCACTGGTTGTCGCGGAACTCGGGGTCGGTATCGCGGCCATAATGACCGACATACCGATCGGCGTCGCAACCGCGCACAACTGGCTGGCCGCCATGCTGTTACTGGCGCTGCTAAGATTGTACGCTTTGTCCAACAATCGACAGGCGCTCCTGTAAATGGCTGACAAAAACTCAACCCAGGCACAAGATCGTGCGGTGGCTATCTGGCTGCTCATTTGTTGCGGCCTGGTTTTCACGATGGTGGTGCTCGGCGGCTTCACTCGCCTGACCGGATCCGGACTGTCGATGGCGGACTGGCGTCCGTTGATGGGTTGGCTGCCGCCGTTATCGGACGCCGAGTGGCAACGTGTCTTCGGCCTGTATCAGCAGACACCCGAATTCTTGAAGGTCAATTCGCATATGGATGTGGATGCTTTCAAGAGCATATTCTGGCTGGAGTTTTTGCACCGCTTGCTGGGCAGGACAATTGGCATCGTATTTCTCCTGCCGTTCGTCTTCTTTTTCATCAAGGGCTACATCAAAGCATCTGAATGGCCTAAATATCTGCTGATGTTCGTCTTGGGCGGCCTGCAAGGTGTGCTCGGCTGGTACATGGTGAAGAGTGGACTGGTGGACAATCCGCACGTGAGCCAATACAGGTTAACGGCGCACCTGTTCGCCGCATTCCTGATCTATGCCTATATGTTCTGGGTCGCCTTGAGTCTGCTGTTCCCGGCAGCGGGCGAAAATCGGCATCCGTGGTTCAAAAAATCCCTGGCTCTTAGCATTTTGACATCAGTCACCATAATCTCGGGTGGATTCGTCGCGGGCCTGAAAGCCGGCAAGATCTACAACACGTTCCCGATGATGGGCGACTCCTGGGTTCCCGCAGGGACCATGGCGCTCGAACCCTTCTGGCGAAATTTCTTTGATAACCCGACGACGGTGCAGTTCGATCATCGTATTCTTGCTATCACGACATTGATCGCCGTATTCTTCTTTTGGCTCAAAGCGCGGCAGGCCGACCTGCCTTCGCGGAGTCGTCCGGCAGTGAATGCGATGCTGCATACGGCAATACTTCAGGTCGCGTTGGGTATTACGACCTTGGTGATGTCTGTGCCGGTTATACTTGGTGCCACACATCAGGGTGTTGCCATGTTGCTGTTTACTGTTTCTCTCTACATCCTGCATAGCTTGAGGCGCGTTTGATGAAAGTTTGCTTTGATACCGATTTAATTGTTCGTTACGGCGGTCGTGGACCGCGCTATACGTCTTACCCCACAGCTCTGCAGTTCAACGAAGATCTCACGGCTGACGACTACCGCGCACACGCCCTTGCCAGCAATGAAAGTGGCGTGCCGTTGTCACTGTATGTGCACATCCCGTTCTGCCATACGCTTTGTTATTACTGTGGCTGCAACAAGATTATTACGCGAAATGAGGACCGAGTTAATCGGTACATGGAGATGCTCTACCGCGAAATCGAGATGCAATCGGAGCTGTTCGACAAGAGCAGGAAGATTGAACAACTGCACTTCGGTGGCGGTACGCCAACCTACCTGGACGATGGTCAGCTTGATGCGCTGATGGCGAAACTGCGCGGCGCCTTCAATTTCGACGAAAGCGACGAGCGCGAGTTTTCCATTGAGGTCGACCCGCGTACGGTTGATGCAGATGGAATTCGACACCTGGCCAAGCTTGGCTTCAATCGTTTGAGTCTCGGCATTCAGGACTTCGATCCTGTGGTTCAGGAAGCAGTGAATCGGATACAAACCACTGAAGACGTTCTAAACCTGGTGCTGGCCGCTCGCGACTCCGGATTCGAGTCCATTTCCTTCGATCTGATTTACGGACTTCCGCATCAGACCGTGGCGAGCTTCGACAAGACGCTGGAACTGGTCATCGGGATGCGACCGGATCGTCTCGCGGTCTATAACTACGCCCATCTGCCGCAGCGGTTCAAAGGCCAGCGCATGATCAATGACGACGACATTCCATCGCCGGAAGTCAAACTCGAGATCTTGCATCGAACGATCGACAGTCTCTGTGGGGCCGGTTACGAGTATATCGGCATGGACCACTTCGCATTACCTGATGACGAACTCGTTCTGGCACGAGCCAATGGCACTTTGCAGCGAAATTTTCAGGGTTATTCGACGCATCGCGAGTGCGATCTTGTCGCCCTTGGCGTCAGTGCGATTGGCAGTATCGGCAATGTCTTCGCCCAAAGTTCCGTAACGACTATGGAATACGAAGTCCTGATCGAAAATGGCCAACTGCCTATTCGAAAAGGGATTGCCGTTGACGATGATGACTTGTTGCGTGCGGACGTAATCCAGGCATTGATGTGCTACGACAAGCTGTCATTCGAGGAATTTGGCGCGCAACACAACATCGATTTTGCAACGTATTTCGCCGAAGAAATCAAACGGCTGCAACCACTGGCTGATGATGGATTGATCGAACTTGACCAATCCGGCGTGAACATAACTCAGAAAGGCCGCCTGTTACTTCGCAGCATTGCGATGGTGTTCGATCGCTATATCAACCAGGCGCAGAACGACAACCGCTTTTCGAAAGCTATCTGATCGCTACTCTAGCGGCTAGCTGACCTCTGTCAGCCAGCCGTGCGTATCCGGTGCCAGTCCGTACTGAACGTCCTGCAATAGTTTGCGGAGCTTCGCCGTATTGGGCCCCGCTTCGCCGTCACGCATCTTGAATTCTTCGCCCTTGTAAACCAGTCGACCAACAGGCGCCAGGCACGCGGCGGTGCCCGAGAGGGCCGCTTCATGGGTTTTGGACAATTCCAGGAGTTCGCTCACTGTGAAGTTTCGCTCGTTGACCTTGTAATCATTTTCAGCCGCCAAACGAAGAATCGAATCCCGCGTCATACCGTGCAGAAACGAACTATCCAGTGGCTTCGTGATGATCTCGTCATCGCTTATCAACAGAAAATTCGCCGCACCGGTTTCCTGAACGTCGCCGTTAGGGCAGAACAGAACCTGATCTGCGCCATATTTCTCTTTCGCGTCGAGCGTCGGGCCCAAGGCTGCCGCGTAGTTTCCACCCGTCTTGGTACTGCCCAGCTGCTCGGTCGTTCGTGATTGCTCATCTTCGACCAGCAACTTCAGGGTGGATGCACCAGCGGAGAAGTAATCACCCACCGGGGACGCCAGAACGAACAAAGTGGCTTCCGTTGACGGCCCGGCAGCCGCACCAATGTTCGGCAGCGTACCTATGAGGGTCGGGCGTAGGTACAGAGAACTCGGTGGCAGAGGAATATCATCGGTGTGGTGAGCGACGAGACTCACCACCATGTCGGTCAATAGCTCAGCATCGGGAACAGGAAGCCGCAACGAGGCCGCGCTTTTTTGCATTCGAGCCACGTGATCCGGCAAGCGGTAGATGCGCGCTTTTCCATCACTCCAGCGATAGGCCTTGAATCCCTCGAAACAGGTACTCGCATAATGAAATACGTGTGCTGCCGGGTGCATTTCCAGGGGTTTTAGTGGCTCAATAGAGGGCGTCTGCCAAGCCTCGTTTTCGTAGCGTGCGATCGCGATATGATCACAAAATTCCGTGCCAAACTGACCCATGATTTTTTAATCTCGATTAAAACTTTTTCAGAGGCTAACTTTGCCACTATTCGCCAGTGGGTTACCAGAGCAAATGCACAGTTTCTAACAAATACTCTATTCCGACTCGGTGAGCGCCTTATGCTCTGCGCGCAGTCCTTTTAACAGACCGAAGCACATTATCAGGAGCACCACCCCAAACGGGAGTCCGATCGAAATCGTCAAGGCCTGTAGCGACGTCATACCGCCGCCGAGCATCAATGCCACCGCAACAAACCCGGCCAGCAAGCACCAAAAAACGCGCTGCTGTACCGGCGCATCCATTTTTCCGCCGGCAGTGATGATGTCCATGACCAATGCGCCAGAGTCGGCGGATGTGACGAAGAAAATTACGATCAGCACTACGCTAATGGTTGAGACTATCCCCGCAAACGGCAACCGCTCCAGCATCTTGAACAAGGCGAGTTCAGGTACCGAATCGGCCACGCCGCGGTAGCCATCGGTCAGCAGCTGGTCGAGCGCAGTGCCACCGAAAGTTGACATCCAAATCAACCCGATAAGGGTCGGAATGACCAGGGCCCATATTATGAATTCGCGAACCGTCCGGCCGTAGCTTACACGTGCGATGAACATCCCGACGAACGGCGACCATGAGATCCACCACGCCCAGTAGAAAGTAGACCACCCATGCAGAAAAGCAGTGTCTTCACGACCGATCCAATTATTGAGGCCGGGAAGGTAATAGAGATAGTCCACGACCGAATTGAATATTGTCGCTAGTACGACCAGGGTCGGGCCGGCAATCAAGACAAATAACCAAAGTGCGCCAGCGAGACCCATGTTGAATTCGCTCAACCGTTTGACGCCCTTGTCGAGGCCGGCAACGACAGATACGAGTGCAATTGAGATTATTCCGATAATCAGAATAACTTTCGTGGTATCGCCCGTCGGAACTTCAAAAAGGTAATTCAGGCCGCCCGCGATTTGCTCAGCGCCTAATCCCAATGAAACGGCCAGACCTAATAGCGTCGCCAGTACCGCAACGATATCGACAAAATGACCAAACGGTCCCCAGACCGCATTGCCAATCAAGGGATAAAAAGCGGAACGCAGCGTTAACGGCAGGCCGCGATTAAAACAGAAGAATGCGAGAGACAAGCCAACGACGGCATAAATAGCCCACGCATGCAGCCCCCAGTGATTAATCGCAGCGGCCATACCGACCGCGCGCGCGGCGTCCGTATCGGCAGGGTCGATGCCGATAGGCGGGTTCAGGGTGTGGGTAACCGGCTCCAGCACTCCGAAAAACATCAAACCAATACCTACGCCCGCTGCGAACAGCATTGCGAGCCAACCCGGATAACTGTAACGCGCTTTCGCAGAAACCCCGCCAAGACGTATTGTGCCGAGTTTGGAAAGAGCTATGGCGAAACAAAACAACACGAAGATGTTGGCAGAGATTACGAAAAACCAGTCGAATGTCGACGTAATCCATGTGCGCATATCACCGAAGACAACGGCGGCTTGTTCCTGAAACAGCAACGTCCCAACAACCAGTGTGACAGCAAGGATGGCGGACACGAGGAAAACAGGATTGTGGATATCGAGCCCCAGAACATGAATGTTGTTCTCACCGACCTCATGTCCGATATCGAGTTGTGGCTGCGTTTCGTCTGCTTCGTTTTTCAATGCCGACTCCTCTTGGTGGCGATGACTTATTCTACCGGGTATCGATTGAGAACCGGGCCGAGCGCCTCTTTGAGCGGCCCAAGCCGCTCCTCAAAATGACGCCATTGTGCGAGGCCACTCTGGTAGATGGGCTGGCGGACCTGTTCTGAACTCGGCGTTCGAACTGAGCGATCGGTCTGATGAAAGTTGATGCACGCATCTTCAAACGGCAAACCACAGTAGTCGAGAATCCGTCGGACCTGCGTATCAATATCGGCAACAACATCTTCGTAATGTACGCGCAGAACTTTGCCTGGCAAGACTTTGTCCCAGTGATCCATCAGTGTAACGTAGTCACCATAGTAACGACCGATATCCGACAGGTCATAACTAAACTCCTGACCCTCGGCGAAGAGTTGTTTGAAACCACTGAAGCAACATGACATCGGGTGCCTGCGTGCGTCGATTATCTTGGCGTTGGGCAGTATCAGGTTGATCAGTCCAATATGCCGAAAATTGTTCGGCATCTTATCGATGAAGAATGGCGCGTCTTGTCGATGCATCCGTGTATCACTGATGAACTCTTCACCAAAGCTTTTCAATTCCTCCGCGGACAATTCGGCCAGTATATCCGGATATTTGCTTGCATCACTTTGGCGTCCGCGACGACGCAGGCGCTGCGATAGCGACAGAATATTCGGCAGCTCGAGCGTGCCATCAACTAAAGAATGCGACGACAGTATTTGCTCAAGAAGCGTCGACCCGGAACGGGGCAATCCAACAATGAAGATTGGATCAGCTGCTTCGTGGCCAACGCCCGACCTGGCGGCAAACAATTCGCTGGTGCACACATCGCTCTGCGCGAGAAGATCCTCGGACATTTGCTCGGCGTTGTAACGGCTCCGCGATTTCTTCAGAAGATTGCCACGTTGATAGAAATCGAATGATGTGTCGAAATCGCCTCGGTCCTCGTAGGCTTTTCCGAGTGCGAATGAAAAGTATGTGCGGTCGATGTGGGAGAGGTTGTTATCACTCTCCTGTGCAAGCATCGATGTGATTTCGTCGTCACTGAATTCATAAACTTTCAGGTTAGCCAGTGAATAATAGGCTTCGCCATAGTGCGGCTGGCTGGTCAGTGCGGCACGGTAAGAACCAACCGCAGAATCGTATTCACCAGAGGTCTTGTATGCATGACCTTTGGAGGTCAACGTTGTCGGATCTCCGGGCAATTGCGCCAGAACATCGTCAAACGCGCCCAGCGCAACTTCATAGTCACCGCTCTTCATACTCTCGACCGCAAACAGAGACAGGAATTGCGGATTTTTCGGAGAGGAGTCCAGCAAGCGCTTCGCTTGCTCGAGTGCCTGTTGAAATTTTTGCCGTTTGCGGAGCGCTTGAACGTAGTCGATCCGAATCCGGTTGTTGTCCGGTTCGATTTTCAAAGCGCTTTCAAGCAAGAACTCCGCATCGTCCAGAACGCCAAGGCGCATGCCGATGTCTGCGAGCAATCGCATGCCCTCTACATGGTGCGGAATCTTCAGTAGAAACTGACGGCAATATTCCTCGGCTTTGAGAAAACGTCCCTGACCAATAAGGTCCATGACACCAACCAAGGGCGCCGGCATTGCCTGCAAGCGTTCCAACTGGACTTGAACCTGGATCGCTTCACGCTCCATCCCGTTGGCGGAGAGAATGTCGTGCTGGCCCCGCCAACTCGCCTCGAGCGCGGGATTAAACCGGCAAGCTCTCGAATAGGCGCGAAGGGCATCATTGACTCGACCCATATCCCGGAAAGTATGCCCTTCCTCCTGATGAGCGCGCCCATGTTCGGGCGCAATGCTCTTGAGCTCGGCCAGTACTGCAAGTGCGGCGTCGAAATCTCTCTTGTAGCGCCGGCAGACGGCAGTCATGTAGAGCGCCTCGGCGTTCTCGGGCTCAGCCTCCAGGACGCCAGACAGGTCAGTCAGTGCGTCATCAAAACGCTTGGCAACCACTTTGGCCTGAATCGATCGGAGGTCGGACTTGTCTCGGCCTGCTTGCACGTTAGGGCATCCGTCAAAGTAAGAGGCGCCCATGAAGGGCGCCTCGTTCGATATCAAGTTCGTCTGTAGTCGCTCAGAAGTCGAAGTTCATTCGTACGCCGATTGTCCGCGGTTGAACATACGTTACGCGTTGCACGTCGAATACGAAATTGCGCGAAACTTCTGCCCGCTCGTCGGTGAGGTTGTTGACGTAAAGTTCGGCCGTCCAACTATCACTGCTAACACCAGCAGTGACGCTGGCCATGAAATAGCTGTCGATTCTATCGCGGTTAATCGTAATGATGTCGCTGTATGCCTCTGACGACCACGTGACTCCGGGCATGACATGGGCTATTTTGCCCGCGCTGCCTATATCCCATTCATATCGCGCACGCAGGTTGCCCTGGAACTGCGGTGCAAACGCCAGTTCATCGCCTTTTAACACATCGTTAGTCGGCGTCAGAACCTCGGTTATCTCTGTATCGAGCAGTGAAAACGCGCCGGTTACGGTCAGCCCTTCCATGGTCCCCGGCAACCAGATGAAATCGCCTTCAAATCCCGTTACCTCAGCATTTGCAGCGTTGTCGGAGAAGAACAGGTTGGTGATGCTGGTGTCGAAAATCGTTGTCTGGAGACTTTCGATGTCAATAAAAAACAGGGCGCCATTGAACCTTAAGCGACCGTCGAGATAGTCTGATTTGATGCCGAGTTCGAAATTCGTAACGTCATCCGTATCCAGCACATACGGCACGGTGAAAGTGCCGCTCGGGTTTTGATTGCCACCCGGGCGATTCAGCAAGCCGGGCCGGAATCCTTCAGACACGGTCACGTAATACATCTGGCTGTCGTTGGGCTTCCAGTCTGCTGTCACCTTGAAGATAGTGCCGTCCGCGACCGCTTTGTCCGGTGCGCCGACCGAGTTGCCCGGCGCGAATTGTGCAGAGATATTGGTACCAAACGCCTGCGCATCAGTTGACTGACCGAAGTTAAAGAACGACGAGTTCGCACTACCCTCTAAATCCACTTCGACATCGTAATAACGTAAACCGACGGTAAGCGAGAAAGCGTCATTAAAGTCGTAGGTCGCTTCGCCGAAAATGCCAAGTTGTTCGTCGGTGCGCTTGATGTCGTTGCGGAAGATGACACCGTCAGGAAAGGGGCCCGGATCGCTGTAGTAGCCGGGTGAGGCATTGCCTACCTCGCCGGTCACTGCAATATTCGTCAGAGGATAATTCGGTCCGAAGCCAAGCACTCTGCCGCCCTCTCCATCATCTGCATAGGATGTCGCATTCACTGATCCCGGGTAGGTAAAGTCGTTGAGCTCAGTCAGTTCGAGGTTTTGATAGAAGGCGCCAGCGGTTACGCGGAAGGCCTTCGACGCATCAGTCGAAAAGCGGATTTCGTGAGTCATGACCTCAACATCCGTTTGACTGGCGACGAACAGGTTCGGTGGTTGGCAGGTACCGTCAGGGAGACCCGTTGGGCTGAAGCCCGTATAGGATACATAATAATCGCAAATGTAATACGGCAGGTACTGAGCGACATACAAATAGTCGGTGTAGTCAACTACCTGCTCGGTGTCGCGGTCGGTAAATGCACCGGTGTACACAACTTCAAGTTCGCCAATAAGTCCCGTCAGCGTCCATGCTGTGTTGCCGAAGCTGTCGTCAATGGAATCCGGGCTGTATCGCTGCACCTCAAAATCACCGAGATTGGGATCGGAGAAGAAAACACCGTCCGAATCTATGTTCTGTGTCTGATGCGAAACAAGCAGATCCCAGTTGTCATTGATGTCCCAGGCTGCGCTGATGCGACCACCGGTATAGGTCGTTTCATTGAAGTCCTCTTTTACGAGCGCGCTGTTGTCAGTACTGAGGAACGTCACGCCCCCCAGGTCGACGCCGGCCTGGATTCCGTCGTCCCTGACCGGCACACCATTGGCGCGTACCGTGCCCGCAGGCCTGAAGCGGGCGCTCTCACTGGCATCCACAGTTCCCGCAATGTTATCGATCCAGCCGCCCTTGGTGTCTGTATAGAACACACCGCGCAATGCAAATGTGTCACTGACCGGCAGGTTGATCATGGCCTCGAGATTGCCGCTGGTACCGCCGTTACTAATCGAGCCGAATCCAAGCTTGACGCTGCCATACATATCGGTCGTTTCAGGCTTGTTGGTAATCAGCCGAACATTGCCGGCCTGCGAACTACCACCGAACAAGGTTCCCTGCGGTCCGGACAGGACTTCGATGCGCTGTAGATCGGCGGCATACACATCCAGATTACGACCGGGCTGAGCAAGCGGTTGTTCGTCGAGGTAAAAAGCAACATTCGGGGCCAGGCCTGCTACACCGGCTGTCGTCAGGTTCGGCGTGGTCGATGCCACGCCACGAATGTAAATTGTATTCTGGCCAGGTCCGCTACCACCTGCGGTTACGCCTGGCAGCTGCATGACATAGTCGGCAAAGTTGGTGATGCCCAGCTCTTCAAGCGCTTGAGATGTCAGGGCCGTGACCGCGATCGGCACGTCCTGCAGAGACTCTTCACGCTTCGTCGCCGTAACGACGACTTCATCTATGGTGGATTGCGCCTGCGCAGGTACACTGATCGCACTCGCTGAGACCGCCAAAAATACAGCCTGACTAACCTTGCTCTTCTTAAACATGTTTCCCCCCCGGAAAAATCATCGATCTGAATTCAAAGATATCGAAGAAGAGTACCGCAATGCCGCCGTACTTAACAGCCATCGAGAAAATTCAGATCTACCTGCAGCGACTATCCCGCCGATAAACTCCCGCCAACCGGCGGGCGTCGACGGCTAAGACACACTAAAAGGTCGGAGGTGAGCATGCCGTTATGAGTTCGCAGGGCTCACTGCCGGGGTTACGAAACTGATGCGGTTGGCTGCTTTTGAAGTAATACGCGTCCCCTTTGCCCAAAATTGACGTTTCCTCTCCCACGGTGACCTCGAGGCGACCACTGAGAATAATCCCGCACTCCTCTCCCTCATGCGTGATGGCGTGCTTGCCCGTCCCCGCCCCGGGCTGGTAGCACTCCTGAAGCAACTGGATCGAGCGGCTGGACAGGTTGGCTCCCACTTGTCTGAACGACACGCCGCCGTCGGCGATTTCGGTCAGTTCCGAGGCACGGAAGAATACGCGATCATGAGCGTCGAACTCATCGCCGAAGAACTCGCTGAGGCTGACTGGTATACCGTCCAGCATCTTTTTCAGCATACTCACGGTCGGATTCAACTTACCTGCCTCGACCTGCGAAATGGTGGCGTTGGCAACCCCGGATTGCCGCGCCAGCTGACGTTGCGACAAATTGAGTCGGGTGCGAATGCTCTTGAGCCGTTGTCCGATTTCGTTATCCACTGATGTATTCCCGCCAGTTGTTTATCTTAGTAAACATTTTCAAACAGTTGAGTATTAAAATCAATAACTTATATTTCAACAAGTAACTAATTGTTTAACATCCAACAGCGGGAGTAGAATCCCACTTCCTCGCCGAATTTACCCGGAGCAGACCTTATGAGCTCAGCCACGACCAACCTCGACGCCTATTGGATGCCGTTCACGGCCAATCGTGATTTCAAGGCGAAGCCACGCGTCATTAGCGGCGCGTCCGGGCACCACTACACAACCGAGGACGGCACAAAACTCTACGACACGTTCTCCGGTCTGTGGACCTCCGGAATCGGTCATTGCCACCCGAAGATCGTCGAAGCGGTGCAAAAGCAGGTCGCCACGCTTGACTACTGTATGTCGTTCCAGACAACCAATGACAAAGCAATCGCTCTGGCGGAACGCATCACCGCGATGGCACCGAAAGGCATCGATCACTGCTTTTTCACGAACTCCGGATCGGAGTCCGTAGACACCGCGTTGAAAATCGCACTGGGCTACCATCGTGCGCGAGGCGAAGGTAACCGTACACGCCTGATCGGCCGTGAAAAGGGCTATCACGGTGTTAATTTTGGCGGCATGTCGGTCGGCGGTATTGTGCCCAATCGGAAAGTGTTCAGTGCCGCGCTAATCCCCGGTGTCGATCATATGCGTCATACGCTCGACATCGGCCGCAACGCGTTTTCGCGGGGTTTGCCGGCACATGGTATTGAACTCGCAGAGGACCTCGAACGCCTTTGCGCGTTGCACGATGGCAGCAACATTGCCGCTGTCATTGTTGAACCAGTCGCTGGCTCCGCCGGCGTCATCCCTCCCCCCGCCGGTTACCTGGAGCGACTGCGTGAAATCTGCGACCAACACGGTATCTTGCTGATCTTTGATGAAGTCATCGCAGCATTCGGTCGCCTTGGTCACGCATTCGGTGCAGAGCGTTTCGGTGTCACGCCCGATATCATCACAACGGCCAAAGGATTGACGAACGGCGTCATCCCGATGGGTGCAGTGCTGGTACGCGACTCGATTTACGAGGCGTTTATGCAGGGACCGGAACACATGATTGAGCTGTTTCACGGTTACACCTACTCGGGACACCCGGTAGCCGCAGCCGCCGGCCTGGCCACAATGGATGTCTACAAAGAGGAAGGCACATTCGAGCAAGCCAGGGGACTTGAGCAACATTTCGAGGATCTGTTGCATTCGTTTGACGATCACAAACACGTTATCGATGTTCGTAATTTCGGACTAATGGGCTCAATCGAAATGGCTGCACGCGAAGGCGCGCCCGGCGCGCGGGGAGCAGAAGTGCACAAGAAATGTTTCTGGGATGAGAACCTCGTTGTCAGGGCCGGAATGGACACTGTGCAATTCTCCCCCTTCCTGAACTCAAATCCCGACGAAATGGAGCAATCATTTGCTGGCATTCGTCGCGTGCTCGATTCGCTCGAGTAAAACCGCATCTGGAGAACACCGTATGAATGCTATACCCGCTAACAACATCAACGCTGCCGAGATTGTCGGTCATTTCATCAACAACGAAGATGTTGCCGACGACAATCGTCCGGAGCCAGTGTCCAATCCAGCGACCGGAGAAATAACGAGGCACGTAGCAATGGCTTCCAGTGAGACGGTCGAGGATGCAATTGCGGCCGCCCAGGCGGCATTCCCGGCATGGCGCAACACGCCGCCTGCCAAACGTGCGCGCATCATGTTCAGATTTAAACAGTTGCTCGAGGAGCATGCTGAAGAAATTGCCGCGGCGATCACGGATGAACACGGCAAAGTCGTCGATGATGCGATGGGCGAATTCGGTCGCGGCGTCGAAGTCGTCGACTATGCCTGCGGTATTCCGGAATTGCTCAAAGGCGAATATTCGAAAAACGTAGGACCGGGCATCGATAGCTGGTCCGACTTCCAGCCCCTGGGCGTCGTGGCCGGCATCACGCCGTTCAACTTCCCGGCAATGGTACCGATGTGGATGTACCCGATGGCTATCGCCTGCGGCAATACATTCGTCCTGAAACCATCGGAGAAAGATCCGACGGCACCCATGCTGGCTGCCAGGTTGCTTAAGGAAGCAGGATTGCCTGACGGTGTTTTCAATCTCGTTAACGGTGACAAGGAAGCTGTCGATACCTTGTTGAACGACGATCGCGTGCAGGCAGTCAGCTTCGTCGGCTCCACGCCGATCGCCGAGTACATTTACAGCACGGGCACGAAGAACGGCAAACGTGTGCAGGCCTTGGGCGGCGCGAAGAACCATGCCATCGTCATGCCGGACGCGGATATCGATAACGCCGTAAACGCGCTCATCGGTGCCGCCTACGGTTCCTGCGGTGAGCGTTGCATGGCAATTTCTGTTGCCGTCTGTGTTGGCGACGAAGTTGCCGACTCAGTCATTAGCAAGCTTAAGGCCGAGATTAAAGACCTCAAAGTCGGGTCCGGTACGGACGCGTCGAATCACATGGGTCCGCTGATTACCAAAGCGCATCACGACAAGGTTCGTAGTTACATCGACCTAGGCGTGGAAGAAGGTGCGGATCTCGTCGCCGACGGACGCGGCCTCGTTGTCGAAGGACACGAAGACGGTTTCTTCCTCGGTCCCTGCCTGTTCGACAACGTCACGAAAGACATGCGCATCTACCAGGAAGAAATTTTCGGACCTGTGCTGTGTGTTGTTCGCGCCGCATCCGAAGAACAGGCGATGCAATTAATCAACGACCATGAGTACGGTAACGGCACCTGCATTTTTACGCGTGACGGCGAAGCGGCACGCTATTTTGCAGACAATATTCAGGTGGGCATGGTCGGCATTAACGTGCCTCTGCCAGTGCCTGTGTCCTACCACAGCTTTGGTGGCTGGAAGCGCTCGCTGTTTGGCGACCTGTTTGCCTATGGGCCTGACAGTGTTCGCTTTTACACGCGCCGCAAAACCATAACGCAACGCTGGCCATCCGGCGGCGTGCGTGAGAAGGCGCAATTTTCGTTTCCGGGTCGCCAATAAGCACTCAATCGAGGTTACAATCGCTGGCCCGCAAAACTTCGGAGACAACGATGAAAAAACTGGCCCTGCTGCTCATGGTCGTGGCACCACTGGCGTCCGCTCAGGACTGGATGGCGACGTCATTCGATCATACTGAGGTCTCTCCGGGCATTTACCTTCTAACCGGGGCCGATGGCCAACTGCCGGTTGGGACTACGGGACTGCTGGTCGGTGATGAATACGTCGTCTTGATTGACGACAGCTTTGCGCCTCTTGGCCCAGCGCTGCTTGAGAAAATCGAGGAGTTGGCCGGACGACCCGCTGACTTCATCGTCAACACACATGCTCACGGCGATCACACCGGTTCAAATCAATTCCAGGCTGAGCAGGGCTCCATCATTGTGGCGCACGATAATCTCCGCAGTCGCATGGAAAACGATCCGGAACAGAACACCGGGCCCGGTGCGTTGCCGGTAATTACGTTTTCAGATGAGATGACGTTTCATGTAAACGGGATTGAAGCGTACGTATTTCACATTGCAACCGCACACACCGACGGCGATGCCGCCATATTGTTCCGGGAACCCAATGTCATTGCAGCGGGCGACCTTTTGTTCCGCGGTCTTTTTCCCTTTATTGATCTGGATAGTGGCGGTAGCGTAGATGGCTATATTTCAGGAATGCAGAAACTTATCGATATGTCCGATAATGAAACGAAATTCCTGTCTGGACATGGCCCGGTTGGAACACGTGCAGACGTGCAGCAGGACCTCGATATGCTGGTCTATGCCGAAGCGAGCGTAAAAGCACTTATTGACAAGGGCATGAGTGAAGAAGAAATTATCGCTGCCAACCCGTTGGCCGTTTACCACGACGACTACAACTGGGGCTTCATTACTACCGAGAAAATGACGCGCACCCTATTCCGCTCACTGACTACGGACTGAACAAGACTATGGACAACAATAAGACCGCTGCTTTCGTCAGTAATATGTGGGACACCGAAATCATCCCCGAGATATCCGACTACATCAAAGTTCCGAACAAGTCGCCCATCTTCGATCCGGACTGGGAAAAGAACGGCCACATGGATCAGGCCGTGGTCATGCTCGAGGCCTGGTGCAAGAGACAACCGATAAAGGACATGTCGATCGAGGTGGTGCGAATCGAAGGTCGCACGCCATTGTTGTTCATCGACATTCCGGGCGACTCCGACGACATCGTCTTGCTGTACGGTCACTACGACAAACAGCCGGAGTTCAGCGGTTGGGATGACGATCTGGATCCGTGGACGCCGGTCATCAAGGACGGCAAGTTATACGGTCGCGGCGGCGCCGATGACGGCTATGCAACGTTCGGCTCTTTGACCGCTATTCGCGCGCTGCAGGAGCAAGGCATACCGCACGCTCATTGCGTGGTGCTGATCGAAGGCTGTGAAGAAAGTGGCAGCTTCGATCTGCCTTACTACATCGACTTGCTCGAAGACCGCATAGGATCACCCGATCTCGTGGTGTGCCTTGATGCCGAATGCGGCAACTATGATCAGCTCTGGTGCACGACATCTCTGCGTGGCAATTTGACCGGCTCGTTGCGAGTCGACGTGCTGACTGAAGGCGTGCATTCAGGCACAGCCAGTGGTGTAGTTCCCTCGAGTTTTCGTACGGCACGACAGTTGATTAGCCGAATTGAGGATGAAAGCAACGGGAAGATTCGTCTCGACGCCTTACATGTTGATATCCCGCAGCAACGTCTGGAGCAAGCTCAACACGCTGCACAGACGTTGCAGGAACTAACCTATGAAAAATTCCCGTGGGCCGTTGAAAACCCATCACCCAGCGAGTCTCACACTGAGATATTGCTGAACAATACCTGGCAGGCCACCTTGGCTGTTACGGGCGCCGAAGGCATGCCGGCGATGATTGACGCCGGCAACGTGCTGTTGCCGTATACAAAACTAAAACTGTCGTTCCGGCTGCCGCCAACGTGCAATGCCGACGATGCAGCAGAAGCGGTCAAGTCCGCGTTAGAGGCAGACAAGCCACCACTCGCCAAAGTCTCGTTCGAAGTTGAATCAACGATGGCTGGCTGGAACGCGCCCGAGGTTGCTGGCTGGCTGGAGGCCTCAATGCACAAAGCGTCCGATGCGTTTTTCGGCAAGCCGTCCATGTACATGGGCACCGGCGGAACTATTCCGTTCATGGGTATGCTCGGAGAGCGCTTCCCCGCAGCTCAGTTTTTGATCACGGGATTGCTTGGTCCAAAATCAAACGCTCATGGACCGAATGAATTCCTGCACATTGAGACCGGCAAACGACTGACCAGTTGCGTCGCCCAGGTACTTGAGGATCACTACAACCGGTAGGCCGTATCAGGATCGACTGTAGGTCAGCGCAGTAATCTGTTCTGAAATCAGACCGATCAGAAAAATGATCACCGAAGCGCTGAACAGCAACATGCTCATGTTCGTGAAGCGGCCCATAGTGACATAGGTATAGGCGTAATAGCCCAAGCCAGTCGCGAAAAACAAGCCACTGGCTGGCAGGAATATTTTCAGTGGCGAGTACAGCGTCGCAACCTTAAAGATGATAATCATGAAGCGAACGCCGTCCCGTAGCGGACGGATGTGGCTTTTTCCGACCCGTTTGGCGGCAGAAATCGGTTCGAAGGTAATTGGGTAGCCGCTGCGCAAAAACGCCATCGTGATGGTTGTCGGGTAGGAAAATCCGTTCGGCAGCAAGTACAAAAACTGCTTGAATTTTTCGGCTCTGGCAACGCGAAACCCAGACGTCAGATCGAGTATCTTCCGGCCACTCATTATCGATGCGATACCGTTGTACAAACCGTTGGCAAACAGCCGACCAACATTCGCATGGGATCCGGTGTTCCTCGCACCGATGGCCATTTCGAAGCCCTCGTCCAGACGCTTGATCAGCGGGACCAGTTCGCGGGCGTCGTGCTGACCATCGCCATCCATGAACGCGATGCGGTCACCGGTCGCCGCTCTTGCGCCGGATTTCACAGCGGCGCCATTGCCGAGACTTTCCGGGTGGCTGACGACTTTTGCACCTGCGTCTGCGGCGACTTTTGCCGTATCGTCAGTGGAACCATCATCCACAACGATAACCTCGGCGTCCGGAAATTGCTCCAGCGCCGTTGTAACTACCGTTCCGATAGCACCGCTTTCATTTTTTGCCGGAATCACTATGGATAAGGACATCGCTACGCTTCCAGTGTCTGTTCGGTGATGGTGTTCAGGACGCGAACATTATCATGATACCGGCGGCGACCGCCGAGCCGATAACACCGGCAACGTTCGGGCCCATCGCGTGCATCAGGAGAATGTTTTGTGGGTTAGCTTCCAGTCCGACTTTATTGGCAACACGCGCGGCCATGGGCACGGCTGAAACGCCCGCCGCACCGATCAGTGGGTTGATTGGCGTGCTCGACAACCTGTTCATCAACTTGCCCATCAATAGCCCACTTGCGGTGCCGATGGAAAACGCCACCATGCCGAGAATGAGAATGCTCAAGGTGCTCCAGTCGAGGAACTGCTCAGCGCCGAGTTTGGAGCCAACGGCCAATCCAAGAAAAATAGTCACGATATTGATCAATGCGTTCTGCGTGGTGTCTGACAGGCGATCAACGACGCCGCACTCGCGCATCAAGTTACCGAAACACAACATCCCGAGTAACGGTGCGGCCGACGGCAATAACAAGGCGACCAGCAGCAACAGCAACAGCGGGAAGACAACCCGTTCGACTTTTGACACTTCGCGAAGCTGAACCATCTCGATCTGGCGTTCGGCCTCGGTCGTCAACAGTCTCATTATGGGCGGCTGGATCAAAGGCACCAAAGCCATGTACGAGTATGCGGCTACCGCGATAGCGCCCAACAAATGCGGCGCGAGCTTGCCGGCAACGTAAATCGCCGTCGGACCGTCAGCGCCACCAATTATTCCAATGGCCGCGGCTTCACGAAGTGAAAAATCCATCAGGCCGAGTTGGGTCAGACCCAGCGCGCCTAACAACGTCGCAAAAATTCCGAACTGTGCTGCGGCGCCCAGAAACAGGGTTTTCGGATTCGCCAACAACGGACCGAAATCCGTGAGCGCGCCAACGCCCATAAAAATGATCAGCGGAAACGCACCGGTTTCGATCCCGACTTCATAAGCAAGATGCAATAACCCGTTGCCTGTCGCGATCTCTACGCCAGGAATATTACTGAGCAACCCACCGAAACCGATCGTCACCAGGAGTAGCGGTTCGAATTTCTTAACGATGCCCAGGTATAACAACAACAGACACACCGCAATCATCGCGATTTGCCCGCCGCTGATCTGGTAGATACCAGACTCGGTCCATATTTGTCTGATTAGATCCATTGTCTAACTAATGGCAACCAGTGGATCACCCACTGATACGGCATCGCCTTGTGTGACGAAGACCTCACTGACAGTACCAGCGCATGGCGCGCTGACCATGGTTTCCATCTTCATTGCTTCAACCACAAGCAAGGGGTCGTTCTTCTTCACAACCGTGCCTGGTGAGACATGCACTGTGAAAATATTGCCGGCCAACACGGCTTTGACGGTTTCACCAGATCCTGATGACGCCGCTGCAGGTGCCGCAGCGACAGCCGCAAGCTGCCCGCTCTCCGCAACCTCGACAGTGAAAGGCTTACCATTGACGCGAACCGAATAAACGCCCGTGCCACCGGCAGAGGCAACACTGGGAGCAGCGACCTGCTCCGGCTCCCCGGTTGGTGCGGGCTCGAACGCGTCGGGGTTATTGCGATTCTCAAGAAACTTCGTACCGATCTGCGGGAACAACGCGTAGGTCAATACGTCATCAACGACGGCATCGGCCAGCTGGATGTTCTTTTCGCCGGCGATTCTCTTCAGTTCCTCGGTCTGCGCCGCAAGTTCAGGCTCCAACAGATCAGCGGGCCGACACGTTATCGGATCCACACCCTCAAGCACTTTCGCCTGCAACTCTGCATTGACCGGCAGCGGTGTTTCCCCGTACTCGCCCTTCAGGACTCCAGCCGTTTCCTTTGTGATCGTTGCGTAGCGCGATCCCGAAAGCACATTTATGACGGCTTGTGTTCCAACAATCTGTGACGTCGGGGTCACCAGCGGCAGCATTCCCAAGTCCTCGCGAACTCGCGGAATCTCGTCCAGCACTGCATCGATTTTCTCGCTGGCATTTTGTTCACGTAACTGATTTTCCAGATTCGTCAACATTCCGCCCGGCACCTGCGCGACAAGAATCCTCGAATCTACACCACGCAGTGAACCCTCGAACTTGGCGTATTTCTTGCGGACCTCGCGAAAATACGCCGCAATCTCCTCGATGAGAATGACATCGAGACCGGTGTCTCTATCCGTTCCCTCGAGCGTTGCTACGAGCGACTCGGTCGGCGAATGACCATAAGTCATGCTCATCGACGACACCGCTGTATCAATGTTGTCGATGCCAGCCTCAATTGACTTGAGATAGGTCGCAGTCGACAGTCCGGTCGTCGCATGACATTGCATGTGAATCGGAATATCGACCGACGCCTTGAGCCTGCTGACCAGTTCGTAGGCAACATACGGTCGCAACAGGCCGGCCATGTCCTTAATACAAATCGAGTGCGCGCCCATGTCTTCGATGCGCTTACCCATATCGACCCACAGGTCGACGGTATGCACATGACTGACCGTATAGGACATCGTGCCTTGCGCGTGTTTATCGACAGCCAACGTAGCCTTGATCGCTGTTTCGAGGTTTCTCAGATCATTCAAAGCATCAAAGATTCGAAATACATCAACACCGTTGATCGCGCATCGTTCTACAAACTTGTCGACAAGGTCATCTGCATAGTGGCGGTATCCGAGGATGTTCTGTCCCCGAAACAACATCTGTTGTGGCGTGTTCGGCATCGCAGCCTTCAGGAGCCTTATTCGCTCCCACGGGTCTTCCCCCAGGTAGCGAATGCAGGAATCAAAGGTCGCCCCACCCCAGGACTCCATTGACCAGTAACCAACCTGATCCAGTTTGCCAGCGATCGGCAACATATCCTCAATACGCATGCGGGTAGCAAGCAGGCTTTGGTGCGCGTCACGCAGCACCAACTCGGTAATGCCAAGTGGTTTTTTGTTAGTCATGTGATGCTATTTCTTTGTGTGGTTTCTATATTGCGCAATCGCTGCCGTGATGGCAGCGATCTCTTCGTCCGTGGCGTCGACGTCAGTCATTCCGGGCATAAACCGCATTGCAATGGCCGACATCATTGACATGCCTATCACCAATACGGTCAGAAATACGAAAACTGTACCCATGCCAACCAGCATGAGCGTAATTCCCTGATCCAGGAGAGACGTTTCCAATGAAAACTCAAAGCGACTAACGATAGCGCTCGATTATACTGATTCCACGCCCAAGACAAAACAATAGCGGATTCCCGTCAGAATTCTTTCCGAGTCTCTTTTGTCACCTGAAAGGACGCGCCGTTGATATCCCCTATGTCAGCTACCTGCCAGTTGAGGATACCGTCTCGCCATTCATGAGAATCGTCGGTCGCCAGGGACAACAGGAAAAATCCCTCACCATGGGTAGACAGATACCGGCCCGGCACCGACTCAGGGTCATATGGAGCGACCAATACGAACCAGCTTTCACCCAGTTTGCTGCGAGCGATTCGCGCACCGCGTGGCGCATGGTCGACTACTTCAAAGGGGGCCAGCCCAAGAGTCGCCTCAAAGCGCGGCATCGCCTCGTCGAGATTTTCGACGACGAAATTGACATGGTGAATTCGAGAAGCTGGCATTAATGCTCTTCGATGCTCAGGCCGGCCGGCCTGTCGGAAACCCGCCGGCTTTGGGCAGCAATGCGGGAACGCTCCGGCCCAGTTCTTCTTCGAGCCAGCCGCTGATCGCGATAATCTTGTCCAGGTCGACACCCGTATGCACGCCAGACCTGTCCAGCATGTAGAGAAGATCATCTGTCGGGATATTCCCGGTCGCCGCCGGCGCGAATGGACAGCCACCAATTCCACCAATACTCGCATCGAGATAGGTCACGCCGACTTCTACCGCAGCCTGCGCATTTGCGAGACCCGTGTTGCGAGTATTGTGGAAGTGACAACGTAACGGTATGTCGCCCGCCACTTCGGCAACGCGCCCCAGCAAGTCGGCAACCTGGTTCGGAACTGCAACGCCGATGCTATCTGCAATACCGAGCTCGGCCGGCTCGGACTCAACGACCTGTTTTGCCAGTTCGATAACGCGCTCGACTTTGACTTCGCCTTCGTAAGGACATCCGAAGGCTGAGGAGATCATTACGTTGGCGCGCAATCCGTTTGCCCTCGCACGTGCGCCGATCGCGTGCCATGCAGCGACGGAGTCGTCTGTGCCTACGCCTTGATTCTTGCGGTTGTAGGTGTCGCTGGCGACAACCACCATTCCAATTTCGTTGATCTTGGTTGTCAAAGCACGATCCAGGCCGCGCTCGTTCATGATCAATCCGATATAGGAAACACCATTGATCACCGGTAGTTTTTCTATCACGGCCTCGGCATCCGCCATTTGCGGCACCAATTTAGGGTGCACAAAACTGGCGACTTCCAGACGTCGTATTCCGGCTTCGATCGCCTTCGTGATGAACAATACTTTGCTATCCGTCGGCAGAATCTTCGGCTCGCTTTGCAGTCCATCGCGAGGCCCAACTTCAACTATTTTGATTTCTTTGGTACTCATAGGTCCTGCAGGTATTTGATGACGGCGTCTTCGTCAACAACATCGCCATACTTGGCATTCATGTCGAAAAGATTCGCGTCGTGCGGTGCCTGATGTCGATCACCACAGGCATCGCTGACGACGATGGGAATAAAGCCGCTGGAAATCGCGTCGACACAGGTCGCGCGAATACAGCCACTTGTCGATACGCCTGTAATAATCAATGTGTCGACGCCTTCCGCGTTCAGTGCTTGTGTCAACGACGTTCCGAAGAACGCACTTGCGTATTGCTTGCTGATAACGAGCTCATCATCGCTTGGATCAAGGCCATCGGGCCAGTCGCCCAGTGGATTGCCTCTGACGAACGCGCTCAGTGCCGGAACCTTGCGGTAAAACACACCACCGTCGGAGCCATCTTCTTTGTAGACGACATTGGTGTAAATAACGCTCACGCCGGCCGCGCGTGCAGCATCCCTGATGCGAATGGCTGAGGCGAGCGCATCCTCCACTCCCGCATACAATGAGCTGTCCTTGTCGAAGTATGCTCGAACGAGGTCGACGAGAATCAGGGCTGGCTTATCACCAAATCCCAGACTCCCGTCGAACGCGCCTTTGTAATTCTCGTTAAGCTCGTCTGCCATCTAGAAACGATACTGCAAATCCAGCCCATACGTCGCTCCGCGAGCCTGATGGTTGAAGGAGCCACCGAATTCCGGCGCCGGAATAATTTCCTCCAGGTACTTCTCGTCGGTCAGGTTGCGTGCCCAGGCCGTTACCGACCAGGACTCCGCGTCGAGACCAATGCGCAGATTCAACGTGTCGTAAGCGTCACGCTTGGATTTGGAGAAATTAGTCGATACCGGACCGAAACCGAATGCGCGCCAGATATTGGGGACTTCTTCCGTCTGCAAAGTATGGAACCACATCTCCCCAACATGTTGCCAGTCAGCGCGAACGTACATGTCCATATTGCCAACCGGCACATCGAACTGCACGCCCAGGTTGTAGGTCTCTTCCGGCGCTTGTGGCACTGGATTGCCGACTGATAGCGGTCGATTGATGTTCTTCTCGATCTCGGAGTCCATCAATCCGATTCCGCCGAACACTGAAATCATATCGCTTGCCTGCCAGGCAAAATCCGCCTCGAATCCCTGGATATTCAGTTCATCGATTGTCGTAACGACACGCAAAATGCCAAATGGGCCAGCGAAGAATTCAAAGAACTGATTGTCTTCGACATCCGTGTTGAACACTGACGCGTTCAAACGCAGACGCGAATCCAGCAGATCAGTTTTTATGCCAACCTCGAACGCGGTGGAAACTTCCTTTTCGTATTCGTCGCTAATGACCAATTGCGCATCTACAGCCTCGCCAGCTCCGCCAAATCCGGTGTTGAACCATAGGTTCAGCAAATCAGCACTGCCGAGTGAATTAAATCCGCCACTGCGAAAACCGATACCGTAACTGGCATACACGTTGACATTGTCGGTCGCAGACCAAAGTGCGGTCAGTTTCGGCTGTAGTTGGTCGAACTTGCGGCTTCGGTCCGGAATACCAGTTGGATTCGTTAGGAACCCGGGATTAATCGGGCCTGCCGCGTTGTTAATGTTCAGCCCTGACGCAGAAACGTTGGGCACTTTGTTCTTAACTTTCCGATCTTCCTGATCCCAGCGCAATGCCAACGATAATTCGAATGAATCCGAAATATCGTAAGCGAGTTCACCGAATACGGCGATGACACTGGTTTCAAAGTCGTCCCAGAACAACAGGTCGGTTGGGTTCGGACCGGCCGGCGGAACATAGGGTTGACGTAAGAAACCCTGCCCCTGATCAGCGCCATAGGCGACAACAACTTCACGATCAATTTCGGCAGCGTAGATACCCGCGATCCAGCGCAGGGCGTTGTCCTGTGGCGAGGCGATTCGTAATTCAAAGCTCAAATCCGACTGATTGCGTTCCTGATATTGAAACCCGTCGCAGGCCGTTGGTGTATAAGGCCCGTAGACGCCCTCAAAATCGAACACGTTGTCTGGTGGAAACATCCCGTTGCCTTGCGGAAATATTCCGAAGGGGTTAAAAAAGTCGCCAAACAAATCGGTTCGATCCGCGCCGCCGAAGTCTGCCGGGAAATTATTATATAAATTCCGGTCTGCGTTGCATTGCGGCGTCAGTTCGTAACCATAGAATGTCGCGCTGGTTCCGTCCGACAATAAATATTCGTCAAGCTCATTATAGGAAACGATCGCGGTCATATCGAGATCACCCGCGGCCCAGTCAGCTTTTAGAGCGAAATCGGTTGTTTCCTGTTCGTTTTCGCCCGGCACGTTGAAAACGTATCGAAAATCAAGATCATTTACGTCCTGGTCGAAATTCGGCGCTGCAAATCCGGCAGCAAAATCAGGAATCGCGAAACCGGCGTTGAAGTTGATCGCGCCACCCTCAACCTTGGAATGCCCCAGACGAGCATCAATCTTCAAATTCTCGTTCGGCGTAAAAATTGCGCGTGCTCGAATTGTCGTATCTTCGAGAAAGTCGACAACGCCACTCTGACCCGTGAAAGTATTCTTATAGTGGCCATCAGCGTTTCGATAACTCGCTGACAAACTAGCGCGCACGTTGTCGCTCAAGCCCCCACTAACGCGAAACGCCGCTTTGTATTCATCAGGATCACTGATCCCAACCTGAACACTACCCTCGAACTCTTCGCCAGGTTCCTTCGTCGTTACGAGCACGGCACCTGCCACGGCGTTACGTCCATAGAGCGCTCCCTGTGGACCTTTCAGAACCTCGATCTGCTGAACATCAACCAGTTCTTCATTAAAGCTGTTGGGGTTGGTGCTGAGTACTCCATCCACCACGTAGGCAAAGGTTGATTCAGCGTCGCGGGTAGAAACAATGCCGCGGATGCTCACCTGCGTATCGCCGACGTTAGCCGTATCCACGATCGTGACGTTCGGCATAAGCGAAATGAAATCAGCCGGACGCTCGATGCCCGCTTTTAGAATTGTCTGTTCCGTAAACGCAGTTATCGCGATAGGAACCTCCTGCAGGCTTTCATCGCGCTTACGAGCGGTGACGACGACCTCTTCTATTGCCCCTTCCTGCGCAACGACCGTTGCGACAGGTAGCAACGATATTGCAACAATCAGTCCTGTAATCTTGGCTAAAGTTTTCATTTCACTATCCCCCGATATTCAACCCGTATAATTTAAGTATGGATCGTGTGGCGATACCTGCAGCATCGCGCTTTGTAAAGCCGTAGTTGTTATAAAATACTAACATTAAGTCATTTGGTGGGCAAAGCCCGTCAGTGTCAAATTTTCAGCCTGGATTCAGCGAAAACCAGCTTGAAACTAATGCGCACGGCGACATTGTCCGTCGCCACCTGGACGAACAACACGAACATTCTTGAGGATCCGTTCGAGTCCCATGAATTCTTCTGCCGGTTAATCAGTCGAG
This sequence comes from Gammaproteobacteria bacterium, assembly GCA_009937445.1. GTDB lineage: Bacteria > Pseudomonadota > Gammaproteobacteria > Steroidobacterales > Woeseiaceae > UBA1847. The sequence goes on along the minus strand of JAACFM010000003.1, from coordinate 45,815 downwards.
GCTCAATACCATTGAGTACTGGTAGCGCTCGGGGTTGTAAAGACAATCGAGAACGTCAACGATGTCGCCATTTTCGTTATACGACTCTCGTCGAATGGACAGCAATGCCGCGCCTGGTTCTACGTCCAGATCATCGGTAACCTTCAGGGACGCAATCTCAGCGCTGAGGACCTGCTCAATTTTGGTGAGCTTTATGCCGTTTTCGCGAATGACGTCGAGGCGCAGCGTCTTTTCAAGGTGATTCTTGGTATATCCCCGGGAAATACCGATGGTCCAGCTGACATAGTAGGCATAGGGTTCGCCTTCCACATTGCTGCTTACTCGAACCAGCTTATGGACGGTTTCGCGTTCGCCCAGGCCAAGTCGCTGGCGAATTTCCGCTGGCGGCACCACCTCTTCGATGGACACGACGCGGACAATGCTGTTTTTGCCCATCTCTGCGAGGTTTTCGAGCATACCCACAAGCGGCGCTCGCACCGGTTTGGGCGTGTAGTGGTAGGTAACATGAGAACCTTTGCCACGAAAACGAGCAATCAAATCCTCGGACGCCAGCTCATCCATCGCCCGCTTTGCGGTGATACGCGAAACGTCAAAGGTCGCAGCCAATTGTTGTTCCGTGGGCATCTGCGCGTCGTAAGAAATCGTGCCGTTAATTATCGATTCCTTAAGCACCGAGTAAAGCTGGTGATAAAGCGGCACGCGTGCAAGCGCGCCGCCTTGTGCCAGGTCCCACTCAGCCTTCAGAGAATTGAGTAACTCACTCACGGGGCTTCGGGTGCCGGAAGATGCGTCTCTTCCATCGAACGCGCCTTTATCTCCTCGATCGTGCCACCACGACTAAACAATCCAGTATCCACTTTGCTGGCAGCCATCTCAGCCCGCAGTTTTTCTGTTGCACCTGTATCAACACTGCCATCAGCAGCGATGACGACGCCATAACGCTGCGCGCCGTCACTGCTGACCACCCCGCGTCTGGCATCGAAAGCGACCAGATCGGCATCTCTTTCCAGCGGGTTGCCCCAGCCGCCGCCACCCCAGGTATTGAAGTACAGCACGTCGCCCTCTTTGACCTTCACGCCATCGCACTTGGCCGGCAACCATTCTTCCGTACCATCGGCACGTTCAATGCGTTTCGTTGAACGCATCCCCGGATCACCGCCGCGAACGCCCCATGGGTAGGTCAGCCAACGGTCGTCATGAATTGCGATGTCGCCATCAACGAGGAATTCATAGGCAACCGACAGACCGTTGCCACCGCGATGCAATCCGGCGCCGCCAGAATCCGCTATCGGTTCATACTTAACGATGCGCAATGGAAAATAAGCTTCGATGAATTCGTTCGGTACGTTCGTAAAGCCAGGCCACAGGGAGTGTCCATCCGGTCCATCGCCTGCCGGACGACCCGGAATGCCGCCGAATCCGATCTGGAACAACTGGAACCACTCGCCTTTCTTGTCATAGCCCGAATAAAACAGGTGCGGACTATCCGAGAACCCGGCCGCGTTCATCGCATCCGGTGCGCCCTGTCCCAGTACGCCACCCATCACGTCGAAGATGCGACCCAACGCGTGAGTACGCCCTGACAATGCTGCCGGGAAGTTCGGTTTCAACAAACTACCTTGCGGTATTCGAACATCGACCAGTTCGTAGAAGCCGTCGTTAAACAGAATGTGTGGGTCAAACAGGTTGATGGTGAACGAGCCGAAGAACATCTTGAACATTTCTTCGTTCATATAGAAATTGATCGAACTCTTCGCCTGAGGGTCTGTGCCTTCGAAATCGAAAATGGCTACATCGCCTTCGCGCCACATCGTACAAGCGATTTTGTACGGGCCTTTGCCGACGCCGTCATCGCAAACAAAATCTTCGAAGTACGATGGCTCTTCGGGAACGAACATCTGGATGATCGCCCGCATTGCCTCAAGATTGCGATCAAGCATTATTTGCATGGTCGTCTGGAAGACCTCGTCACCAAATCGTTCCGCAATCTCAACGCAACGCTTCGATGCGGTACGACAGGCTGCAACCAGTGCGTTGAGATCGAATCGGTTCCACTCTGTCGTTCGGACGTTATGCAGAATCAATTCGAGAATGTCTTCCTGAAGAACACCTTTCTTGTACAACTTGGTCGGCGGAATACGAATGCCTTCCTGGTAGATGGTCTCGGCCTTGATTGGGATCGAACCCGGCACCATGCCGCCGTTATCCGACATATGACCAAACATCGCCGACCATGCAATGTGACGACCGTTATTGAACACAGGAACCAGAACTATCCAGTCCGGCAAATGAGAAACGGCCGCGTTGCACATATACGGGTCGTTCGTAAGGATGATGTCGCCCTCTTCGATATCACCGTCATAGGCTTCCATGAAACCGTGGATAAATGAGCCGAACTGACCGACGACCATCTTGCCGTCTTTGTTCGCCACCATCGGAAAACAATCGCCTTGCTCGCGAATGCCCGGACTCATAGCTGTGCGGAACAGAACGGCATCCATTTCCTCGCGAACATTTCGCAGCGCGTTCTCGATGATGTCGACGGTTACTGCATCTACGTCGGCCGTTTCCCAGGGCATAGAGTTTGTTTCAATGATTTGTGCTGTCATGACTAAACTCCTTTAACCGGGTTGATAAGAAGGTTGCCGACTTTATCGACAGTCGCTGCATGCCCAGGCAGGACCAGGGTCGTTGAGTCCATTTCCTGAATAATTGCCGGACCGTCTACGACCGTCCCGACGCCTAGTTTTTCGCGCTCGTATATCGACGCATCATGCCAATCCTGCTCATAGAAGAACCTGGTCTCGTGGATGACGGCGTCCTTGAGGTCTGTCGCACTGCCACTCACTTCCTTCAGGTCCGCCGTCAAACTGCTCTTCGCTTTGACGACCGCGCGGATAATTACGATCTCGTGATCCTTGCCATGTGCAAATGTAAACAGCTGTTCATGTTGTCGGTCGAATTCATCGGTCAGAACGGCAAGCCCTTTGGCCTTGAGCTCTTCATTGGTCACGTTCAGCGACAGCTGGAACGCCTGGCCGGCGTAACGGATGTCGGCCTGATAGGCGACTTCCTGCTGATCCGCCGCGATGCCATCAGCGGCGAACGACTCACCGGCACGATCGCGCAAGACGCCCAACTCTTTCATCAGATCGTCGGCGCTTATGTCTTCGACTTTAGCTACGTAGGTTTTCGATGCCTCATCCTGGATCTGTGTCGTTGCATCGCCGTAAGCGCAAAGCACCCCTGGACCGGGCGGAACGATCACCGGCCATGCGCCACTAAGAATTCCAAGCGCATTGACGTGCAGCGGTCCTGCGCCACCAAACCCAACCAGGGCAAAGTCGCGTGGATCGTAGCCTTGCTCAACGGACACCAGTCGCAAAGCGCCTAGCATCGATTCGTTGACGATCTTCACGATGCCTTCTGCAGCGGCCATCAATTCTATACCCATCGCATCCGCGAGCGACTGCACGGCTTTCTCCGCCGCGTCGCGATTGATGGTCATCGCGCCGCCGAGTTTAACGTCGGACGGCAAATAACCCAGCACCACGTTGGCATCACACACTGTCGGTGCTTCGCCACCCTTCATGTAGGCCGCGGGCCCCGGATCAGCACCGGCCGAATCAGGTCCGACACGCAGCGCTTTGGTCAACTCAGGCACGAATGCGATGGATCCACCGCCGGCACCAATGGTTCGTACGTCAACAGATGGCGCTCTGACCGTAATGTCACTAACGCGCGTCTCACGCCGAATACGCGCTTCGCCGTGTTGAATCAGCGCGACGTCCGTGGACGTTCCGCCCATATCAAAAGTCAGAATATTTTCGAAGCCGCCGCGTTTACAGAAATACATCGCTCCTGCCACACCACCAGCAGGCCCCGACATCAGCATATTGACTGGCGACTCAGCCGCAGCACGTGCAGATGCGAGACCACCGTCGGAACGCAGGATGGCGAGATTGACATCGTCACCGAGTCGCTCCTCCAGCGATGACTTCAAGTTCGTCACGTATTTAGAAACTTGCGGTCGGACATAGGAATTAACGACCGTTGTTTCTGTGCGCTCGTATTCCTGCATCTCGGGAACGACATCGCTGCTGATAGATATCGGAATATCGGTAAAGACTTTCTCTGCGACGTCTCGAACTGCTCTTTCATGCGCGCCGTTCACGTAGGAATTCAACAGGCAGATGGTCAGCGCTTCCACTTCGCCGGTTGCGGCGAGAGCCTTCAGGTCATGAAGCAGAGTATCGGCGTCAAGCGGGCTGACGACCTCACCATCAGCACCCATTCGCTCATCTGCTTCGATCGTTAGTTCCAGCGGCGCCATCAATGGTGCCTTGTTGTAGCTGACCCAGCCACCCAGGCCACCGGGGCAGAATGACCGCGCGACCTGCAAGGTCTGTCGGTAGCCCTTGGTTGTAATCAACCCGACCTTGGCGCCTTTTCGCGTCAGGACGGCATTGGTGGCGACGGTTGTACCGTGCATCACCTGAGCTACCTGTTTCGGATCGATATCAGATTCGTTACATATTCGATCGATGCCATCCAATACACCGATGGAAGAATCTTCGGGCGTGGAGGGTACCTTTGCCATGTAGGTCTGGCCGGACGACTCATCAACCAACAACAGGTCGGTGAATGTGCCGCCAACGTCAACTCCTAGACGAAACGTCATTTATGTTCCCCTGATCTAATCGACTGTGAAAACGCGCCTAGATGATTGCGTTTTCTTTCATTGTTGCGAGATCGGCGTCGCTGATGCCGAGCTCACCCCCGTAAACTTCCTGATTGTGTGCCCCCAATGTCGTGTTGCCGGGCCAGCGTATTTCGCCCTGGGTCTTCGACATCTTCGGAAATACGTTTTGCATTTTCAGGTTGGGCCATTCCTCCGTCGGTGTATCGACAATCGCCTCGCGAGCCTGAAAATGCGGGTCCTCGAGCATTTCCGGCGCGCGGTAGATACGGCCGGCAGGAACTCCCGCATCCTGCATCGCCTGATCGACCTCGACCATTGTCATCGTCTTGGTCCACTCATTGATGATGTTGTCGAGTTCAACCATGTTCCCGCCTCGGGCCACATGAGTTGCATAGCGTTCGTCGGCAATCATGTCTTCACGACCCATCGCAGCGCACAGGCGTGCAAAAACCGTGTCCTGGTTCGCTGCGATCAGGAACGAGCCGTCTGAACAGTCATAGACGTTGGACGGCGCGACGCTGGGCAGGGTCGCACCCGAACGCTCGCGGACATGGTTGCTAACGACGTACTCTGGAATGGTCGCCTCCATGACAGTGAGCACGGATTCATAAATTGAGGCATCGATCACCTGACCCTCGCCGGTCCGATCTCGATAGTGTAATGCCGCCAGAGCACCATTACAGGCATAAGTCGCAGCAAGTGTGTCGCCGATGGATAGTCCGGCACGGCTGGGTTGCCGGTCGGGCTCACCGCACAAATAACGCATACCGCCCATGGCTTCGCCAACTGAAGCGTAACCTGCTCGTTTTGAGTAGGGGCCAGTCTGGCCGTAGCCCGACACGCGGATCATGATCAATTTCGGATTAATCTTGATGAGATCTTCGTAGCCCAGACCCCAGCGCTCCATGGTGCCGGGGCGAAAGTTCTCGAGCACCATGTCAGCGCCAGCGATCAGCTTGCGTACCAGTTCCTGCCCTTCTTCGACGCGAAGATTGGCAGTAACGCATCGTTTATTGCGAGCACAGACACTCCACCAAAGCGGGTAGTCGCCCCGCCCCCATTCTCGCATCGGATCGCCCTTGCCAGGCGGCTCAATCTTGATGACATCAGCACCCATATCTGCCATGAGCTGGCCGCAAAACGGTCCAGCGATTAGCTGCCCCATTTCGATAAGACGAATATCGGTCAATGGCCCTTTGCGCGCCGTGGTGTCGCTCATAGTGCTGTTTTATTCCTGTTGCGACGGGCTGGTGGAACCATCGGCCCTCAAGTTTTTATTTTGTGGTGCTCTGTACTGTTAGGCCTATCAATATAACAATAGGTCTTATTCTTGGCAATATGGTACTACGAGGACGCTCTTGTGCCTGCCTGTATTGCCTCTCGCTTGCCAATATTGCTGAACTACGGTGCTCGCTGGCCGTTTGCTGTTGGAACCGTATTTAAGTGTGCGCGTTTCTTCTTACTTTGGCAGAATCATCAAATGAGCTGGTTTCGACAAACGATAGCATGTGTATTGCCGCTGATAGCGATCAGCCAGGCGAGCTGTGTCACCGAGCCCCGCGCAGAGGTCCTGACAGCAGACAACTCCCGTGACTGTGTCGTTTTACTGCACGGCCTGAATCGCAGCTGGCGGCTGATGCGCCCGATGGCGGATGGCTTGCAGGCGGCAGGATTTACGACCGCCAATGTGGACTATCCATCGCAGTCCGGTTCGATTCAGGATATCGCGCCGCTGGCCGTCGGATTGGGCCTCGAGGAGTGCAGGAATAACGGGGCGGAGCGAATCCACTTTGTAACGCACTCACTGGGCGGCATCCTCGTGCGATACGAGAACAAGCATTCACGGATACCTGAGCTCGGACGCGTGGTCATGATGGGACCGCCCAACCAGGGCAGTGAATTAATCGACAAGACCAGAGACTGGCCCGGATTTGCTTCGCTGAGTGGTGATGCGGGTGCTCAGTTGGGAACGGATGCCCAGAGCATGCCTGTGCTATTGGGTCCGGTAGATTTCGAACTCGGCGTTATTGCCGGTACCGGTACGATCAACGTATTCATGTCCGCAATGCTGCCCAACCCTGATGACGGAAAGGTCTCTCTTGCAAGCACGAAAATAGAGGGTATGAATGATTTTCTCGTCGTCGGCAATTCGCATCGCAACATCCCGCGCGACGAGCTCGTTATTCGAAATACAGTGTCGTTTCTGCGGACCGGCAGCTTTCTGGAGGCCGACAAGGCACTAATGGAAGAGACTGGCGACTAGCTGCAAAGATCGTCCATTTTCGATTTCGTTTCAGCCAGAGTCTCGTTCGCGGCCTCTTCCGACAAATACTCTCGCTCGCCCGCATCATTGGTCCGATACAGCCGCGGCGCATTCTCGTAGGAGTCATGGATTTCGGTCGCTCTCTTGCAGTAGTAAGCTTCGGCTTCTTGACGCTCTGCCCGTTCCCCGGGCGTTTCATCCGCAAATGCAGAATCATCAGAGCCGTCGGCGGCATTCTCCATGTTTTCCAGAGTACCTTTGGCCACCCATACCAGCTGCACCGCAATCGCGTCTTCATGATCCGGCTTGTCACTGTAGAAGATCCTGCCATCTTCTACCCAGGTGAAAATAGCCGTACTCGTATCCACGAAGTGCGTTTTGCCTTCCGCATCAACCCACTTCCAGACGTCCGCAGCGGCTGACCCGCAGAAAAGAATTGAAACTAGCAGTAAGGTTCTTGAAATCGACATTGGAGCTCCTGTGGCCTGTCAGTATGACCAATCTGCTCCAATAATCCTCTGACTGGCGTCACATAATTACACACAGCGGCTGGCTACAGACTACTGTGCCTGCGCCACTCTTTTTAAGGCTCTTTCGATGTAGCCGATGGTCAGCGGATGATAAGCACTCCTCGCTTTTTGAAACATGGAGTTCGCGATCTCGGCGTTCCGCGTGGTGCTCAGACCGAGCCCGGCATCAAGCGCAGCCAATTTCTTGTCTGAGAGATCGGCAGCCGGGTCATAGGTGTCTTTCTCACCACAGGAAATCAGCTGGAATGAGCAAATGACGACCAGAAAGATGCGTAGCATTGGGATACTCCAAGAGGTTGTGCGACTATTGCTGGCCCAAATTGACGAGCCAATCAATGCGCGCACTTACCTGCAAAGCCTGGGGTCCGGTGACGGACCTTGTAATAGAAGAATGGGATGACCCGGTCCCTGGAGACGAAGACATTGTCATCGACGTCAAGGCAGCGGGTATTAACTTCCCGGATATTCTGATAATTGCAGGGCAGTATCAGGACAAGATTCCGCCGCCGTTTATACCCGGCAACGAAGCGAGCGGCATCGTCTCTGCGGTGGGTTCAAAAGTCTCGCGCTTCAAAATCGGGGACAAAGCGATCGTCGCACCGCGTGGTGGTGGCTTTGCCGAAAAATGCAAAGTCCATCAGAACGCTGCCACGCACTTGCCGAGCGAACTCAACTTCGAACAGGGTGCTGGCTATGCGGTCACGTATGGCACGAGCTATCACGCTCTCAAGCAATCTGCCGGGCTGCAGCCAGGTGAAACTGTGCTGGTGCTGGGCGCTGCCGGTGGTGTCGGAATAACGGCGGTCCAGATTGCAAAAGCGATGGGCGCGCGAGTGATCGCCGCGGCCAGTTCCGATGAGAAGCTGAAATTTGCCCGTGATGCGGGTGCCGATGAGCTGATCAATTATTCCGTTCAACCCTTGAAGGAAACAGCAAAGGAGCTTAGCGGTGGCGGAGTCGATGTCGTCTACGACCCGGTCGGCGGTGACCTCTCTCATCAGGCGCTCAGAGCACTGGCCTGGCATGGGCGGCATCTAATAATCGGATTCGCATCAGGGGACATTCCGCAGCTTCCGGCGAATATCACACTCTTAAAGGAAGCCAGTATTGTTGGTGTGTGGTGGGGAACCTGGGCCGCCAAGAACCCGGACCTGCAAATTCAAAATATGTCTGAAATCTCTGCACTGGTAGCAGCTGGAACTTTGCAACCGAAGATTACGGAGTCGTTTCCGCTCGAAGATTTCAAAACCGCGTTTCAGATCATTTCCGAGCGCCGTGCCCGCGGAAAAGTCATTCTTCTGATTGCCTGATACCCTGCCCGGCAGTACAGACAGTTCGTCGTACTGCCGGGCCCGGCCTTGAGCGGGTTATTCAGTAACGTCGAATCCACGGCCTTCCAACAATGGTTCGATGCTCGGGTCCTGTCCACGGAAGTTGCGATACAACTCATCTGCTTCTCGCAATCCGCCGGCCTGATACACCCACTTCTTCAATCGAGCGGCAGTCTCAGGATCGAAAATATTCTCGGCTTGCTTGAACGCCGCAAAACCATCGGCATCAAGAATTTCCGACCACAGGTACGCGTAATAACCAGCCGAGTAACCGCCCGCAAAAATGTGAGAAAAATATTGAGAACGATAGCGTGGTTCGATCTCATCGATCAGCCCGTAGCCATTGAGTACTTCATTCTCAAACGCCTGCGCATCGCTGAGCTGGTTAGCTTCTTCCAACGTCAAGCTGTGCCAACGCAAATCGAGTAGCGACGCTGCGATATATTCTGTCGTAGCGAACCCATTATTGAAATTTGCGGCGACGAGCATGCGTTCCACAAGCTCTTGCGGAATAACTTCACCGGACTCGAAATGGCGTGCAAAAATAGCCAGCATCTCCGGTTCGGCTGCCCAGTGCTCCAGAATCTGCGCCGGGAATTCCGTGTAGTCGAGCGGACCATCCACACCTGAGAATTCCGGGTAATTCATCTGCGTCAGAAGCCCATGCAACCCGTGTCCGAGCTCATGGAACAGCGTTGTAACTTCGGAGAACCGCATCAATGTCGGCTCACCGTCCGGCGGTATGGAAAGATTCAAATTGTTGGTCACTATGGGTCGAATAAGTTCGCCGTCCATATTGGACGCTGCACGATAGCCACTCATCCAAGCACCGCCACGCTTCGAATCACGCGCATACATATCCAGCATTAACAGGCCAAGATGACTGCCGTCTTCATCTTTCACGTCGTATGAGGTAACGACAGGATTCCAGCCGACGACATCAACCGGCTCGAACGTTACACCGAACAAACGGTTTGCCATGCCGAATGCACCGGCACGGACTGCACTCAGCTCGAAATACGGCTTGAGCTCGTTCTCGTCGAGGTCGTAACGCGCTTTCCTGACTTTTTCGGCATAGTGCCACCAGTCGTGTCCAGCCATTTTGAATTCGTCACCAGCCATCGCCTGCATATCGACGAGTTCTGTTTTCGCGCGGGCAAGAGCCGGACGCCAGACTCTTAGCAAAAAGTCCTCGGCCCACAGGGGCGTCTTTGCCATACGAGTTTCGAGTTGGTAATGGGCATGCGATTTATAGCCCATCAATTCCGCACGTTGCGCGCGCAGCTGAGCCACTCGAATCGCCAGCGGGCCATTGTCGATATCGCCGGATGACGCACGCAGGCGGTAACCATTGAACAGTTGTTCACGCAATGTACGAACGGCTGACTCTGTCATAAACGTTTCGTATGACGAGCGGTTCAGGCCGACCACCCAGGCGCCTGCTTCTGCATTCCAAATGGATGACTTGAAAGCGTCGCTCAGTCCGGCGGTTTGTGCTGCATCCGTGATTTCCAGCTTAAAGCCTTTTGTCGCCGCCAGGAGATTGAGCCCGAACTGCGTTGTGATACTCGATATTTCGGCGTTTATCTCGGTAATCTGCTGTTTTACGTTCTGCGGTAGCGCTGCACCCGAACGAATAAAGTTACGATGTGTCAATTCGAGCAGGCGCGCGTCCTGCTCATTCAGCTCGAGCTGACCCTTTTGGGCATAGACAGTCTGGACCCGCTTGAACAATGCTTCGCTGAAATTTATCGCATCATTCTCGCGTGACAACAGCGGTGAAATCCTGGTATCCAGATCCTGGAGCGTGTCGTTCAGCTCCGTTCCGGTAATATTGGAGAAAGTGCTGTTCACCTTGTTCAGCAAACTTCCGGCCTTTTGCATTGCCAGTATTGTGTTATCAAAACTCGGCGCTTCCGGATTCTCAATAATTGCAGCAATTTCTGCCCGCTTTTCGAGAATGCCTTTCTTTATCGCCGGCAGGTAATGTGCATCTTCGATTTTCGCGAACGGCGGCACTCCGTACGGGGTATCCCATTCCTCCATAAAAGGGTTTCCAACCAGCTCTGCATCGGTAACCGCTATCTCATCGGCTATCTCATCGGCTATCTCATTGGTGGCCGTCGGCTTCTCATTGTCTGTATTTGTGCACGCTACGAGCACTGCACACGACAGAAACACTATTAATAAGCTACTGACTCTCATAAGGTTTATCGTCCTTCATCTAAATTAACGTCAATTGCATCCAATTTGCTAAGCAAGTAACCTGCGCGCTTTCGGTTTTTACCATTGGCTTTGCAGGTGACTACAAGCTCCCACGGCAAATCCCTAATTTAACATTCGGTTAGCGCGTATATTTATGCCTGTTAATATCGGTATAAATGACCCCGCAGTTACGGAACACAAAAATGTCTCAGGAATCCATTCAACCAATAAACCCAGCACCCGACGAATTTGCCGGGGACTCCGGCGCGCGCTCAATAAAACGATTTTTTCACGCAACGCGTCCAAAATTCTTTCCGGCCTCTGTTTTGCCCGTAATTGCAGGCACTGCATTTGGCGCCCACGTCGCTGGCGCCTTTGATGCATATGTTTTTACTCTTGCTCTGGTCGCAACGGTATGCGTACACGCCGCAAGTAATGTCCTGAACGACGTTGGTGACGAAACAATCGGAACCGATCAGATTAATGAGCAACGCATCTACCCGTACACAGGCGGTTCCCGTTTTATCCAGATGGGAATACTCAGCCAGTCCCGCATGGCGAAACTGGGCGTTGGTCTACTGGCCTTCACCGCCCTGTTGGGCGTTCTTCTGACTCTCGAAAAAGGCCCGGCAGTCCTGTTGTTCGGACTCGCTGGTGTAACGCTTGGCGTGTTGTATTCACTGGGGCCTGTAAAACTCAGCTCCCTGGGAATCGGTGAAACAGCGGTCGCTGTGGCTTTCGGTGTTCTCCCGGTAACCGGCGCTGCCTGGCTACAAGGTGCGTCGATTGATACAGCGCTGGTGCTGTTCTCATTGCCCGTTAGCGTCTGGGTAGGCGCTATTCTGCTGATCAACGAAGTCCCCGATATGAAGGCTGATGGAGCAACGGGTAAGAACACGTTGCCGGTGCGCCTGGGATTAGCGGGAACGTCACGGCTGTACTTCGTCCTGCAGAGTTCAGCGGTCATTGTCATCATTTACATGACCATCCAAAAAATGCTGCCAATGCTGGCCCCGCTCGTACCGCTCGCCTTGCTGGTACTTGCCTGGCGAGCTGCGGCTTCTATACGGGGTGGCGTCGCGGACAGAAGTTCTATGACGCAAGCCATTGAATCTACGTTAGGTATTCACACAATTGGTTGCATCTGGCTTGCTGGATGCATGGTGTACAACATTGTATTTTAAAATTAAAAAAGGGCTTGATATCCCGCTCGAGGGATCCCCTGTGCAGGAAATATCGGCTGGCGCCAGCGTCAGCTCTGTTGCACTGCTGGGGCCCGACACAGTCGATCTGAAACCAGGAATGCTTGTCGCCGTAGGCGATAAAGTAAAGCTGGGCCAGCCACTATTCAAAGACAAACAGAATCCGGGCGTGCAGTTTACGTCGCCGGGAAGCGGCATTGTAAAGGCCATCAACCGTGGCGAACGGCGTGTACTGCAATCCGTCGTTGTGGCGCTTGAAGGCGACGAAGAAGAGCATTTCGCAAGCTATTCGAAAGATGAATGGCAAAACATCAGCGAACAGGACGCACGTCAGAACCTGCTGGCTTCAGGACTGTGGACTGCTTTTCGTACCCGGCCATTCAGCAAGATTCCGGGGCCTGACGACAAGGCGGCCGCGATTTTTGTCACAGCGATAGACACCAATCCGCTGGCTGCAGATCCCGAGGTCATTGTGGCGCGCGAAAGCGATGCCTTCGCCCAGGGTCTGGACATCATCTCCCGACTGACCGCAGGCACCGTGCATCTGTGCACGGCAGCTGACAGCAGAATCCCCTGCCCGGATAATGGCAAACTGCAGTCCAGCCAATTTACCGGACCTCACCCTGCCGGGCTTGCGGGTACCCATATTCACTTCCTTTATCCTGTCAACGAAGACCGGGTCGTCTGGAGCATCGGTTATCAGGATGTTATTGCGATCGGCAAACTGTTCGAGACAGGCCGTTTACCGGTCGAACGAGTCGTCGCACTTGGCGGACCCGCCGTTGCAACACCTCGCCTGATGACCACGCGTCTGGGCGCAAATATCGCAGAACTGGTTGCCGGGGAAATAGAAGGCGCCTCCGTTCGGGTCGTGTCAGGATCGGTACTCAGCGGCCATCGAGCCTCCGGGTGGGCCGTGTGGCTCGGGCGTTACGACAGCCAAATCACTGTATTGCCAGAAGGTAGTCAACGCGAATTCTTGTCCTTCATGCGGCCTGGCGTCGGCAAGTTTTCGTTCACACGTGCGTTCGTCGGCAACCTGTTTGGCTCCAGCAAGTATCCATTGACCACGACGCAGAACGGCAGTCCACGAGCGATGGTATCCATTGGGAGCTTTGAGCAGGTAATGCCGCTCGACCTCCTCCCAACCCCACTGCTCAAGGCGCTGCTGGTTCGCGACACAGATACAGCACGCGATCTCGGTTGCCTGGAACTGGACGAAGAAGACCTCGCTTTATGTTCGTTCGTTTGCAATGGCAAGTATCAGTACGGGGTCCATCTCCGTAAAAACCTAAGAGAGATCGAGGTCAACGGCTAATGAAAAGATTTCGTTCATTCCTGGACCGAATGGAGCCGCTGTTTGTACCTGGCGGACGTCTGGAACGGTTTTACGCGCTTTTCGAAATGGTCGATACGCTGTTCTACTCGCCAGCCGACGTTGCACGTACATCACCTCACATCCGAGATGCCCTTGACCTGAAACGCGTCATGATCATCGTGGTGTTTGCAGTAACGCCCTGCGCGTTGGTGGGTATGTGGAATATTGGATTTCAGGCCAATACCGCAATGGCCGCTATGGGCATCAGCGGTATCGAAGGGTGGCGCGGGATGGTTATGCCGCTGCTCGGCGCCGGTTATGACCCACAAAGTGTTTACGACTGTTTCGCGCAGGGGCTTTTGTATTTTCTGCCGATCTACGCGGTAACAATGGCCGCCGGCGGCATATGGGAAGTCATATTTGCCGGCGTCAGAAACCATGAGATCAACGAAGGATTCTTCGTCACATCGATGCTGTACACGCTGATACTGCCCGCAACAATACCGCTCTGGCAGGTTGCGATCGGAATCAGCTTCGGCGTGGTTATCGGCAAGGAAGTCTTCGGCGGTACAGGCAAGAACTTCCTGAATCCTGCTTTGGTCGGTCGTGCCTTCCTGTACTTCGCATATCCGGTCCAAATCTCTGGCGATGCGGTCTGGACAGCCGTCGATGGTTTCAGCGGTGCAACGGCACTCGGTGTTAGCGCTATTGACGGCATGAGCGGAATAGTTGCCAGCGGACTGACCTGGTCGAATGCGTTTCTCGGACAAATGCAGGGATCGATCGGTGAAACATCGGCACTCGCTTGCTTGTTTGGAGCCGCGTTCCTGATTTTCACACGGATCGCATCGTGGCGAATCATAGTTGCCGTTTTCGCCGGACTGATTATTCCGTCACTGCTTTTCAGCGGCGAGAGTGCAAACCCGATGATGTCGATGCCCTGGCATTGGCATATCGTGGTCGGCGGTTTTGCCTTTGGTGCCGTTTTCATGGCGACCGATCCGGTGAGCGCTGCACAAACGAATGCCGGTAAGTGGGTATTTGGCCTGCTCATCGGGTTCATGACCTGGTTGATTCGCGTAATCAACCCCGCATTTCCGGAAGGCATCATGCTGGCCATTCTATTTGCAAATATATTCGCACCGGTGATTGATCATTTTGTCATTCGTGCAAATATAAAGCGGAGGCTAAAACGTCATGTCTGACAATAAGAGCTTCGACCGCGACAGTATCTCGAACACACTGACGATAGCGATTGGCCTGAGCCTGATTTGCTCTGTTCTGGTTGCCAGTGCTGCCATCGTACTGAAGCCTAAGCAACTCAAGAATCAGGAAGAATATCGACAGCGCATCATTTTGGAGGTCGCCGGACTGATGGAACCGGAGGGTGACATCGCAGCGTTGTTTGCGACCATTCAACCCGATGCCGTCGAGATTGCCAATGGCGAAAGCGTCGAGATTTATCTTGAGAAAAGTGGCGATTCCATCAAGCAAATTATTTTACCCATCAGCGGTCCGGGACTCTGGTCGACGATGCGCGGTTACCTGGCGCTGGCGCCGGACGGCAATACGGTAAAAGGCATTCGCTTTTATGAACACGCAGAAACACCCGGACTGGGCGACCAGATTGACAAAGCGGACTGGCGAAATCTATGGGTTGGAAAACAACTCTACGGTGATGACAGTACGCCGCGCATTGAGGTTGTTCGTGGGTTTGCGCTGCGTGATAGCACAAACGCCAATCTGCAGTATCAAATCGATGGGCTGTCCGGCGCGACACTCACCGGTAATGGTGTAACCAAACTCGTACAACACTGGATTGGACCGGAAGGCTTCGGTCCTTATCTGGAGACATACCGATGAGCGAGATGCGTAAAGTCGTAATCGATCCGCTGATTGATAACAACCCGGTCACATTGCAGATGCTGGGAATCTGCTCGGCACTTGCTGTCACAACCTCCCTGCTGCCTGCACTGTTAATGTGCGTTGCGCTGACTTGCGTTACGGCGCTGGCCTGTGCGGCGATCAGCCTTATCCGGCATCGCATACCGAACAACATTCGCATCATTGTTCATATGACGATCATCGCTTCACTGGTTATTCTGACCGATCAACTATTGCGCGCCTATGCATTTGAGACGAGCAAGCAGTTGTCAGTGTTTGTTGGCCTTATCATCACCAATTGCATCGTGCTCGGTCGAGCAGAAGCATTCGCCATGAAAAACCCGGTCGGACTGAGTTTTCTTGACGGTCTCAGCAATGGTCTGGGCTACAGCCTGATCCTGATAGCTGTCGCAACCTTGCGAGAGCTGTTTGGCGCCGGAACGCTTCTTGGATACTCGATTCTCCCGCTGACGCAAGACGGCGGCTGGTACCCGGCAAACGGAATGATGCTTTTACCGCCCAGCGCGTTCTTTATCATCGGCTTGCTGATTTGGGCCATTCGGTCCTGGCGCAAGCAACAAGTGGAACAGGCTGAATATCAAATTCATGAAGTCCATCGGACGGACGTTTACTAATGGAAACCTACGTCAATTTATTTATCAAAGCCGCATTTGTCGAGAACCTGGCGCTCGCGTTTTTCCTCGGCATGTGCACATTCCTTGCCGTTTCGAAACGCGTCGAAACCGCTATCGGTCTGGGCATCGCTGTTGTTGCTGTGCAGACTATTACTGTGCCAGTCAATCACCTGCTGTACGCCTACCTGCTGGCACCCGGAGCACTTGCCTGGGCCGGATTGCCTGATGTTGATCTGAGCTTCCTCGGGCTGGTCAGCTACATCGGTGTAATCGCTGCGCTTGTGCAAATCCTGGAAATGACACTGGATCGGTACGTGCCCAAACTGTATAACGCGCTCGGAATCTTCCTGCCACTGATTACCGTTAACTGCGCCATCCTTGGCGGCACATTGTTCATGGTCGAGCGGCATTACGACCTTGGCGAAAGCGTCGTATACGGAATGGGCAGTGGTGCGGGCTGGGCTATCGCCCTGATAGCCCTGGCCGGAATACGTGAAAAGCTCAAATACAGTGACGTACCCAATGGCCTGCAGGGCCTCGGCATAACCTTCATCATCGTCGGCTTGATGTCACTTGGATTTATGGGATTCTCGGGAGTACAGCTGTGAGCATCGACAGCGGTGTCATACTCGAGGTAATGCTCGGCGTAGGACTGTTTACAAGCATTATCCTAATACTGGTTTTCGTCATTCTGTTGGCTCGCTCAAAGCTGGTCGCCAGCGGCTCTGTTTCCGTCACGGTAAATGACGAAATGGAGTTGAAGATCCCGGTCGGTGGAAAACTCATGCAGGGTTTGGCGGACGCCAACCTGTTCGTGCCATCCGCCTGTGGTGGCGGTGGTACCTGCGGACAGTGTCGTGTTCGAGTCATTTCGGGCGGTGGTGCGATCCTGGCGACGGAAACCTCGTTGCTGAATAAACGCGAGGCCGCCGAACATTATCGCTTGTCCTGCCAGGTTGCCGTAAAGCAGGATATGCAGGTGCAGGTGCCGGACGAAGTGTTTGGTGTGAAACAATACGAATGCACCGTAAAGTCGAATCGCAACGTCGCAAGTTTCATCAAGGAGCTGGTTCTGGCATTGCCGGATGGCGAAGAACTCGATTTTCGTGCCGGCGGCTATATTCAGATCGATTGCCCTCCGCACGATCTGAAGTTCACAGACTTTGATATTGAAGAGGAATTCCGCGAGGAGTGGGACCGCTTCAAGTTATGGCGTTACGAATCGCACGTAAAGAAACCCGAGTCTCGCGCCTACTCAATGGCCAGTTTTCCGTTGGAAAAAGATGTCATCAAACTGAACGTCAGAATTGCCACGCCGCCACCGGGGGCCGATGATTCTATCCCCCCTGGAGTCATGTCCTCATTTATCTTCAACCTGAAGCCCGGAGACAAGGTTATCGTGTCCGGTCCTTACGGCGAATTTTTCGCCAAGGAAACCGATAACGAAATGGTCTTCATCGGTGGCGGCGCTGGCATGGCACCTATGCGTTCCCACATATTCGATCAACTGCTTCGTCGACACAGCAAACGAAAAATGTCCTTCTGGTACGGTGCACGCAGCTTGAAGGAAGTCTTCTACGATGATGAATTTGACCAACTCGCAGCGGACAACGACAACTTCAAATGGAACCTCGCAATGTCCGAACCGTTGCCTGAAGACAACTGGACTGGCTACGTCGGGTTTATTCACAAAGTGCTGCTCGATGAGTATTTGGCAGACCACCCTGCCCCTGAGGACTGTGAGTATTATTTATGCGGTCCGCCGATGATGAACAGCGCTGTGATCAAAATGCTCGACAGCCTCGGAGTTCAAGAAGAAAATATTCTGCTCGATGATTTCGGCGGCTAATCATGCGCGCCCGTCACTTCCTATACGTCGCGATTTTTCTTGGCGCGGCCTGCAGCGACAACAATCTGTTGCCGGCTTACGACCTGACCGGCAGCGCGCTTGGTACGACGTACAACATCACTTTGGTCGCGCCGCCCGATGGTATTGACTTCGAATCGTTGCAAGTCCTCATCGAGGACAGACTCGATCATGTGGACAAGCTCGCATCGACGTATCGCAGTGATTCGGAGTTGTCCCGCTTCAATGCTGAATCATCGACCGATTGGGTTCGGGTCCTGCCGGAATTTTGCGGCATGGTCTCGGCAGCTAACGACATCAGCTTAATGACCCAGGGCGCGTTCGATATCACGGTGGGACCGCTGGTTAACCTGTGGGGATTTGGTCCACAGAATCGGGAAAGCGAATTACCGACGGCGGAAGAAATTGCTGCGGCGAAAGCATATGTTGGATACCAGAAACTGGAAACAGACTGCGATAACAGCGTCATGCGAAAGTCGTCTGCAAACATCTACGTCGACCTGTCGGGCTGGGCAAAGGGCTACGCGGTTGACCTGATCTCGACACTGCTCGACGCGCAGAATCTGCACAACTACCTGATCGAAATTGGTGGAGAACTGCGACTTAAGGGGCATAATGCGGCCCGGAAAAGGTTCTCGATAGCGATCGAAAAACCTCTTTTAAACAATGAGATGGCACACGAAATTGTAGAGTTATCCGACACGTCTGTGGCAACATCCGGTGACTATCGAAATTTTTTTGAAGAGGACGGACGCCGTTACTCACATACTATCGACCCGCGAACCGGTTACCCGGTAAACCACAAATTGACCGGGGTTACTGTCGTTAGCAAACAAACCGCGTATGCCGATGCAGTGGCGACGGCGTTTCTGGTACTGGGACCGGAGGAAGGTCTGGCCCTCGCAGAAAAACTGCGTATTGCCGCGTATTTTCTGGTAAGAACGGACCGCGGCATCGAAGATAAATCAAGCTCTCAATTTGAGCAATTGGAACGCGAGTGAATACGATCATCCTGACAGTATCTTTTAGCTTCGTCGTTATCCTCCTTGTGATTGCCGGCATGAGCGTCGGTGTCATGAATGGACGGCGCGCAATCAGTGGTAGTTGCGGCGGTCTCAACGGCGGTCGTTGTGAACTTTGTAGTGGCAAAGGCAACTGCAAATCAAAACGCCGTAAGGGGAAATAAAATGATTAGTAAATCAGTCCTGGTGAAAGACTACATGGCCCGCACGCTGGTCACTTTCAAAGCCGACACCGACGTACTGGATGCGGTCCATGTACTCGTCAAAAATCGCATCGCCGGGGCACCGGTGGTCGATGATTCTGGCACTCTCATCGGGATGCTGTCGGAACTGGACTGCATGAAGGTCGCGCTGCACGCGGGTTACCACGGTGACTGGGGTGGGCCGGTGTCAGATTATATGAGCGACGGTGTGCAAACCGTTGATGCCGAGATGAGCATTGTCGATCTTGCGCAGCTCTTTCTCGATACAACATACCGCCGTTTCCCGGTTGTCGACAAGAATCGTCTTATCGGGCAGATCAGTCGGCGAGATGTCTTACGAGCTCTGGAACACCTCGCCAAAACTTAATCACTGACGAATTTCGTTCCAAGAGTGCGCCGCCTCAGGTAGGCGTAGACTTCGAGCAGCGGCAGTTCTTTCGGGCAAACGTCAGCACATGCCATCATGCCAACGCATCCGAATACCCCTTCACTGCTGGCGACGACGTCATACCATTCTTCGTCGCTGCGGCTATCACGGGGATCCATCATAAAGCGCGCAACCCGGTTCAGTCCGGCGCCCGCGAGAAACTCCGGGCTAACGTTCGCAACGCCGCATGACGCGACGCAACAACCGCACTCGATGCAGCGGTCGCCCTCATAAATAGCGGCCGCTATATCATCACTCATGCGCTCCTCGGTCGCCGCAGGATCAAAGGGTTGTTGCTCGTGAATCCAGGCTTCGGTTCGTTCCGCCATTTCCCGGAACCAGGTTCCAGTATCGACTGACAGATCGCCGATCAACTTGAACGCCGGCAGAGGATGCAGGCGAACAATCTCCGGCAAATCCGCAGTCAAGGTCCGACAACCCAGAGCCGGGCGCCCATTGACCAGCATGCCACAGGACCCGCAGATCGCGGATCGGCAAGCAAAATCGAACTGCAGCCCCGCATCCTGCGTTTCGCGAATTTCGCTCAACGCCATGTAGAGCGTCATGTACGGCCGTTCATCGATTTCAAACGTGTCGATATGCGGTTCGGACTCGGGATCTTCGGGATTAAAACGGAAGATCTCGAATTTTAGTCGACGGACTTCGTCAGTCATGTTGCTTTCCTGTCAGCATAATTTAAGCGACTGCCCATTGGGTCAACGCTGGCGAGACGGCCTTCACGTTGCTGCGCGTCTTCGACTGAGCCATTGTAGTCATTTATGGAATCGTCCATCTCAATGCGTTCATCGCTACCGTAGCCGCGATGCCCCGGCGGCAAGTCAAGCAGCCCAACAGGCTCATAGCTTAAAGTCGGTGAATGGGCATCGGGCTGCCAGCGCGCGAGCGTGCGTTTCAACCACTCACGATCGTTGCGCAGCGGGAAGTCGGTACGGAAATGCGCGCCACGACTTTCGGAGCGAGCCAATGCACCCATGGCGACGGTCATGGCCAGTCGCAACATACCGGGAAGGCGCAGAGCAAATGCCAGCTCCGGATTAGCACCTGGACCTTTGTGCCGAAGTACCGCATGAGAGCACTCATCGATCAAAGCCTGAATATCATGCACGGCTGACTCGAGGTCCTTGCCATTCCGGAAAATTCCGACTTTGGTGATCATGATTTCGCCAAGCGAATCCCGTATCTCGTAGACGCTTCGCCCGTTGCCCTCTCGGGTCAGCCACGTCTCGGCTTGCTGCTGCGCCACACCTAGCGCATCAAAGGCTGGCGCAGTATTCGCCTGCAATGTCGCCCCCGCTGCATATTCGGCAACCCGGGCTCCTACGACACGTCCAGCAACCAGCGTTTCGGCAAGACTGTTTCCGCCCAGTCGATTAAAGCCGTGCATATCCCAGCAGGCAGCTTCACCGACAGCGTACAGACCCGCCAATCCATAGGCTTCGCCATCTTTATTGACGCGCACGCCGCCCATTGAGTAATGCTGAGTCGGGCGCACCGGTATGAGATCGTGCGCAGGATTGATGCCTGCAAAGTCGCGGCAAATGTCGAACACTTCCAGCAACTTGGTGGTCAGGTGTTCTTCGCCGAGGTGGCGAATATCCAGCCACAGGTGGCTGCCATTCGGCGAGTCCACCCCGTTGCCATCCTGGATGCACTGCATCATATGCCGGGACACGACATCGCGGCTCGCAAGCTCCTGCTTTTCGGGTTCCGCCTCAACCATGAAGCGATTGAGATTCTTGTCCAGCAGGTAGCCGCCATCGCCACGACAACCCTCGGTGATCAAAATACCGCTGGGCGACAGTGCGGTCGGATGAAACTGAACCGCCTCCATGTTGCCGAGTGGCACGATGCCTGTGTTAAGCGCGAGCGCGGCCCCGTCTCCGTAGTTGATCGTCGCGTTGGTCGTGTATCCGCCATAGATACGCCCGTAACCACCCGTTGCGATAACAGTTGCTTTGGCCATAACGGCAAAGTGTTTTCCTGTCCGCAGGCAACGTGCAACCACACCGGTGCAACGACTGCCGTCATGGATGAGTGAGATCGCTTCTACACGATCGCGAACCGTGATGCCCAAACGCACGACTTCGCTGTCGACCGCATACAATGCGGCATGGCCTGTTCCAGCCGCTGCATAACACGCTCGCCACTTGGCGGTACCACCAAAATCGCGTTGCGAAATCAGTCCGTCGTTTTCAAGCAGCTCATCAATTTCGACCGACTCACCTTTGATAAAGTACTTGTTCTTTCCGCCGCGTACGCGCGACCAGGGAACGCCAAAGTGAGCCAGCTCACGCACCGCAATTGGTGCTTCTTCGGCAAATATACTCGCGACTTCCTGGTCCGCTCCCCAGTCCGACCCGCGCACGGTATCGAGAAAATGCACATGCGGACTGTCACCCTCCGCCTTGACACAGTTGCCAAGAGCCGCTTGCATGCCACCCTGTGCAGCACAACTGTGGCTGCGCCTTGGTGGTACCAGCGACAGGATCATCGCCTCCTGACCGGCCGCTGCTGCTTCGATAGCGCAGCGTTCGCCGGCGAGTCCACCACCAATGACCAGGACATCTGTTGTGATCAATTGAGGTGTCATGGCGAAACCTCGCTGATCATGAATTCAAGAGGCGGCTGAACCCAGCCCGCCAGCACCAGCAGAGTCAATGAACCAAGCCCCAGCACCAACCAAAATATAACCTGTTCGATGCGATGCAGGACACGACGATGCGGCAGAATGCCAGCACCCCATTTCACGACCAGCCGATAGAGGCCGACACTGGCGTGAAACTCAACGCACAGAAGCAAAATTGCGTAAGGCAGCCATAAGCCTGCGGCAACCCGCGACAAAGTCGTCGCAGACTCGATGCCCGCGTACTCACCGAAGAGCGGCGTGAAAATATCGACACCGATGAGAATCAAATGAAAACTGCCCAGCACCAGGATAATCATGCCGGTCCGTACCTGCCAGATCCACAGCATCGACTCCAGGTGGGGCACAAACGGCGAGTTGTCGCGGCGCGACGGAACGCGTTCGCGACCAGACTGTTTAAGGCCTTTGGCGAGATCGATCATGCGCCGCCGTTCCTCCAGCTGCGCTGGGATTTTTCGCGCGGCCAGAACAGCATGCACAATGAAAATAGTAAAAATCGCCGCGACGGTCGGCTGCGCGATGTAGTAGTCCTCCAGCATCGTCGCCATCCAGTCGAACCCGCGTTCGCCCGTCAGTATTGATCCGACAAGGATGACGTGGCCCCACATGAACAACGCCAGTACCAATCCGGTACCGCCACTGATGAGCTCATAAATGAGCTGGCGGCGACCAGCCTTCCTCGCTGAATCAATTGCAGTTTTCACATCACTCCGGTTTCAAGGTTGACATTATTTGCGGGTCTTTTTCCCTTTCGGCCAGCAATACATGACAGGTATCACAGTCACGTGAAATTGCGACCCGCTCTTCGGTTCTCATGCTCTTCTTGTGACAACGAAAACAACCGGGCGACTGCTCGTGACCGATGTGATTGGGGTAGGTATTCCACCAAACCTTCATTTGCGGGAAGACATTGACTGAGTAAATATCGCCCAGAGTATTCGCAGCCGTCTGCACGGCAGCAGAAGCCTCGGCAGATTGATCCGGATAATTATCAGTATAAAACTGCGTTAGCTGATCCGTTATGGCGACTCTGGCTACCTCATGTGAGTCGTACTCCGCATCAATGATGCGCAGACCCTCGCGCTTAACAAACGGCAGCGTACGGTCTATCAGGCCAGCACTAATCGCTTTGTCGATCTCCTTGCCCGGCGGCTGATAAATGTGACTCGGTCGGTTGTGGCAATCGACGCAATCCATGGACCGCCAGATACCGCCATCTTCCGGAGCCTTTCTATCGCGGAAATCAGTGACCGTTCCATCGACGTCAGTAAATTCAACTTCGTAAACTTCTTCGCGTGTTTCGTCGGAACGATAGCGAATCGCGACATTTGGGTCGACGTGCCAGTGTATGCCGGTCGATCCAGCCCCCTCTTCGCCACCAACGTGTAGCAGCAACGCGGTTGTAAGTTCCGTATTTTCCTCGTCTTCTTCGTAAGTCTTGATCACGGACAATTTGTCACCGACGAACTTCGTTGGCCAGTGACATTGCTCACACGTATCTCGAGCCGGACGTAAGTTATGCAGCGGCGTCGGAATCGGACGTGGATAGATATCCAGCGCAACCGCAACCAACTGCCAGGCACCGTCCATTTTGGATTTTACAAACCAGTCGGCGCCGGGGCCAATATGACATTCTGCGCAGCTCACGCGTGAATGAGGCGATCGCGCGTGTGCCGTATGCTCTGGCTCCATCACCGCGTGGCATGCCATACCACAAAACTCGACGGACTCCATGACTTCAACACCCTTATAGGTCGCGGTGCTGAGTATGATGATGTTGAACATTGTGGCAGCCAGAAGAATCAGCAACCAATGGCGAGTCTTGGGCACATTAAGATCGAAAACCGGCATCATTGGCATACTTTCGCTGCCCGACAACCTGTTCATCTTTCGACGCCATAAGACCGCACCGATCGGAATCAGGATCAGCCCAACCACAGCTATCATCGGCAAAATCAAGAACGTCAGAATGCCGAGGTATGGACCACCCTCGAAACCGAACTGTTCGAGCGCGAACAAGCTCAGCATCAGCACCAGGGCGGCAACCGCAAGTGCAGTGCCGCTCAGACTGATGCCGCTCCGAGTAATGGAAACAATAAAATTTCTAACCATGATGGTCCTTAAGGTGCCGTCAATGTTTGAGGTGGATTTTTGCTATTAGGTTAAGCGCCTAGCAGTGCCAAGATTATCCCAATAGCGAGGGCTACGCCGATAAGTAGAAATACCGTTCCCCATATGTATGCCCTGCGAAGCTCCTCTGCCGTCGGCGGATCCACCAAATAGGCATCCAAATCATTATTATCGATGAGTCGTTGATATTCCAGAGTTCTCTCCGCCTTAAATTGGTCCAGGGGCATTTTGCCGAGGAATACAACCAGGTCCATCGGGAAACTCTCAGGACGCAGGTGCGTATGGAAGAAATGGAATACGAAAATGAAGCCTGTGGCCAGCAGTGCTTCGTCACTGTGAACCACGTAGGCCGCATTAAGTACCCACCCGGGCAGGAAACTTGTGAAAAAATCGGGCAGCCAGAGCATCAGTCCCGAAAGACCGATGATCATCACACCCCAGAACACGGCGAGATAATCGAACTTTTCGAAATACGTCCAACGGTCGCCGGCTGGGCGTTTACCAACATAGAGGAAGTAGCGAATATTGGCCCAGAAATCCTTCAGATCACTGGGTTGCGGGACCATAGAATTCGGCCCCCAAAACAGCCCCTTCTCTTTATTGATTGCCCAACGAATGAAAACCTGAATTATGTGGACGACCATGTACCCAAACGTGCCGATGGCTGCAAAGCGGTGAATGAATCGAGCGGAATCGATACCGCCGAGTAAATCTATCAGGGTCTGCGCCCACGGCGCTGCGTGAAACTTCAGCGGCAAGCCAGTCAAGGCAAGCAGCAGGAAAGTCACGATAATGACGATGTGCATGCGGCTGTTGGATCGGGTAAATCGCCGCACGTACTGGCCCGTCTTGTCGTATTTCTCTTCAAACTCGCCGCGCAATACGCCGACCAGAGATCGTTGTAGCCACAGAATGTCATGCACCCCGAAAAATGCGAACACGCCGATCAATAGTGCGGTCATGAAAAACCACACGAGGTACACAACGTAATTGTCGTCCGGGTTTGTCGGATCGTTGTGTGGGTCGTAGCTGATAAACGCCTCAGTGACATTGGCATGGCATCGGCTGCAGGTTTCCAGCAAGTTTGCTGGATTCACACTCGATAACGGATTTTCCTCAGGAAGATTATTGTGCGGTGTATGGCAATCTGAACAGGTCGCTCCAATCACAAAACCAAGATCATTTGCCTTGCCATGGAATCCATCGCGGAATGTCGTCAGGTACTCGCCATGGCAGCCACCGCAATTGTCCGCCGATGACAGACGGCTGGCGGCCGTGGTCGGATCGGCAATCTCGTGAGTTGCGTGACAGTCAGTGCAAACCGGGCCTTCCTCACCGGCTTGCCAACTTTGCCCGTGGGCGCTGTTTTCTTTCCAGTTCTCCAGCAACAAAAGATGACAACTGCCGCACATCTCGGGCGAGTTTTCATGTGCTGCAGGCGCATTGCCATTTGAGACCGCAAGAATGCGGTGACTACCATGACAGTCGCTGCAACTCGGAGCATTAATCAGGCCCGAAAGTAGTAGTGCCTTGCCGTGCTCGCTGGTCAGGTAGCCGTCTATCAGCGAAGCCGGGGTATCGTGACAACTGCCGCAATATTTGATCTGGCGGACCGGCGAGACAGCCGACCCGAGGTCGTCGACCATGGTAATTTCGTGAGCCCCGTTGTGGCAATCGACGCACAGGACGCCCTCTTCATGCACGCTACGACCCAAAGTTCGGAGAACTTTACCGTGGCATTCCGCGCAGCTGTTTTCGTTGGTCAGCGGTTCGAGGTCGTTACCCTCATGATCTGTGGTTACGTTTGTGTGGCAATCCTGGCATTCATGATCAGGATGCGCGGTAGACGAGAATGAAACGTCCTCGTGACACTCGCCACAATCAATCTCCTGTGCCGCTGCAAACGATACAATACTCAGCAGCAGAACGAGTATTAGTGAGTGACCAAAGTAATTGGTGGAACACGCACGCATCTTCATTGTCCGAACTCATTACGGAAGTCAGACTGTCTAATATTCCAATGAAGACGAAACTGCTATTCGGGTTTTCCGAAGCAGTGATTTGGGATCAATCGAGATTGATCAGGTGTATAAGGGCCCAGCGTCTGCGTAGATCTTATAGGCCGCGATCAGCTCACCTTCTAGCTCAAAAATATTCGCAAATGGCAAGCTTATCTCTGACCCGTCGTGCCGTGTGTACGTAACCTCACCCTCGCAGATAATGACATCGCCTTCAGCAAGGACTCTCGCCAAAACATGATGACAACCTGCAATGGTGGAGAAAAAGCCATCTACAGCAGCGCGGATGGCTTCTTTTCCTTGCGCGGGGGGCGCTGAGCCGAAACGAAAGCGTGCCTGATCAGTCAGGAAGCCCAGAAACCGTTCCGTATCTTTGGCATCCACCGCCTTGAAAAGATCATCAAGGCGGGAATGCATTGAATCAACTGATGTCACTGCTGACTGGCGTAATAATGAATCAGTGCTGTGACGTCATCGGCGCTTAATGCGTCTATTTTTTCTTTCATCTTTTTGTCTTGCGGACGCTCGTCAGCTGCATACCAGGCGAATGTCGTCTCAAGATAACCCATCCACTGACCAGCCAGAATGGATGCCTCGTCATCGACGTTGGCACCACCGTCCGAATGGCACTTGTCACATGCTTGTTTATGAATGACCGCACCAGCTTCAGCCAGAGCCGCGTCAAAGTCCTGTGTGGCAGCGACAAATGGTAGCGCGGCATAGGCATCTCCGAGCGCTTCAATGTCATCATCGCTCAGGTCGGCAGCAACAGCACACATAGTGGTTGCAGCACGGCTCGTATCTCCCTGACGGTATGCACTTTCCCCGCAAGGCCGCTCTTCGTCACGATACATGAACAACCCGTCAGCAATTCCAAATGCGTCAATACCTGCGATGGTCGGAACGTCATTCCACTGACTTACACCAGCGTCACCGTGGCAACTGTTACAGTTTTCCATCAGTGCATCGATGTCGGCCGCACTTGCGGCTGAGAAAAAGGCAAGCGATGCCGTCAAAGTCAAAAATTTATAAGCTCTCATTACTATCTCCTGATGCTTGGGATACTTTTTAGATATAACATTCTCGTCCCGCATTGTATTGACGAACAATAGGTATTTGTCGCGTTACGAAAAACTTGAAAGATTGTCAGATGGTTAATCTTAAAGCGCGGATTATGAACGAAACCTGAAGGTCTTACTTGCTAATGCGTCGCTGGGAAGCTGCGGCTGCCATCCGAGATAGCATTCAACAGCGCCCAATCACGAATCTCAATGTATCCGCGCGGTGCGAGGAGAACTCCTGATCGCTTCATGTTGGCCATGATTCGGCACACGGTCTCTTCGCTCAGACCTAGAATATTCGCTATTTCCATACGCGAAAAGGGCATCGGGAAGCGGCAATTTCCGCGCTCTGCTTTCGGTGTCATTAGCACTATGAAGGAGGCAACTTTGGCCACCGCACAATGATGGGTCAGCACCTCCATCAGTGCCCTGCTATGGGCAAGTTGGGCAGTCAACACCGCGATCAAACGCAGCGCGAGGCCGGGTTTGTCGTTCAGGTGATCAAGCAGCGCTTTGTGATTGATCTTACAGGCATGCACGACCGTTTCCGCAATGCCGGTATAGGCATAGCGATTTTGATTAATCGATTGCAGGCCAACCAGCAAATTATCCGGAGTACTCAGTCCCACTATGTGCTCATGACCGTCGGCCGTGGTTGAACAGATTTTCACCAGGCCCTTTTTCAGAGCGTAAAGACTGGCGCTTGTCCGCCCCTGCAAAAACAATACCTCTCCGGGCCCGAACGAAACAGGCTGAACTGCGTCCGCCACGATGCAGTGTTCCTCCCCCTCTATCACCTGGCCAATTTGCGCCTCGATATCGAAGAAAGGACATTGGTTGGCACTACTTGACACCAACTCTTACTCCCGCTGGTTGGTTACTATTATTTGCAGACATTTATTAGCTTTTTTGCCGGGCAATGCAATACCGGATTACCTGCTGAGAATATCGGTTAATACGTAAGCAAAACTGACGAATATCAGTCATGACCTGCACGCCATCTGCAGCGGAGCTCCAGTACGTAAAAACCGACGCTATAACCACGCCAGATACGCAGAATCCACCGTGAATTTCGGGACCAAAACTGACGGATGTCAGTGTTTTGAAAAGTGGCTGGTCCTACTCTATGCCAAGTGCCGGAAAACCGCCTCGATCTCTCATAAGCGGTTTCCGGGCTTAAGGCGAAACAATAAACAATTAAGGAGTACGGAAATGAACCGGTTCGACGGATTCTTACGATGGGCATGGTCTATCCTGGTGGTGTGTACGCTTGCGTTCACACTTGGGGGATGCGAGGGCGATGATGGTGCAACCGGTCCAACCGGTCCAACCGGTGATACTGGATCTGTTGGTCCAGAGGGCCCGCCTGGAACTGCAGCCACCGTGACGCCTATCGAAAGCTGCGCGGTATGCCATAGTGACGGCTCCTATGTCTCTGCGCCAGCAGCCCACGCGCTGCCGCCGATCGAATCGGTCAGCAACGTCGCCTTCGCGGTGAACGGGCTCGACTTGGACGTCACGTTTGCCCTGGCCGCCGACGGCGTGCCGACTGCGGGCTACGACACCATAGAGCGCGGCTATCGGACCGATGGGGTGACCCGGACCACCATCGTTGACAGCCTGACGCTGGCCGACAACGGCGGCGGCAACTACACCATCAAGGTGCTGGGCGGCGCGGCCGAGGCGGCGAACGACAATCGCTACCTGTTCCGGGTTGCGGCTGGCGCTGACAGCGAGACGAGTGTCTATCTCTACGGTGACTTCCCAGCCTCTCCGGTCGAGGATTTGGCGATCTCTGCCGAGGCGTGCAACGCCTGCCACGGCAAGGAAGGTATCGATGTCCACGGCGGCTACTTTGCCGCAGAAGACGGCGGCGAACGATGTGGCCCACGGCTACCACAGTGGTATTCGTACTTGGCGAGATCCGATCACGGAAACTGGTGTCACTTACCCGACCTACATGCCCAACTGCAAGGTCTGCCATGCCGAAGACGCGCAGCTGGCCGCGGCAAACCAGATGACGGTGGGGGTCGACAACTGCTTCTCGTGTCACGGTTCGATCGAAATTGCAAGCTCGACGCCGCCTGAAGATCCAACTTGGGACTTTTCCGGTAACCTGGATTTCCACCTGACCCTCGACACGGAGACGGCTGACTGCTTGGCATGCCACACTCTTGCCGGCGCCAGGTTGGTCGTTACCGAATTCCACAATGGCCTATCCACTGGGAACTCCAACCTGATCTGGAACGGTGCGGACGCTGCCGTGGAAGAAGGCAAGCGGTTCACCTGGCAGATCGACAGCATCGTCGATGACGAGACGAACCTGGCGATCTCCTGGACAGCCACCTACGACGACATCCCGGTCGATCCCTGCAACGCCACCGTGAGTGCGGATAATCCTGTGTTCCATGTGCCGCGTGGCGGCAGCGGCGGCACCTTCAGCATGCTGCGCAGCTACGCCCAGGGCGATGACTTCATCCTCGGCCAGTCGGAAGGCGAGGACGCCGCGCCAGGGCAGCCCGAAAGCATTAACCTGGACACCGTCAACACCGTCTGCGACGGCCTCGTCGCGACGACCACCATCCCGGTGGACGAAGACGTGGATGCGACGGTGGGCCGCGTGGCCATACAGGGCAAGCCGGGCGTGGTTAGCCCCGCGAGCCCGACTTCATTGCTGCGCGTCCGGGTCCCGACCCCGACGTTCGACTGGGTGCTCGGCACGAATAACCCGGCGGTGGCGCGCCGCAATGTCGTCGACACTTCCAAGTGCCTGGGTTGCCACGTGGGCTCGCTCTACCAGCACGGCGGCAACCGCGTCGACAACGTCGATGTCTGCATGCTCTGCCACAACGCGGCCTCCAACGAGAAGAACGTCCGCGTTGGCATGGGTGTCGATGCGTCCGAAGCCTATGACGGCAAGGTCGGCGAGACCTTCGAATTGAAGACGATGCTGCATCGCGTTCACTCGTCCACCTACGACTGGGACCCCCTGCCCGACGACCGCAACACCCCCGACGTCGTCGAGAACGTAAAATATAATCCTCCGTACCTGGTCTATCGGAACCGCGGCGTCTACGCGTTTGCGAATGATCCATCGGTGCTGCCGAACTGGACGGCTGGTGAGGACTGTGTCCACTCAAGCGGCCGTGTGGGCAGGAGGGTCGCTGGAGCGGATCCCACGATTGATGACTCGTGCCAGCCGCACAACTTCGAGGCACCGACGTATCCACGGTCGCTGAACGAGTGCGCCGCCTGCCACACGGCCGACTTCATGGTCATTCCTGACCAGACCAAGTCGATGGCGAGCACCACCGATGCCGGTAGCACTGTTTGGGAAAACAAGCTTGACGATACGCTCCAGGGCGCAGCGACGACGGCTTGCGTCACTTGCCACGCCGACGGCGCGAGCAAGGGTCATGCGTACCAGAACGGCTGGACGCCGCAGGTGTTCCCCGACGGTCGCCAGACGATCATCGACGCGGTGAATTAATAATCGGTTAGCGGGTGGGCCTCCGGGCCCACCCAGCACCACCGATCAGGAGAAAAGACTGCGGCCGGGAGATTGCTCTCCCGGCTTTTTTTTGCGCCTGTTCAATCGATGGGGTGCTGCTGCTCGTACCACTTTATGTAGTCGCGGTAGTTTCCGGTATAGAGACCGAAATATTCCTCAAGCTCGGCGAGCTGATTCTCGCTCCCGGCGAAGTACCCGAGCAGATCCTCCTGCTGGAACTCGATGAGCCGCCCGAGGTTCGGCGCGACATCCGTTACGTTGTAAAGGTCCATGTCGGAGTATTCGAGGATTGGGCGGTTATCCGTGTGCATCGGCGCGCCGTCCACCAGCGAGTCGATGTCGCTCTCACCCAAAAGCAGCATGCTGGCGAGCTCATAGACAGTGTCGACGCTGAGGCTGCGCAGGTCAGGCTCGACTCCGGCCATTCTTTCCTCCAACTCCGTCAGGTTCACCCGCGTTGATTCCGGCGTGCCCACCAAGATGATGAAATGGGTCGGGAATTGAGTGAAATACCAAGCTGTCGTGTACGGGAAGACACTGTCGAACGTGGCGATGAGGGTTCGCAGGTCGTTGAAGGACAATCCGCCGATCGGTAGCCAGGCGGCAGCAACGCCATCCGCGCTGAGCGCATCCCGCATGATCTCGAAGTATTCCCGGGTGTAAAGATAGGGATTGCGCTTGTACTTGAGGTTGGTCACGTCCGTGACGATGACGGAAAACTCTTCGTGGGTGGTGGCGATGTAGTTGCGGGCATCGTCCAGCACGATATTCAGGTCAGGATCGGCATAGGACGCGTAGTTGACCTCGCTGAACAGCGGCGCCGCCTCGATGATCTTCTCCTCGATCTCGACTGCATGCACATCGACACCGTGCAGCAGCATGCTCCCCGAGGTCGTTCCGGTGCCGTAACCCACCGTTAGCGCAGTTTCCGGCCTCCTGGCCAGCAGCAGCGGTACATGGGCAAGCATCTTCGAGTCGGCGAGTAACACGGGATCTGTTCCGGAGACGTTTTGGCCGTCAACGAACAGCCCGCGATAACTGCCCCGTTCGACGGCAGTGACGGTCCCCGACAGGCCCTCGGCATAGTAGATGACCTCGAAGCCCGCAGCCGCCGTGCGCAGGTCGCGGCTCTTCAGCTCGACATGGAATGTCTTGCTGTCCGTGAATACCAGCAGGTTGGCAACGGCGGCGACGATGACCAGCGAGACCCATTGCGCCCTGGCAGGACGGCGGTTGCGCAGCAGGAAAGCCACCGCGATCACCAGGCTGAGGTTGATGAGAAGGAGTGTGGTGTTCCACATCCCCAGGAAGGGGATCAGCACGAATCCCGTCAGCAGGCTGCCCAACACGCAGCCGAGAGTGTTCGAGAAAAAGGTGTTGCCGGTCTTGGCACCGATCCGCTCGACGTCGTGCGCATAGATACGCACACCGAGCGGGAACAGGACCCCCATGAACACCGCGGGGATGAAAGACACCGTGAATGCCAGGGCCATGCCGTACGTCAACTGACTCATCGGTGTGGCGTCCGCAAGCAGGATCGTGATGGTTTCAAACTGCCGGAACAGCAGGAGCACGGCGGCACCGCTGAAGGCCGTAACGATGGACACGGCGCTGAACCAGGCCTCGAGATTCCGGCGGCGATCCACCTTTCGCGCCACGACCCAGGCCCCGACCGAGAAACCGAACAGGAACCCCGCGAGGATGAGCGCAAAGGCCTGGGAGGTCGACAGCCCGTAGGTCGAGAGGATGCGCACCCACAGCATCTCGTAACCCAGGCTGATAAAACCGGTTAGAAACAGGAAGACCAGCATGTAGGAGTAAGGCGACTGCTCGCCTGTCGCGGAATGCGTGGCTACAGTGTCTCGCTTGCTCAGCGCAATGATCAGGGCGACCGCTAGGTTGCCGCCAACGGCGATCATCAGCGTGCCGATCACGCCGAAGAACCGCACGAACACAAAGCCAGTTAGCAGTGCGCCAGCGCATGCGCCGAGGGTGTTGAGGTAATAGATCTTGCTGAAACTGGAACCCAGGTTGGCGGGGTCGCGGACCAAGTACTTGGCGACTAAAGGCATGGTACCGCCGATGAGTAAGACCGGAGGCAACAGCACAATCATCGACAGCAGCAGCCGCGCGACAGAAAGGCCGTATAAGCCGAGATTGTTGTACGCGTACTCATAGAGGTATCGGTAGACCGGCAGGGCCTCAATCACCAGGTAGGCGATGAGCGATGTCGCGGCAATCCCTAACTCCACGTACAAGTAGATGCGCAGCGGGTCACGGGTTCGCTCAGACCACCGCCCAAAGAAGTAGCTTCCCAGGCCAAGGCCCAGCAGGAATACCGCCACCACCGTAGCGACAGCGAAACTGCTGACCCCGAATACCAGGCCCAGCAACCGGACCCAGATCAGCTGGTAGATCAAGGCAGAAGCGCCTGAGATGAATATGGCTGCAAAAAGCAGTCTGTTACTCAGGGTCAGAACCA
The DNA here is from genome assembly GCA_009937445.1 of Gammaproteobacteria bacterium. Classification (GTDB taxonomy): domain Bacteria; phylum Pseudomonadota; class Gammaproteobacteria; order Steroidobacterales; family Woeseiaceae; genus UBA1847. The sequence continues at coordinate 12,359 of JAACFM010000003.1, read as the reverse complement.
TAAGCGAAAGGCCTCGGATGGGTTTGGATTTCCGGCGGTCGCGCCAACAACCGGCTGCGGGGCATCATACCAACACATCCGCAGCGACCCAATTCGATCCGGAGTAGAGGACAGGGAATGATGGTGATGACCTGATAATCGTCGGTATCATTAACAAAGTCATGAGTATGTTTCAATAATCTGCTTAGTTGATATTGAGAACTGGCCGGGAGAGAAATCTCCCGGCTTTTTTTTGCGAACGCTCAATAAGAACCGGGTAGTTATGATCACCCGTCAGCAGGGGCTAACGTCTATTCCCATCTGCCACTGTTAACCGTAGAATCAGTCCAAAGTAGTAAATGTACAAAAACAATTTCCGCGCCGCTAAACAATCAAGGTGATAGATCATGGCAAGTTTTAAGAATTCCTTCGCTCGTTTCGCAACACTCATGTTGCTCAGCCTCGTTCTCGCTGCATGCGGCGGCGGTGACAATGGTCAGGACGGTGCGGCCGGTCCTTCAGGACCAGTGGGACCATCGGGGCCACCGGGGCCATCGACCGGTAGCGGTCTTCCAATCGATTCGACCACCCAGATTAATATTGCCGTTTCGGCCGTAGCCGTCCCTGCCGGCGGCGGCGCGCCTGTCGTCAGTTTTACGTTGACCAATGACCTTGAACAGGGCCTTCGGGGCCTGCCCGCTGGCGACATCCGCTTTACCCTCGCGCAACTCACGGCCGGTTCGGGCGGTGGATCAAGCGAGTGGCAATCCTACGTCACGCGTAAAAGTGGTGACATTGAGAATGCGCAAGCTGATGCGGAGAAAGGTTCGGCTGGCACCTTTGTGGACAATGGTGACGGCACTTACCAATACACTTTTGCCAATGATCTGACGGCTTATCCCGGAGGTCCTGTTTTTGACGAAACCAAATCACACCGGCTCGGCATCGAAATCCGCGGCCAGGCACCAATTTCCTCAAACGGCATTATCAATTTTGTACCTGTTGGCGGCGCGCCTCTGTTCGAGCGCCGGATCGTCAACAATGACACCTGCAACGCCTGCCACGACCGCCTCGAGTTCCATGGGGGCCCGCGGACGGACGTTGATTACTGCGTAACCTGCCATAACCCGAGTTCGATAGACGGTGACACCGGCAATACGGTCGATATGAAAGCGCTGGTACACAATATTCACTCCGCTCGCACCGACTACCAGATCGTCGGATACGGCGGACGAGAATACGACTGGAGCGACCTGGTCTGGACGCAGGACATCAGAAACTGCGACACCTGCCACCAGGAAAATGACCTGGATACGCCGCAGGCAAGCAATTGGCGCCTGGTTCCGAATCGTGCCGCCTGCGGCACCTGCCACTATGACGATGGTGATGATACGAACGGTCGTAATGACTACATGATCCAGAACGGTGAGCACCCTCTGGGTCTGGTGCTTACCGACGACACTCAGTGCCTCCTTTGCCATGGACCGGACTCGACTATTGCTGATGGTAGAGTTCAGGTTGCGAAAGCACATGAAATTCCAACTCAGATCGAAAGTATGCGCTTCCAGTACAACATCGAGGGCGTTTCCGATATGGCTGTTGGCTCTATGCCGACCGTCCAGCTCTCAGTCACGAATCCGCTGGATGGCAGCTATTACGATCTCCTCGCAGATTCCGAATTCACGACCTGTGGCGGTGGCGCAAGCCGCCTCCAGGTTGGCATCGCCTGGAATACGGCTGACTATACGAATACCGGCAGCGGTTCTTCTCCAGCACAGCCGATTTCGGTCAGCGCACTGCCTTGCTTCGGCGCTGCTGGCGCAACTCCGGTCGACGGCAGCCCGGGCGTATTCAGCGTGACCGCTGGACAGGCCATTCCGGAGGGTGCCATCGGCACGGCCGCTGTTACCATCGACGGTCACCCGGCGGTTGTTATTGACGGCAGCGTCAATCGCATTCCGGTGAAGAACGTCGTTGAGTACGTCGGCATAGACGGCGTGGACGCAATGGCAAGACGCGCAGTCGTCGATATCGCGAACTGCGACAACTGCCACAAGGAACTGTCACTGCACGGCAACAACCGCACAGACAATCCCCAGGTCTGTGTCACTTGCCACAATCCTAACGCGACTGACGCCGCAAAACGTGTGCAGCTCGATCCACCATCAGCCTGTGAAACTGAACTTGGTCTGGATGACACAGCGATCGACTTCAAGTACATGATTCATGCGATGCACGCATCTGGCGAGATCGGCGTTCCGTACAATGTCTGCGGCTACGGCAACTCGGCTCACACATTTGAGTTCCAAACTCCCGGCAATGTCGCAAACTGTGAAGGCTGCCATACTCAAGGCACCTACTACCCGGTTGATCCGAATGAAGTTCTCGGCACGACTGTTGACGCTGGCGATGATCTTTCGACGCCAACGGATGACACGGTCGTATCGCCGAACACATCGGTCTGCTCCGCCTGCCACGTCAGCTCACTCGCTGCCGAGCACATGAAGCAGAACGGCGGTGATTTCGAGGCGACGAAAGCAGCGGATAGCACGCTGATATCGTCCGGTGTCGAGACATGCGCTCTTTGCCACGGTGAAGGTGGTATAGCTGATGTGGAAGCCGTGCATCACGTTCGCGACTTTCCGCTGAACTAGACACAGGGTATTTGACACAATGAGGTTGATCACACTCGTCATCGCCGTAGCGATGTTAGGTATCCTGACCGCCAGTCCCGCTGCCGGTCAGGACGCCAACTACAGCCGGGAGGGCGCTGATAGTTGCCTCTCCTGCCATGAGGATGATGCGGTCCTCGTTCTGTTCAAGGGCGCTCATGCCAATCCGACCGACCCGAACGGGCCGTTCGGACACGGCCAGCTGCAATGCGAATCCTGTCATGGTCCGTCAGGTGATCATGCCGGACGCGTGCGCCGTGGCCAGGAACGCCCCTCTCCGGGTGCCGTTTTCGGAGCCGACTCACCAACACCGGTCGATACCCAAAACGGCTTCTGTATGGACTGCCATACATCGGACACAGGCTTCGGATGGCACGGTAATGACCACGACATCAACGAGATTGCCTGCGCGGATTGCCATACTAGCCACACAGCTCAGGATCCGGTTCTGGTGACAGCAACGCAGCCTGAGGTGTGCTTCGACTGCCATCAGCAACAGCGTACTCAATCGTTAAAGCCTTACGCCCATCCAATTCGCCAAGGCAAGATGGATTGCGGCAGCTGTCACAGCAATCACGGCGAAACCAATGACCTGCAGTTCGTGCAGCAAACGCTGAACGACACCTGCTTCGGCTGTCACGCCGAGAAGCGTGGACCGTATCTTTGGGAACACGCGCCGGTCGCGGAAGATTGTAGCAATTGTCACAATCCGCATGGATCGAACCACCCGGGCATGCTCTCGATGCGTGGGCCTATGTTGTGCCAGAGTTGTCACGCGCAAGCAGGCCACCCGAGTATTCCGGCTGACGGCGACGGCTTGCCCGACATGCTGCCATCGCAATTTATGCTGGGACAAAACTGCATGAACTGCCACACCCAGTCACATGGATCCAATCATCCGTCCGGATCGAGGTTGATGCGATGAAACGGAACAACAACATACTGTCTGCGGCGATAGCCGCCACACTCTTGACGCCTGTTGCCGCACTGGCACAGGTCGATACCAGCGAATGGAATTGCGAATATTGCCCGTTTGAGGACGGCTATAGTGCTGCAGTCGATGCCGGCGTGAAATACGTCAGCGACGACGCAGCACGCTTTGGCAACGGCACCGGGCTCGATGAAAAAGGTGCCTACGTTGATCTGGGTGGCAACGGTCGTTACGTTAAGAACGGCACACAAGTCTCCTGGTATGCAGAGGACCTCGGAACGAGCTCTCGAGTACTGAATATTTCAGCCGGAAAGCCCGGGAAATTTGCAGTAGCTTTGGGTTACAGAGAGCTGCCCTATCGCCAATTCGATAACACCAGCACGATTTTTTCATCGTCCGCTCCTGGCGTTCTGGCGCTGCCGTCAAACTGGGTAACCGCAGGAACGACCGGCGGCTTCACTGCCCTGGACGCATCCCTGATACCGGTCAATATTGAAAAAGACCGACAAATACTCGAAATCGGTGGAAAGTACCTGCCAACGCGCAAGGTCAAGTTGTATGCAGACTACAGCAGGCAGCAACGTGACGGCGTCAACGTCATGGCCGGATCCCGATTCACCCAGAGCGCTTTTCTGCCCCGCCCTGTTGATGACTACACCGACCAGATCAATGCTGGTGTGAAATTCTCGGTAGGACCGGTCAACCTTGGCCTTGCTTATTTGGGGTCGTTCTACCGCAACAAGAACACCTCTCTGACCTGGGACAATCCGTTCACAACCTCGGCGGGCGCCGAACAAGGGCGGCTCGCTCTGGAACCGGACAACGATTTCCAGCAGCTTTCGCTATCAGGTATCTATCGAGACGAAACGTTTAATACCGTGGTCGCGTTTTCCACAGCGTTCGGACGCGGGGAACAAACGACCCAGTTCCTACCGTACACAATCAACTCCGCGCTACCGGTCCTGGGATTGCCGAGTGCGTCACTGGACGGCCAGGTTGATACCAGCAACTACGCACTGACAGTCACTGCGCGACCGAGCAAACGCATGAACGTCAAACTGTCTTACCGACACGACGAACGTGACAATCAGACGCCGGTTTCCATGTGGTCACGCGTTGTTACCGATACGTTCCCGGACAGCGCGCTCGAGGCGAATGTCCCCTACTCGTTTGAGCGGGGCCGGCTGAATCTCAGCGGTGCGTTCAAACTGCTTGATACCGTCACCATTTCAGGTGGCTATGATCGCAACCGCTTCGATCGCGACTATCAGGAAGTTGCGGAGCAGACGGAAGATACCGGCTGGGGCAAGGTCCGGTGGCGACCAACAAGCTATTTGGAGGCTTCACTGCGCGGCGGTTCATCGCAACGCGAAATCGATGCCTACAATAACGACATCGCAGCTTACTACGGCCAAAACCCGCTAATGCGCAAGTACAATCTCGCGTACCGGTATCGTGAGTTTGCAGAAATGTCTGTTTCCGCATCGTTGCCCGAAAAGCCGATATCGGTTGGGCTAACGTACTTATGGGCTGAAGACAGTTATTCGCAATCAAAACTCGGCATGACCGACGGCGAGGAGAATCGTGTCAATGTTGATTTCAGCTGGGCAGTATCTGACGCCACGTCGGTCTACCTTAGTGCCGGCACCGAAATGATCGATGCGAGTCAAACGGGCAGCGAGGCCTTCGCCGGGCCGGACTGGACGGCCGTCCATGAAGACGCGTTTATACACTATGGCGGCGGCTTTCGAATCGCCGGCCTTGGGGAAAAAACGGATTTGACGCTGGATTACACGCACAGCGATGGCGAAACAAAGATCAATTTTGCTGGCCAGAACGTTTCCAACAATCCCCTGCCAGATCTCGAGTCCACAATGGATTCACTGCGACTGTCACTAAACTACAACGCGTCTGAGCGCATGGACGTCAATCTGGGCATACGCTATGAGCAGTTCGATACGGCCGACTGGGCGTTGGACGGCGTACTGCCAGACACAATTCCGGTTGTGTTGACGATGGGCGCAACCTCATGGGACTACGACGTCTGGGTGGTTGGCATCGGTGTTCGTTATCGAATTGGCGGGAAAGAAGCTGAGTCTGATTAGGCTGGCCCTGGGATTGAATCGCGATTCAGCAACTTCGAGACCAGGATCAGTGCGCCGCCCACCAGGGCAAACGCTACAAACAAGGTCACTGGCTCGCCGTTTGGAAAGTCTTCCAGCAGCAGCTTGAACCCAACCAGAATCAGGACCGGGTAAACCAGCCAGCGCGCCTCCGGCCATCGCTTGTAACGGCTTGAAACGGCTAGCGTTACTGACGATGCGGCCAGCACCGCCGTACGCAGCGCGGCGAGATTGGCCAGATTGGTCTGCTCGCCACCAGCACCGGTGAAAAGTGGCGCGAAAAAGACCACCAGAAGCCCCCCGACTTCCCAGACCGACAGGGCCAATACAATCAGTTGCGGCAAACCGGCCAGGACACCCCAGCGATCAGACCGTTGCGCTACCGGAATAAAGAGGCAGGCAACGGTTGTCAGAGCGATAACCACATGCCATGGAACCAGTGCCGGCCATGCGCTGGAAACGTCACCCATCAGCGCATCAATACCCGTTGTCAGGATGCCGGACGCAAATCCCGCCGCGAGCAGCAAAAATGTGCATTGCAGACTCAGGGCGACTCTGCCGTATCGACCACTGAACCAGGCCATGCCCAGAGCCATCAACGACCAGGCTGCGGCCGCCTTTCCTGGCGACACGACCAGGGCACTACCCGCCACGACCAGAATCAGTCCCATCGTGGAATAGAAGAAAAAATTGCGTCCACGAGCGGCGCGAGTCTTTGGCGTAAACGCCATGGCATAAGCACACGCACACAGGATGAGACTCATCGCGCCCGCATCGGCAAGAATATCGCGCCCGACATACAGCGCGATGACAGCCGTCAGGAAAGAAATACCGATGACCAGCAATCCCTGTACGGTCTCGAATATTCCGACGTCTCTGCCCTGCAGGTGTGTCCGAACCGCGAAACTCCCTACATAAGCGGCCAGCAACACAGTGGACATAAAGAAAGGTGTGAGTACCTCCACCGACCAGCGGTCACTGGCGCTGAGTACAGCCAGCACAACAATACCGGCGTTCGCCCCAAAAGCTCCAAGCCACTGCACACCCTGCCAGTCTTGCCTGTATACCGCCCACAATGAGCCAAGTCCGAGCAATATCAAGAATATTGATGTTTCAACGGCACTGTGGGAGGTGTTCAGCACGACCAGCGCTGTCGCAATACTGCCCGCTGTTACCACCCAACAAAGACTCTTGAGGTTTGCCTTGACCGCAACCCAGATCGACAGAGCGCAGAATAATGTCAGAGCAACAATACCCTCGCGTCCGGACAGCAATTCGAAGCGGGTCGTCGCCTCAACAAATAGCGGTAATGCCAGAAAAACCGACGACGCACCGAAAAGTAGCGCGTTCAGGCGTCGGACCGGAGAACGCCCGGTTCGCAATGCCATGAACAGCCAAAAGACCGCATACACTGTGCCGATAGTAATGCCGATGGCCGTCGGAACGATCTGCTCTTCTGTGATCGCGCGCAGAAGAAATGCGCCACCAAAAATCAGCAGGACTTTTCCGATGTGGGTCGGGGCACTGGAAATGATTTTTGAATCGAGCTCCGCCGTCTGCTCATCCAGTCCGGCAATGGGCACGCCCGGGCGCGTGCCTTCGAGGACGCGCAGTCGCTGTTCAATGGCTGCCAGGCGTAACTCCAACTCGGCAGAATCATTTTCCATGGCCTAGCTACCTTCTGTATCCCTCCGCAGAGAGGGTACGAACTTGTTGATAATCCAGAACAGGAAGAAAGGTGTCGCGATCACCATCAACGCCCCGAATACACCTTCTTTGAAGGTCTCAAGGCTGTGTGGGATGACCGGTATCTCATAATGCATATAGCCCGAGAACGACAACGAAAATGCTTGTCCACCGATCACGACATTCCAGCGCATCATGAACACACCGAAGAGGACGAGAAACAAAGCAATGACGGTACGCCACAGAGTTCGCCGCGGAAGGATAAGGAGAAAAAATGGCACCAGATTTCCCAGGGTGTACTGCAGCACGAAAATATTCAGGAAGTCCTTGCCGTACATGACGGATCGCAGAATGTCCCATGACTTCATGGCCGTATAACCACGGAAGATCAAATCGAGCATTTCCAGGGTGATCGCGGCAACAAGGAATCCGATTAGATATCGCGATGCCTTGCTGATGACATCCACCTCCACACCCTTGATTTCGCCAGCTTCCTCCACACCGCCGCGACGTCTGCGCCAAAACGCCTTCCATTCCATAATCACGATGTAGGTCAGCATGCAAAGAGCGATGCCCGAAACAACCGCAGACATGATAAAAATGACCGGCATCAACGGTGACATCCACAAGGCATTTGCCTTGACCGAACCAAAAATGAAACCAGCGTAACCGTGCAGGAAGCAAGCGACCGGAATACCAATTGCCGCGAGGACGGTAGCCGCTTTCTTGTCGATTCGTATCGCGTCATCACCGACGTCGTAGGCACCAATCGTCAGAACGCGATACACCGTTCGTGTCATCGCATTCGATAATCCGGCCTTGCCTTTGAGCGCGTGAACCTGCTCAACAAAGTACTTTCTGTAAACGAACCATATTTCGCTGAGAACGATCAAAGCGTAGGTTGTGAAAACGATGCCGAAAGCCGCGATTGCCGAGGTGAAGTGCGGCGTGAGCAAAGGCTCCATGGCCCTTGTTGGCTGTTGCAAATGAAGCAGCAACGGCATCGCTGCAACGGGCAGCAAGGCCAACGAGAAAACAAGGGAGAACCGCGCTATTTCTTTCAGGTCTTTTTGTCCAAAGACGTGGTACAGAGAAGACAGTACGAAAGCGCCTGCCACCAGGCCTGTCATGTACGGATACATGACAATCTGGATACTCCAGTAGATGAATTCGTTGGGATAAACGAAAAGTTCTTTTACAGTCCACTCAACTCCATGAACAACAGGTTCTTCAAGCATCAGATCACCTCACACCGGCATCAAGACCCAGATAAAAGACATGCGGTTTTGTGCCATATTCGTCTTTAAGCACCGCCACTCTTTCGGTCCTGATAATATTTGCAACCGGATCATCCGGGTCTTCCAGGTTAGCGATTCGACGCGCCCCGAAAGCACAGCTCTCGACGCATGCCGGATCCATACCCTTGCTGATTCGGTGGTAACAGAAGTTGCATTTGTCGGCGACCTTCGCTTCCGGATGAAAGAAACGAACTCCGTATGGGCATGCCATGATGCAATACCCGCACCCTATGCACCATTCCCTGTCAATCAGGACAACGCCGTCGTTGGTCTGATACGTCGCACCAACAGGGCACACCTGAACACAGGCAGGGTTTTCACATTGATTGCACAGTTTGGGTACAAAGAACGCCTTGTCAATATCCGCGGGATCAATTTCCTCATCACGTATCTTGTCGTCTATGAAACCGTCGCGCCCACCCAGCGGCGAATCAATATGGGTTTTACCGTCCTTGGTCATCACGTAGCGTTCCACCCAGGTACGTGTTACCGGCGCATCGTAAGGAATTTCATTTTCGTTCTTGCAGGCCTTTACGCACATTCCACAACCGACACATGCCGTTGTGTCTACGAGAAATGCCCAACGGACCTTTGCTTCGTCAAGCGCTGCTGCGGCTTCCGCCGAACTTATTAATGTAAATGCGCTCAACGGCAGGGCCGACACCAGCGAACTACCTACTGTATTTTTCAGGAAGTCCCTTCTTGAACAAGTCATTCCTCTTCCTCCCTGGGATCGTGCGGGTTATGGCACTCGATACATTCTCTGCGTCGTCTGTGCCTCTTGTCTTCGATACTCACCAGATCGCCACGCGCACTGTTGGGATAATCGAGCCAGGCATGGCACCTGAGACAAAGCCCTCTGGTCGTGTCGAGAACCAGATTCTCTTGGTCATCCGGGTGGTTTACGGCTGGGCCATGACAGTTTTCACATTCGACAGGCGCGTGCACCGAAGCATTCAGCTTCGATACGTTTTCTTCATGGCATTCAACACAAAACTCTCTGCCGCGATGTTTCACGGGAAAGTCTTTCCATTCCTGAATATTGCTCAGTCGATGATAGCCATACGTGAAGTTCCTTCCGTGAACTCCGAAGTCATCGGGAACCAGAAACTGCCGGGATACGAGGATCAGACCGACCAAACCGATTGCAACCCATAATGGTCGCAGCACATGCAACTTCACCGCTATCTCCCCAGATATTCCAAAGGAACAGAAAAGGTATATCGACCTACGTTGGCGGTAGCAATGTGTTGGTAACCGAACTCTCTTTGCGTACTTCTATTCCCGCCTAGTTCTATATCTACTAAGCAAGCCGGAATCGGACAATACGTAAATCCCGAATGACTGGCCGTCTTTGTTCAGGTTAATTCGTATTACTTTTGATACTTTGTGAACCAAGCAAGAATGTGATCGACCTTGGTGATCAACTGGCTTGGCCGGTCAGCGATATTGTGCGGCGCTCCTGGCACTTCAATTAGAGCGGTATCGATGCCAAGAATCTTCAAGGCGTTGTACATTTGTTTCGCTTCCGATATCGGTGTTCGCATATCGGCAGTGCCGACCATCAACAGAGTAGGTGTTTTCACATTGCCGACGAGCGAAATTGGTGAAAACTTCATGTAGCCCTCGATATTTTCCCAGGGCTGCCCCGCGTAGCGGTAGTTTGCATAATCGTAATAGTTGTCGGCCGTCAGTGTCTTGCTCATCCAGTTCATTATCGGTTTGATCACTGCAGCCGCGCGAAACCGATTGTTCTTGCCAACGATCCACGCCGTCATGATGCCACCCGCGCTGCCGCCGGTAACGTACAGCTGCTCTTCGTGCGCAAGACCGGACTCGATTAACGTGTCGACACCGTCCATCACATCCTGGTAGTCATCGCCCGGATAGTTGTTGAACAGAAGATCCCCGAAGGCCTCACCATAGCCAGTGCTGCCTCTCGGATTCGGATAGAAGACGATGTAACCGGCAGCAGCGTACAGCTGGACCTCGGGCGAGAATCGAGCACCGTAATTCGAAACCGGACCACCGTGATTTTCGACGAGCAACGGATAATTTTTCTGCGGATCGAAACCCGGCGGCTTTACGACCCAACCTTGTATGTCTCTTCCGTCCACCGACGACTTGTACCAAAGTTCTTCCACCTCGCCGAGATCACGCCAGTTCAAGAGATCCTCGTTGAACGATGTAATTACTGTCGGTGCCGACTTCTGACTCGCAACAATAGCGAGTTCGGCAGGACGATACGGCGTCACGTGCGTATAGGCTATGCGACCGGACGGAGCAACTGAAAATGAGCCACCGCCATACGGTCTGCCTATCGTCGTGCCACCCAGATTTTCCGCAACGTCCCGCATTTTGCCGGTCAGTGTCGTTACCGCGATCTTCGTGTCACCGTGATTATCGTATTGAAAGTAAACACTGCGGCTGTCCTTACTCCATGCGAGTCCTGACACGCTGCGGTCGAAGTCCGGCAGCAGTTCCGCCTTGTCCGATCCATCCGTGTTCATGACATGCAGTTTTGTCACCTGATAGGTTCTGACCTTGTCTGCATAACTCAGGTAAGCGATTTTCCTGCCGTCCGGCGAGACGACGGGCGACGTATCGGGTCCATTTCTGTCCGTCAATGCGACACCGTCACGCGTATCGATATCAACGCGGTAAATCTCCGAATTCTGGAATTCATGTTCCCAGTTTTCGTTTCGATTGCCCGAAAAAATGAGCGCCTTGCCGTCAACAGACCACTCTGGCGTCCCCGTGTGATGAAACTTTCCGGACGTGACTTGCCTGGGCGATCCGCCAACCGCGGGTACGACGAAGTAGTGGTTATAGCCGGTCTCTATGTAACCCGAACCATCTCGCTCATACTTGAGGCGGGTCGTCACTCTTGGCTCATCAGCCCACAACGCGTCATCCGGTTTTGCCGGCGCGGAGACCAGAACCGGGGGTTCTTCAGCCACCAGCATCGAAAACGCGATCTGTTCGCCGTTCGGCGACCAACTCAAGCCGCGCGACGACCGTCAGGAGAAATCTGCGGACTCGATACCCACTCAAGTTCGAATACATCCATCCTGTCGAAAGACGTACGTTCGGCAGCATCCGTCGTCTGCGATACCACCAGTAAACACATCAAGAATAGAGCTCGAATCATCCTGCTAGCCTGTTTCGCATATCGGGCCGGATAGTCTACCTGCCATAAAGCTGCCGGTCTTCTGTTCTGCTATAGTCGCCCAAATTCACGTTAATCTGGAGAAAAAATGAGTCAGGCTAAATCAGGCGACACCGTTAAAATTCACTACACAGGAACACTGGATGACGGCACCGAATTCGACAGCTCCGCAGGACGTGAGCCACTCGAGTTCGCACTTGGCGGTGGTCAGGTCATCGCAGGATTCGACAACGCCGTCGACGGCATGTCAGTGGGTGAAAACAAGACCGTCACCATCCCCCCGGGTGAGGCGTATGGCGATCGACACGAGCAACTTGTTCAGGAAGTGCCGAAGACATCATTGCCCGAGGACATGCAGCCTGAGGTTGGCATGCAGTTGCAGAGCCAGAGTCCTGATGGGCAGATCATGAATCTCGTGATTGCCGAAGTCGCCGACGAATCGATCACGGTCGATGCCAACCACCCTCTCGCTGGCCAGGCCCTGACATTTGCTATTGAGCT
>JAACFM010000121.1 GCA_009937445.1 Gammaproteobacteria bacterium | reverse complement strand
AGCACGCGACCGCTAACGCGAATAACCTGACCCTGGGCGCGGCCTTCCCGCCCCGCGACTCGTGTCAGATCCATATCCCGGTCGGTCTGCTCGTGGATGGGATAAAAAGGACCCTCCGGATTATCCGGTGTCGGCGGCATGGCGCTCGCAGCCGCATTACCGGCAAGCACGCCGGCGGCCATGCCCGTACCCGCTCGAATGAGATCTCTGCGCGTCACTTTGTTCTTCTTATCCATCTGTTCTTCCCTTGCTAAAGCTCTGATGATCTATTAAAGCACACGGACCTTCAAGATACCGTCCCTGCCCATCAAGGGACCGGCCTCCTGGGCCAGTGCAACAGGACTGTGTAACGTGGTGACACTGAATACTGCGATGATTAGTGCAGAGATCATGGTTCGAAAGCCCATACCCACTCGGCAAAAATGCAAAAGGCCCCGAATGGGGCCTTTCTCATTTTGGCGGAGAGGGTGGGATTCGAACCCACGGTACGGGAGACCGTACACCTGATTTCGAATCAGGCCCATTCGACCACTCTGGCACCTCTCCGGGCTTTATGGGTCGAAATACTGGGAAGCAAAACCCTCCATGTCAAGTACGCAAAGACCCTCATGGAGTGTCATAATCGGGCGGTCGGAACGGAGAACCGAGTTTGCGCCTAGTCGTTATAGTCACGATAGCCGGATTAATCGGCACCTGTTCGAGCCCACCTTCACTACTGGATCAGGTGCTCGAGACGGGCGAACTCCGCGTTGTTACACGCGACAGCCCGACCGCCTATACCAAAAGTCCCGACGGTCCTTCCGGGCCGGAATTCGATCTTGTGCAGGCCTTTGCTGACGAACTCGGCGTTGCGCTGGTTATCGACCCTGTTGCCAGCGTTTCTGAAATCGTGCCCAAGCTGCTGTCTGGTGAGGCTCATATGGCCGCGGCAGGACTATCGATAACGGATACTCGCCGCGAACACCTGCACTTCGGCCACCCCTACGAGTCGGTAGACGTGCACTTAATTTATAAACTCGGCACGGGCAAGCCGAGATCGCTGGATGATATTCTGGAGCGCTCGATTGAGGTTATGACTGGCAGCAGCCATGTCGATGTTCTGGCTTCAATCCAGGATTCCTATCCAACACTGCAATGGTCGGAGAATGCGGACATAGAGGTTGCTGAATTGCTAACCAAAGTCGCTATGGGCGAAATCGACTTCACTGTTGCCGATAGCCCTGATTTCAACATTCAACGACACTTCTATCCCGACCTGCGCGTCGCACTGGATTTGCATATCGACGATCCCATCGCCTGGGGTTTCCCCAAGGAAAACAGCGATACATTGCTCGCACGAGCAGACGACTTTCTCATTAATGCTGACCGTGATGGCTTTCTGGCACAGGTGCATGATCGCTATTACGGCTATACGAAGAAGTTCGACTATGTCGGTACGCGTAATTTCATACGCCATTTTAAGAACCGCTTACCCCGGTATCGCGAAATGTTCGAGCAAGCTGGCGAAGAATGGGGTGTTGATTGGCGACTGCTCGCCGCGATCGGCTATCAAGAATCGCATTGGCGATCACAGGCCGTTTCACCGACGGGCGTCCGCGGAATCATGATGCTGACACAAGCCACCGCCGACTATCTGGGTCTCGAAGATCGACTGGATCCCGAGACCAGCATTTTTGGTGGTGCGCGCTACTACGCAAGACAAACCGAACGCGTCGCTGATACCGTCGCTGAACCGGATCGCACCTGGATGGCGCTCGCTGCCTATAACGTCGGTTTTAATCACATTAAAGATGCGCGAACCCTCGTTGAATGGCAGGGTGGCGATCCGGACACCTGGGTGGATAGTAAATGGTATTCACAATTGCCCTACGGCTATGCGCGAGGCTGGGAGCCGGTGCTTTACGTCAATAACATTCGTGCCTACTACAACATCCTGCTTTGGCTGACCGAGCAGGAGCAAAGGGATATCGACAACGCGCTACTCGAATTAGCGTCGGGCCCGGAAGAAACTCTGTAGTAATTGGCGCGACTCGGCGGCGAGTAAACCACCATTAACTTCGAAGCGATGATTCAAGGCTTTGGAATCAGACAAATCGACAACGCTTCCCAGCGCACCTGCTTTCTCATCATACGCGCCGAAAATGACGCGCCCGATCCTCGATTGAGCAATCGCACCGGTGCACATCACGCAGGGCTCCAGCGTCACGTACAAGGTGGCATCGGACAGTCGGTAATTGCTCTGCGTCTCACAGGCCCTGCGCAATGCAACAATCTCAGCGTGTGCGCTCGGGTCGTGTGAACCGATGGGACAGTTGTGAGCGCTTGCAACTACATGGCCGTTTGCGACAACCACCGCACCAACCGGAACCTCACCTTCACTGGCCGCCAGCTCCGCCTCGGCAAGCGCCGCTCGCATGTGATCGATATCTGCTTGCGGCCAATCCGCGGTGGTCACTATTTCTTGCCGCGCAACCAGAGGAATTGCAGTCCCAGACCGACGACATAAGTCACCAGAAAGGCGAGGTAAAATCCACGTAATAGAGGATCTTCCAATTCCGTGACAAACGGCGCGCCGACAGGCAATCGCATCAGGCCATCGGTAATCGCCGGAATCATGTGGAAAAGCAACGTTGCCGAATAGCTGGCCGCCTGCATGTAGCGTGACAACCCACCAAAGAAGTCGGTCTTCTCCGCAACGCCACCCACCAACACGGCAAACAGCGTCAAGACCGCAAGAAAGTGTGCGACGCCAAAGCCACCGTGCTTATAGATACCCAGCGCTGACGCCGCCGCGATAATCGTACAAATCAGGTAGATCTTTCCTGACAATTGCTCCGAGCTAATAACCTTAAATCGTGCAAGGGTATAAAAACCGGCCAGCAGAGCGACTATAGCTACTAGCGTATGAAACCAACCAAACAATGTAATTTCTGGCATATCGAATTCCCGTAATTATTCCCACTCAATCGTGGCAGGTGGTTTGCCGCTAATGTCATACGTTACACGCGAGATACCATCGATCTCATTAATGATACGTAAGCTCACATGTTCCAAGAAATCATACGGCAGTCGTGCCCAGCGCGCCGTCATAAAATCGACAGTCTCGACGGCACGCAATGCAACCACATAATCGTATCGTCGTCCGTCACCCATGACGCCCACTGACTTCACCGGTAGAAACACAGCGAACGCCTGGCTGGTCTTGTCGTACAAATCATTTTTGTGCAGCTCGTTGATAAATATATCATCAGCAAGTTGCAGCAATTCTGCGTATTCCCGTTTGACCTCGCCCAGTATGCGTACGCCGAGCCCCGGTCCCGGGAACGGATGCCGCATGACCATTTGTTCGGGCAGTCCGAGCTCAATACCAATCTTGCGCACCTCGTCCTTGAACAATTCCCGTAACGGCTCAACCAATGCCATGCGCATATAGTCTGGCAATCCGCCCACGTTATGGTGCGACTTGATGACGTGTGCCTTGCCGGTCTTGGCGCCGGCAGACTCTATGACATCCGGATAGATGGTGCCCTGCGCGAGCCATTCGATGCCATCGAGCTTATGCGCTTCCTCATCGAAAACCTCGATGAACTGCGCACCAATAATTTTACGTTTCTCTTCCGGATCCGAGACGCCTTCAAGTGCCTGGAAAAACCGGTCTGCTGCGTTGACGCGAATCACATTGAGCTTCATGTGCTCAGCGAACGTCTCCATAACCTGGTCGCCTTCGTTAAGACGCAGCAACCCATGGTCAACAAAAACACACACGAGTTGATCGCCGATCGCTTCATGCAATAACGCCGCAACGACAGATGAATCAACACCGCCGGAGAGCCCCAGTAAGACTTTTCCGTCACCGACCTGTTCACGAACGTTATCGATCGCATCAGAAACAATATTGCCCGCCGTCCAGTCGCCCGGGCAGCCGCAAATATCACGCACAAAGCGGCGCAGAATTTCGTGGCCCTGCAGCGTATGCGTGACTTCCGGATGAAACTGCAAGCCATAGAAATGACGCGATTCGTCTTCCATTGCTGCCAACGGAGAATTTGGGCTGGTTGCCGTTGCCTTGAATCCAGGTGGGATTGCGGCAACACGATCACCGTGACTCATCCAGACTTTGAGCACCGATCGCTCGTCATCATCGCTCAGGCCTGCCATGAGGCTCGATTCATTCGGTGTCAGTTCGGCATAGCCAAACTCGCGATGCGATGAAGACTCGACGGCTCCGCCCAGTTCGGCCGCCATGGTCTGCATGCCGTAGCAGATACCCAACACAGGAACACCCAATTCGAAGACCGTGTGTGAAACGCGCGGACCGTCCTCAAAATGCACTGATTCCGGGCTTCCCGACAAGATGACACCATTTGGTTTAAAGGCGGCGATCTCGTCGTCGGACATGTCCCAGGGGTGGATTTCCGAATACACACCATGTTCGCGAACGCGGCGGGCAATCAATTGGGTGTACTGACTGCCGAAGTCGAGTATCAGCAGCCGATGCGCATGAATGTCAGGGTGCATCAGGTCTTCGAGCGGTAGTTAGGCGCTTCTTTGGTGATTGTCACATCGTGCACGTGACTCTCCCTCATGCCGGCACCCGTGATTCGTACAAATTGTGGTTTGGTTCGCATCTCATCAATGCTCGCGCTGCCCGTATAACCCATCGCGGCGCGGATGCCGCCCACAAGCTGATGCACGATCGCAGCAAAGCTGCCTTTGTAGGCAACCCGGCCTTCAATACCTTCCGGCACCAGTTTTTCCAGCTCTTCCGTCGCATCCTGAAAGTAACGGTCAGAGGAGCCGTGAGATCCGCCCATCGCACCGATGGAACCCATGCCCCGGTAGGCCTTGTACGAACGTCCCTGGTAGAGCTCAACTTCGCCGGGCGACTCTTCGGTGCCCGCGAACAGGCCGCCGATCATCACACAATGCGCGCCGGCTACCAGCGCCTTGGCAATATCACCGGAATACCGAATGCCGCCGTCCGCAATCAGCGGGGCGCCAGATTTCTTGAGCGCTTCAGCAACCTCAGCAACCGCTGATATTTGCGGAACACCGACGCCGGCGACCACTCGCGTGGTGCATATGGAGCCTGGCCCGATACCAACCTTGACGCCATCCGCGCCCGCCTTGACCAACGCCAGTGCGGCGTCGGCAGTAACGATATTACCGCCGATAACCTGTACATCCGGATGAGCACCCTTTACGCGCGACACGCGCTCTAAGACGCCCTTGGAGAAGCCGTGCGAAGTATCAACCACCAGCAGGTCAACGCCCGCTTCGACCAACGCATCAACGCGATCGTCGGTATCGAAGCCGGTACCAACGGCTGCGCCAACGCGCAGCGCACCGCTGTTGTCCTTGCAGGCGTTCGGAAAGTCCTTGGCCTTTTGGAAATCCTTCGCTGTGATCATGCCGCGCAGCTCAAAATTATCGTCGACGACCAGCACTTTCTCGATTCGATATTGGTGCAGCAACGACAAGACCTCGTCATCGTCCGCGCCTTCCTGAACAGTCACGAGGCGCTCTTTCGGCGTCATGACGCTAGAGACCGGCGCATCAACCTTGGTTTCAAAGCGCAAATCGCGGTGCGTAACGATGCCAACCGTCTTCTTGCCATCAACTACGGGGACACCCGAAATACCCATCGCTCGGGTCAGCTCGATGACTTCGCGAATCGTCATATCGGGTGGAACCGTAATGGGTTTGCGAACCATGCCGGATTCGAATTTCTTCACCAACATGACCTGCCTGGCCTGATCTGCGATCGCCATATTCTTATGAATGACGCCTAATCCGCCTTCCTGGGCCAGCGCAATGGCTAGCCGGGACTCGGTAACGGTGTCCATTGCCGCCGATAGCAGCGGAATACTCAGCCGAATATCCCGGGTTAGGGAAGTACTCAGATCCACCTCACGCGGCAAAATCTCGGAATACCCGGGTTGCAGGAGGACGTCGTCGAATGTCAGAGCTTCCTTGGCGATACGCATGGATTTGTCTTCAGTCTGATTGGCGTTAAACGGTTAATTGTACGCGGCTCAGAATTGCGGGTAAACGGCAGGCGGTTCGATATACTAGAAAGATGCAATCGAATGACCCCATAACGGCCGCAATTACGGTCAGCCAGCTCAACAGGCGCGTAAAAAATCTCGTTGAGCAAGGCATGGCAAGGCTCTGGATCGAGGGTGAAATCTCAAACCTGTCGCGGCCAGCCTCCGGACACATCTATCTCACGCTGAAAGATGACACGGCACAGGTCAGCGCAGCCTGGTTTCGCCAGCGCCAGCGCGGCCCCGCAGTGGGCTTCAAAAATGGCGACCGCGTGCTCGCTTTCGGCCGGGTCAGTATTTATGAGGCCCGCGGCAATTATCAACTCATTATCGAGGAGCTTGAGCCTGCTGGCGAAGGCGTGCTTAAGCGGCGTTTCGACGCGTTGAAGCTGAAGCTCGCCAATGAAGGGCTGTTTGATGATGATCGAAAGCGTGTTTTGCCCGCCCTGCCGAACCGTATCGGCATCATCACCTCACCCAGCGGTGCCGCCGTTCGCGATATTCTGAGTATTCTCAAACGCCGTTTTCCGGCCGTACCGGTCATCATCTACCCCGCCGCCGTGCAGGGCGACGCCGCGCCCGGCGAACTCATCGCCGCATTATCGACTGCAATAAGCCGCGACGAATGTGACGTACTCATCATGGGTCGCGGCGGTGGTTCGCTTGAAGACCTGTGGGCATTTAATGACGAGCAGCTTGCGCGCGCTATCGTCGACTGCCCGATTCCCATAGTCAGCGCAGTCGGACATGAGGTCGATTTCACAATCGCGGACTTTGTCGCCGATGTGCGGGCTGCGACGCCATCGGGGGCGGCTGAAATAGTCGTTCCCAATCAGGACGACTGGCTGCGACACATTGCTGTTTTCGCCACCCGCATTGCCCGAGTCGGGCAGCGAGCGCTTGAAGACCGGGCGCAGGAGTTGGACTGGCTGGGCAAGCGATTGCTGGCTGGCAGTCCGGCTGCAACGCTGCGGCGCCAGCGCGACAGCCTGCGCGAGAACAACGGCCGGCTGCGCTCGGCAATGCGACAGCAGCTGCTGCAACAAACAAACCGACTGCAGGAAACCCGAAGCGAGCTCATGCAATTGTCGCCTGCCCTGTTGGTTCAACGATCTATCGGACGGCTGGCAACGCTTCGCCAACGTCTATCCGGCACGGTACAAAACACTCTGTCGGATACGAGTCACAAGATAGCGCTGCTCGGTCGTGCGCTGAACTCGGTTAGTCCACTGGCAACGCTGGATCGAGGTTACGCAATAGTGAAACGTGAAGATGACGGCAAGGTCGTCATGCGCGCGACAGACTTGAAGTCCGGCGACGATATCCGTGCACATTTGGCAAGCGGTGAACTGATCGCAACCGTCAAGAAGGTGCTGGCCGATGAGTAGTCGTGTGACCATCTGCCTGCTGTTGCTGGGCTTTGCGTCCATCGTCTCGGCGACGGAACCGTCGCTGCGTCCGGGTGGCCTCGCGATGATTGAAGTTGGCGATGTCGGGAGCACCAGACCGCAAGTACAGATGAATGGTAAGCCTGTCCTGGTTATGGAACGCGATGGCAAATGGCTGGCCGCTGTCGGCATTCCGCTGGATGCCGAACCCGGCACCCTGAGCATCACCGTGGGCAGTGACGAAAGACATTTTAGCGTCAACGAGCATGCCTATCGGGAGCAACGCATTACTGTCGAAAACAAAAGTTACGTTGAGCAGAGTCAGGAGCAACTCGACCGCATCTGGAGCGAGCGAAAAATCATAGATGCGGTGCTGACCAGCTTTACTGATAAAGCCGTCGACGGACTGTCGCTAGCGCCCCCGGTGCCAGGCACGCAAAGCTCCAGTTTCGGCTACCGCAGGTTTTTTAATGAGCAACCGCGCTCTCCGCATAAAGGCATGGACATCTCTGCCGCCAGCGGTGAGCCCATCATCGCGCCACGCGCCGGCGAAATCGCGGCGACCGGCAATTATTTCTTCAATGGCAATACCGTGTTGATCGACCACGGTCAGGGCTTCGTCACCATGTACTGCCACTTGAGCGAAATTACGGTTGCCGAAGGTACGTCAGTAGAGGTGGGCGATGTCATCGGCGCCGTCGGCGCAACCGGCCGTGTTACCGGGCCGCACTTACACTTCGGAACCTATCTCAATGGAACAGCCGTGGATCCGGCGATCTTCCTCAGCGACTAATCACAACAGCTTTCGAAAAACTCGCAGATCTCCGGCCGGAAAGCATCCATATCCACAAGAAACGAATCGTGTCCGCGGATGCAATCGAGCTCAGCCAACCGCGTATCACTGCAGACTGTTGCAAAACCCTCTGCGAGTTCGCGCTGTTGCTGGATCGGGAAAAGAATGTCCGTACGAACGCCGACGACCAGCGTCTTATCCAGCTTGAGCCGCTTGAATCCGGCTGCTAATGATCCGCCGTACTCCGCAAGGTCAAAAAGGTCAGACGCATGCGACAGATACAAGTAACAATTCGGGTCGAAGGCTCCGCTGAATTTGTTGGCGCGATTTTCGAGGTACGACTCCACCGAAAACTCTGCCACGAACTGATCTTCAATTCGCGCATGATCCGTTGATCGCTCGCGTCCGAAACGCAGCGCCCATTCTTCTGCCGAACGGTAGGTGATCATTCCCAGCTTTCGAGCCAACCGCTGACCGGTGATCGGCGGGTCGCCAGGCTCATAATTACCCTTCATCCACTTGGGATCGGAGCGAATCATTTCGCGCTGCAACGAACGCACTGCGATTGAAAACGGCAACGCTCGGGCTGCAGATGAAATGGACACGTAGCGTCTCACCGTGTCGGGATGCCGCAGACAATACGCAAGACCGCTCATACCGCCCATCGAACAGCCGATGACCGTGTGCAAACACTTAACACCCAAATGGTTAACCACCAGAAACGCTGCTTCAGCAACGTCCTCAAGCGTCAACACCGGGAACTTCAATCGATAGCGCTCACCCGTCTGCGGGTCGATCGAAGCGGGGCCTGTTGATCCAAAACAACTGCCCAGAGAATTCACGCAAATCAGGTAATAATTATCCGTGTCGATCGGCAATCCGGATCCGATCATATCTTCCCACCAGCCCGGTGACATATCGAGTTCGGAGGATGCGGCGTGCGCCGACGGTGATAAGCCACTAAAAAGCAGGATGGCGTTGTCTTTGGCCGCGTTCAGCTCACCCCAAGTCTCATAGGCCAGTGTTGGTGACTCTAAATGACCGGCGCGGTGCATGCGAAAATCACCGTCAACCGTAAAAGACTTGCGAGCTGAACTCATTTCTTGACCTTTTTCATCAAGCGTTTTCGCTTTCGCTCCTGTCGCGGCGTCAACACATTACGCCGACCTTCGAAGGGATTCTTACCTGTTTTAAACGCTAGCCGTACTGGTGTGCCCTTTAGTTTAAACGCTTTTCGGAAGCGATTGATCAAATAGCGTCGGTAAGCCTC
>JAACFM010000034.1 GCA_009937445.1 Gammaproteobacteria bacterium | reverse complement strand
CTGCCGGGAAAGCCGCAACGGGCACAAAAATGGAATTAGATGATCTGTCGCAATCCGGGATTCGACGCATAGCCGACTATTCGCCGTATCTTGATCAATTAGCTGGCCTGGCGCAGCAAATGGGGCTCAAGCAACGCAGTAATTTGACACATGTAGAAACGGCTTTGCGTAGCCATTGGTCACTCGGCCAGAATAGTATTCTCAGTTGGTCACCACTGGATCAAAACATCTTGATCCTGATCGTGCCCCACTACGCCATTGCGGAGTACACATCACCTCAAGAGGGTACTCTTCCGCCCCTGGTATCGCCGAGATTTATTACCGAGCTTATATCCGGCGATCGTCAGTTGACCATCACACAGATGCAAAAAGTAGCGCGTCTGTTGCAGATTGAGCCCATAAATATCCCGCTGCGTGAGCCGCTTGAGGGCAGCGAAATAGAAACCAAGATCATCGAAAAGATGATCCGAAAATATGGCATTAATTACGTTCCGAGCCGTGCTGTAACCCTGTTCGATATTGTCGGCTTCAGTCTGCTCACTCCGTTCGAGCAAATGTCGCAACTCAACAGTCTCTCCTACTCATTGAATTCAGCGCACGCGAAGATGCTCGAGGCAGACGTCAATATTGATTTCGCTCGCTCATCGAGCGGTGATGGCTTTTACATCTGGAATCGTGACGAAGGACTTGAGGCGAGCGTCAACCTGTATCACTTCATGCACATTGTTCTTGCGGACAATGCCATTGCGCGTAGTAAATCCACATCCAAAGCGGTTCCACGACTTCGCGCCTGTTTTCACGTCGGCAGCTGCTATGAGTTTCACCAGGCCGAAGGTCTGAATCCGACGACCCACGACTTCATTGTTGGCGACGTCACCATTGAACTCGCTCGCATGATAGATGCAGCTCTTCCTGGCCAGATATTGGTCGGCGATTTTATGGCCGATATCGAGGTAGAGAATGATAAAGGGGAGGTAACGGTCCAGCCGAACGTTGATGCCGTAACTTTCCTGCACCGCGCGCAAGGCAATCTGTCACAACTCAGCGGCATAGAGTTATCAGGCGAACGCGTTACAGCAATAAAATGCTACCTGACCGGCGAAAACATGGGTGGTGGCCAGTTCAATATCAGGCGTCTGACAATCAAAGACAAACACGGACTCTCGCGGGTCGCCTTCAATGCCAAAGTGAACATCTATCGCGAGTCAGGGCAGCCAATCCTGCTCGGTATTCAGGACAAGAAGCTTCCTGCGATTGGACTGATCTGAGCGTTAATCGAGGCATTTAACTTTGAGAAGAGACTTTAAGGACTGGGGCGGTAACATCGTCGCATTTCTAGTGGTAATCGTTACGAATGTGTTGTCAAACGCTTTGCCGATTAACAATCAGACGATGTCCGCAATCTCAGCAAAGTATCCATCGTTGTTCACGCCGGCCGGGTTCACTTTTTCTATTTGGGGTGTCATTTACCTGCTGCTGCTGGTATTCATTATCTATCAGTCCTTGCCGTCTCAACGAGACAATCAAGCGATTGCTGGCATTAGCCGGCTGTTCCAGATCAATTGCATAGCCAATGCTGTCTGGATCGTCGTCTGGCACTACGATTTCCTCGCATTATCGGTAGTTGTCATGCTCGTAATTCTCGCCAGCATGATTCTCATTTACAAAAGACTTCTCGACGACAGCTGGATATTGCGCCTTCCGTTCAGCCTCTATACCGCCTGGATTTGTGTGGCAACGATCGCGAATATCAGTGCGTTGCAAAATGCTAACGGCTGGGATGATATCGGTTTGTCTGCGGTGCAATGGACGCTCGTAAAGCTTGCGCTTACCGGTGCAATTGGAGCGACCGTGATAGTCAAACTGCGGGATATTGGGTTCATTCTTGTTATCGCGTGGGCCACCTACGGTATATCCGTTATGCAAGCGGACACGCCTGCGGTCGCCGGTTCGGCACTGACCTTGTGTTTGCTGGCCCTGCTACTCGGCGTTCGCGAGATCTGGAGCCGACTTCGGGGTAGCTGAATCTAATCGACGGACGATAGCAATTTCGACGCAACGTTAACCGTCATACCGTCACTGAGACCTTCTGCACCACGCACAACAACTTCATCGCCTTCCGCCAGATCGCCGAAAACTTCGATAAGCGATCCTGCGCCCAGACCAACGATCACATTCACCTGGGCTACCGTTGACTCTTCGGTCAACTTGAATACCGAAGCGCCCTCACGACGGAGCACCAACGCATCTCTCGGTATCGCAAGTACTTCTTTGGCCGCAGCGGTGGGCATTAACAAACGCACACTTTCACCCACCGTCCAGAGGTCCGATCCGACATCAAGTCGTACCTCGAACATATGCGACTGCGGATTGCCAAACGGCACAATTGTTCGAATGGGTGCGTCGCTCGTCCGATAGTCGTTTCCCAGCGCCAGCACGTCCCCTTTCTTAATAAAGTGCACAGTGCTAAGCGGTGCACGAGAAACAACCTCCAGGGAGTTCGGATCAACCAATCGCAAGACTTCATCAGCGACGTTCAATCGCTCACCGATATTGCGGAGTCTTTCTGTAACCATGCCATTGAACGGCGCGCGAATTTCGGTAACGTGTATGGCAATCTGCGCGTACCCCAGTTGTGCTTGCGCTATGCGATGATCACTTCTGGCGACAGCCAGATCACTAACCGTTTGATCAAGCCGACTTTTGGCCGACAGATTTCGTTCGGACAACTCTTTGAGCCGACCAAGTTCCGACTCCAGAAAAGTGACACGCGCCTGTTCCCGGTCAACCAGGCTTTGTGCTTCCATCTCGTTCAGCTTGAAGGTCAAATCTTCCAATCGTGCAACGGTTTCACCTTCGTTAACCTCAGTACCGACCTCAGCTATCCAGACCAGTTTCGCCGCCAGTTCCGATGCCAGTCTCGAGTCGTATCGACTGATTACCGTTCCGGGTACCTCAACAGACGGCGACAGCATCTGCATAGTCGCCCGGGCTGTTACAACCTTGGGAGCTTCACCCCAAGCTTGTGCCAGGGCGCTGGTGCTCGCGGTGGCGAGCAACATCACAAATAGAGCAAGTGTATTCCGTCCAACGGCCATCGATTATCCTACTGGTAAAGCGTCACCGGCATAGTCTGCCGATGATTCTTTAGTTTCACCCAAACGCAGCAAGCTTGGAAGAAGTATTAGTGTAAATACAGTGCTAACTGCCATGCCGCCAACAATAACGGCCGCCAGACCCTGGTATACCTCGGAGCCCGGACCCGGTATCAACAACAGCGGCAACATGCCACAAATACTGGTCAACGTCGTCATCAGGATCGGTCTCAATCGCCGCCGAACAGCCTGTTCAACCGAACTTCGTCTATCCAGCCCTTCCCGCTCCGCGGCACGCGTTTGGTGCACCAACAAGATGGCATTATTAACAACCAGTCCGAGCAGGGTAATAAATCCAATCATCGTTAGCAGGTCCATCGGCGAACCCATAATACGTAACAATGCAACTCCTCCGACCGTTGCCAGTGGCAACGCCGCGATCACCAACAGGCTATCGAGAAAGGAGCGAAACAAGCCACTCATCAACAGGTAGAGCACGATAATCGCCAACGTAAAGCTCCGGGCCATACTCGCAAGCGCGATATTCAACTCATCCGCACTACCGTAATAACTAATCTCCCCGTCGTCGGGCAGATACTTCATGAGCTCTGGTTCGACCTTTTGTTGCAATATTTCGATCGACTCTTCCAGCGACATTCCATCTGGCTGCGTAATCGACAGCGTCAGTGTGCGGCGACGGTCCACCCGTCTGATCTGATTCGGTCCGGCAGTACGCTCCAGATTGACCAGCTGATCTAACGGTTGAATCCCGCCTAACGGTGTTGCAAGAGGCGTTGAAGCCAATTGTTCCGGACTCGACCACTCCGGCGCACGCAGCACAATATCAAGTCGTTGATCACCATCGAAGTAATCACCGACATAAACACCGTCTCCCAGCGCGCGAACCACAGTGGACATTTGTTGTCGGCCCCAACCCGCTTCGGCAATTCGCCGCTCATCGGGAATCAGACGTAATTCCGGTTCCGCAAAATCCACACCCGGTACAGGGCGTGCCTGAGCGCCAGGCAGGTACTCCGCAACTAATTCGAGCCCGGCCCGTGCGGCAGTCAGCATCGCATCCAGATCTCGGCTTTGTATGTTGAGTTCAATGTCGCTGGTACCGCCCATCCTGTCGAAAATTCCCATTTGATTGGCGAACGCGCGTGTATCCGGAAACCCGGCCAGTATTTCGTCATTCATAAGGTCTACAAACTCTTCCGACTCATTGGGATCCTCGGTTCTGGCTCCTGCAAAGGCGAACGATCCGAACATCCCCATAAAGAAATTGTCAACCTTCAACTCGGCGTCATCTGCAAGATACGGGTCAACTCGCTCAACCACGACATTGGCAAACTCCTCTCTGCCCGCAGTTATGCTTTGTCCGGGAGGCATCATAATAAAAGCAAATATCCACCCCTGCTTCCCCTTCGGCAGATAATCTGCCGGTGGAATCATTGCCCACGTAAGCAACGTCGCGCTCATAAACAGTCCGGCTATGAGCATCTTCCGGCTCTTGTCCTTGTCGGTCACTCGCATGATTGTGCGGGTTGCTGCTGTCCACCAATTGCTGTGGGGATCATCCAGTTTGGTGTCTTTTAACCATCTCGACGCCGCAGTCGGAATAACCGTGACGGAGATGATAAGCGATGCAACTACTGCGACTGAGATAACGAGCGCAAGGTCTGCAAATATTTGCCCGGAAATATCTTTCAGGAACATTATTGGCAAGAAGATAACAACGGTGGTCGCGGTAGAGGCTACTAACGCAGACCATACCTGATTCGCTCCGGATACCGCGGCCTTATCCGGTTGCTCGCCTTTTTCTCTCAGGCGAACGATATTTTCCAACACGACAATTGCAGCATCGAGCACCATGCCGGTCGCAAACGCCAGACCGGCAAGCGAGATCATGTTCAAGGTTCGACCCGTGGCGTTCATGATCATGAAACCGGCGAACAACGAGATTGGTATCGCCAGCGCAACGACAAGGGTCGCCCGGAACCGCCGCAGGAACCACCAAAGGATTCCCACTGCCAGACCGATACCAAGCAAAAGATTCGCACGCAGCATTGAGATCGACGACTCGATGTATAAAGACTCGTCATACGATTGGGTGATTATGAGCCCCTCGCGAGCAAGCGCTCCAGTACGGAGCTCTTCTATGACGCTCTTTAGGTCAGTCATTACTTCAAGTACGTTGACACCCTTCTCAACCTGAGCATTGAATGCGATGGTCTCTTTACCATTTTCAAGCATGAAACCAGAGCTGTCCCGCATGACCACTTCAATCTTTGCAATGTCACGAAGGCGCACGGGGTTACCCCCGCGCCAATCCAGGACCATCTCGCCAAAGTCCGGAAGTTCGTACTGGCCGGCATAACGCAGCGTGTATTGCCTCCTGCCAACTTCGCTAAATCCACCCGAAACATCGCTGTGATTGCCAGTGACTTGCGCCAAAGTTGGTATCTCGATTCCTAACGCCGATGCTTCATAGGGATCGAAGGTAATTCGCACTTCATTGTCTCTGCCACCGTAGGCGTTCGAATTCGAGATTCCGGGTACACGCTCGATTTGCGCCTGAACCACTTCGCGTACAAAATCACTGTAGCTTGCCATCGGCCGCGAATTGCCTGGCGCTTGCGAGAGTGCGAACCAGGCGATGGCCGAGCCAAAACTATCCTGCCCCGCAAATACGCGTGGCTCGGTGACATCGTTCGGATAACGCGACACCTGATTCAATCTGTTCAGTACTTCTATCAATGCACGTTGCAGATCAACATCAACAGCAAACATCAAGCTGATGGTTGCGCGTCCCCTGGAAGCATTCGATTCCATTTTTTCGAGACCCGGCAGACCGCGCAACATGTCTTCCTGCGGTTCGAGTATTTCAGATTCGACTTCTTCGGGGGCCGCGGTTCGCCAGCCAGTATCGATTTGAATAAAGGGGCGCTGGATGTCAGGAATCATTTGTATCGGCAGACCCGACAACCCGATGCCGCCCATCAAGAGCACCAGCAAGACGGCCGAAATTACGGCCACGGGGTTTGAGATCGAAGCCCGAGTCACATTCATACGAAAGATATCTCTAAAAACTGCATTAGCGATTCTGTAGCGATAAGACTACGCAACTGATTTGGGGTTCGATTTTAAAATTGGTCGGGGCGAGAAGATTCGAACTTCCGACCCCCACAACCCCATTGTGGTGCGCTACCAGGCTGCGCTACGCCCCGACCGGTCATAGGATGCGCGGCCAATGGCCGCCCCTACAGGCGGCAATGATACGTGCCGCGGTTGAACTTGGGAAGAAAGAATTTAACGTCGCAGAATCTTAAGAACTTGTTCAAGTTCCATACGTATCTGTTTGATTATCTGTTGGCTTTGTGTGACATCCGACTTGGCATCTTCACCCGTGAGGCGCTGACGCGCACCGCCGATCGTAAAGCCCTCATCATAGAGGAGACTTCGGATCTGACGGATGATCAGAACATCCTGACGTTGGTAATAGCGGCGGTTGCCCCGTCGCTTTACCGGTTTTAGTTGTGGGAACTCCTGCTCCCAATACCGAAGTACGTGCGGTTTTACGGCACAAAGATCGCTAACTTCACCTATCGTGAAGTAGCGCTTACCAGGTATTGGAGGTAGTTCGTCGTTATTCCCCGGTTCCAGCATATGCTTCTACTCGGGCCTTTAGTTTTTGTCCTGGCCGGAAGGTCACCACGCGCCGCGCGCTAATTGGAATTTCCTGTCCGGTTTTCGGGTTTCTGCCAGGCCGCTCTTTTTTATCCCGAAGATCAAAATTTCCAAATCCAGAAAGTTTGACCTGCTCCCCAACTGCGAGTGATGCACGCAGCTCCTCATAAAACATATCGACCAACTCGCGAGCTTCTCTTTTGTTCAAACCAAGTTCATTAAACAGCGACTCGGCCATATCTGCTTTTGTCAGTGCCATCAGGTTTAGTCTCTTAGAACCGCTGCGAATTTATCTTCTAATTTCTTGACTGCTGCAGCCATAGCTAGGTCTGCATCAACGTCAGTAAGGGTGCGCGATGTTTCCTGTAAAATCAAGCCTATTGCAACGCTTTTTCGCCCTGCTTCTATCCCGGCCCCTTTATAAATATCAAAAATCCTGACATCTTGAATCAATCCGTCGGAACTCTCAGCTACAGCGCTTACAAGCTCGTCTGCTGAGACTGTGTCGTCAACGATTACCGCGATGTCGCGACGGATCGCCGGGAACTTTGAAATTGAAGCTGCCGAAGGCGCACGCGATGCGAGGGTTTTGGCCGCGTCAAGCTCGAATAAATAGACCGCCCGTTTCATGTCGTAACGCTTCGCCAGCTTGGGATGCAACTTGCCGATGACACCGATGACTTCACCATCGCGACGAATTTCTGCGGATTGTCCAGGTTGCAATGCCGGGTGCTCAGAAGCGACGAAACTAATTTCGTCGTCGCGTGAGGATAATGCCAGCAAAGCTGTGACGTCAGATTTTATGTCAAAGAAGTCAACGCCTTCCGTGCTACTTCCCCACTGCTCCGGATTGACCGGCCCGGTAGAAAGCCCTGCGATCCGAACCACTTCGGTGTGCGCACCCAGCTTGCCGTGAAATGACTTGCTTGCTTCGAATAATCGGACGCGATCTTGTTGTCGCGCATTATTCGCCGCCGCCGCCGCGACCATTCCCGGCCACAGGCTTGCCCGCATGACGGACATTTCGGAAGATATTGGATTGCTCAATACCAACTCCGATTCTGAACCGGTAAAAGCTGTGTTGGCTTCAGTTTCGATAAAGCTGTAGGTCACGACCTCCTGATAGTCGCGAGCAATCAGCATCGCCGCTGCCTGCTCAATGTCGACTTTTGACTCAGTAACGGTTTCAAGCGGTGCTTGCGAGAAGGCCGTTATCTCAGGAATCGAATCGTAGCCATGAATGCGGGCAACCTCTTCGATAAGGTCGGCCTCAATGGCGATATCGAATCGATGACTGGGCGCTAAAACGGACCAGCCCTGCGCAACCGTTTCGACCTTCATCGTCAGGCGAGTCAATATTCGTGCAACTTCCGAGTCGTCAATCTCCAGGCCGAGCAACCGCGTCAAGCGATCCCTTCTCAGTAGAATTTCAGAACGAGTCGGCAGATGTTCGGCGGCAATCTCATCGGTCAGCGGACCAGCGTCTCCGCCGGCGATTTCCAGCAGCAGGTGCGTCGCTCGATCTATCGCTCGGGCCTGCCCTGCAGGGTCAACACCACGTTCAAAACGCATTGACGCATCGGTATGCATTCCGTATCGACGCGCTCGTCCAGCCATAAAATCCTGCGGCCAAAATGCGGCCTCGAAGAACACGTCTGTCGTATTGTCATTAACCGCCGTCGAAAGACCGCCCATAATGCCGGCGATGCCGATCGGTCCACTGTCATCGGTAATGATCAGCGTGTCTTCATTCAGATCGACTTCTTTTTCATCCAGTAACGTCAACTTTTCGCCAGGTTTCGCCAGTCGCGGTCGAATAGCGCCCTGCAGACGGCTGAAGTCATAGGCGTGTAGCGGCTGCCCAAGCTCAAGCATGACGTAATTGGTGATGTCGACAACCGGTGAGATGGCGCGCAGGCCTGCGCGACGCAGGCGCTCCGTCATCCAGACTGGTGACTCGGCCTGACGATCGATTCCTCGAATAACGCGACCGGCAAAGCGAGGGCATCCTTCCGGATCGACCAGTTCTACCGGTTGCTGATCGGCAATGCTCGCATCCACCGCGGCAACCGATGCGTCACGAAGTGCAGCGCCAGTGAGTGCGGATACATCGCGTGCGATGCCCAATACGCTGAAGCAGTCGCCGCGATTTGGCGTCAAATCCAGGTCAATAATTGCATCAGGCAGTTTGAGGAGGTCAACCAAAGCAGACCCGACTTCGGCCTCCTGCGGCAGCGACATGATGCCATCGGACTCATCACCCAGGCCCAGTTCAATGGCTGAGCACAACATGCCGTTTGACACTACGCCGCGAATTTTCGCTTTGCGCAATGTCATGCCATTGGGCAGCGTCACACCCGGTTTGGCGAACGGGGTTTTCATTCCCTGAAAGACATTCGGCGCACCGCAGACGACATCAACAAGCTCGCCGCTGCCGTCATTGACTTTGCAAAGACTGAGTTTGTCTGCGTCCGGATGTTTGGAAACTTCTGCGACTTCAGCGATAAGCACGTCGGCGATACCGGCACCTGCGTACTCAACGCCGTCAACCTCATGACCCAGCATCGTCAACTGATGACTGAGGGCTTCCGTATCAAGGTCGGGATTCACCCATTCGCGTAACCAGGATTCTGCAATCTTCATCGCGATTACCTGAACTGCCGAAGGAAACGCAGATCATTCTCAAAGAATGTCCTGAGATCCGATACGTTGTAGCGCAGCATGGCGAGACGTTCGATACCGATGCCGAACGCATAGCCGGTGTATTTTTCGGGATCAACCCCGGCACTTTCAAGAACGTTGGGATGAACCATGCCGCAGCCTAAAATTTCGAGCCATTTCCCCTCCCCCCAACTCACATCGACTTCTGCCGACGGTTCGGTAAACGGGAAATAGGATGGCCGAAACCGAAGCTCGGCTTTGCGCTCGAAAAAAGCCTCTACGAATTGATGCAGTATTGCCTTCAGGTTCGCGAAACTGATGTTCTCGTCGATTACCAGGCCTTCGACCTGGTGAAACATCGGCGTGTGGGTCTGATCAGAATCGCATCGATAGACCCGACCCGGCGCGATGATTCGTATCGGCACGCCCTCTTTCACAATGGAGCGAATTTGCACAGGGGACGTATGCGTTCGTAGCAAATTACCGCCCGGAAAGTAGAACGTGTCATGCATCGCTCTGGCCGGGTGATTTTCAGGAATGTTCAACGCCGTGAAGTTGTGGAAATCGTCTTCGATTTCTGGCCCTGAACGAACTCCGAAGCCGGCATTCGTGAAGATTCTCTCAATGCGGGATTGCGCGCGAGACACTGGATGGCGGCCACCAATTGAATTGCCTCGACCTGGCAATGATACGTCGACGGCATCCGCTGCCAGTTTGGCTGCAAGCGCCGCTTCCTCCAGCGCTTCTCGTCTGGCGTTCAGCTGACCCTGCACAACCTGTTTGGCCTGATTGATTTCCTGACCGGCACTCGAACGCTCGTCGGCCGGAAGCTGGCCGAGCGTCTTCAGGCGGGCTGTTAGCGCGCCTTTTTTGCCCAAATAGGAAACCCGGACCGCATCGAGTGCGGCCAGATCAGTTGCGGCGTCAATTTCAGACGCTGCCTGATCGATGAGCTCGCTGAGTGCCTGCATCTGAGGTACCTCAAGTCAGGCGCGTTGTCGCGCCTGACCCAAGATTCAACTACGCGGCGGTCTTGATTTCGAGACCAGCCTTGGCTGCCGCAGCGATCGCACCGAATGCCTCGGGATCACGTACAGCGATATCCGCCAGTACCTTGCGGTCAACCTCGATCTCTGCCTTGTTCAGGCCGTTAATGAGACGGCTGTATGACAAGCCATGCAGACGTGCGGCTGCGTTGATACGTGCGATCCACAAAGCGCGGAACTGACGTTTGCGCTGGCGACGATCGCGATACGCGTACTGTCCAGCTTTGATAACGGCCTGTTTGGCTGTCTTGAATAATTTACTGCGTGCGCCGTAATAGCCCTTCGCTTTATCGAGGACTTTCTTATGGCGTGCTTTGGCTGTTACGCCACTCTTAACTCTGGCCATCTCTCAATCTCCTGTTAGCTGTACGGAAGCATGCGTTTAACGGACTTAACATCGCTATCGGCGACCTGCAGGGTCTTGCCCAGCTGACGTTTACGCTTTGACTTCTTCTTGGTAAGGATGTGATTGAGATGGGACTGGGCGCGCTTAAAGCCACCTTTACCCGTCTTCTTGAAGCGCTTGGCCGCGCCCCGGTTGGTCTTCATCTTAGACATTTTTTTTCCTTGAGCCTTGCTACGTACCGAACAATTTCGGCCGCTACAGGCGGGTAGAGCCTTTCCGGTTGTCAAACCATCGGGCTGATACTCACTTTTACTACAGCAAACTTAGCTGCTTAGTGCTTCTTCGGCGCAATAACCATGACCATCTGCCGCCCTTCCATCTGTGGCATTTGCTCAACTGTGCCGTACTCTTCAAGGTCATCTCTGACCCTGGTCAGAAGCTTTGCGCCCAATTCCTTGTGCGCCATCTCCCGACCTCTGAATCTCAATGTGACTTTCGTTTTGTCACCTACTTCCAGAAAATGCACGAGCTTGCCGAGCTTAATCTGGTAGTCGCCTTCGTCCGTTCCCGGCCGAAACTTAATTTCTTTTACGTGTACCTGCTTCTGTTTGCGCTTTGTAGACTGGGCTTTTTTGTTCTGTTCGAACAAGTACTTGCCGAAATCCATAATTCGACAGACCGGTGGTTCAGCATTTGGCGATACTTCAACGAGGTCCAACGCCTCTTCTTTCGCCAGTTCGATGCCCGCCCTTAACGACATAACACCCGCCTGTTCACCTTGAGAGTCGATTACTCGAACCTCAGTGGCGTCGATTTCCTCATTGCGTCTTACGCGCTTTGTAGCTCCGATACCCAAATCCTCCAGAAACTAATCAATTCCGCGACCTGTCAGGCAGCTGAAACGCCACGGCCAGTGCGGGAACGCGATTCTATATAGCCACAAAGCAGGATACAACCATGAAAAGGCCGATTTCTGTAAAAAAATCAGGCACAAGCGGGGAATTGGTGGGCGATGCGGGTTTCGAACCTGCGACCTCCACGATGTCAACGTGGCGCTCTACCCCTGAGCTAATCGCCCTACTGCTACCCAGAGCCTTCAACCAGCACTCCGGCTCCCCCTGGGAGGACGCGTAAGATACTGAAGCAACTGATGTTCCGCAAGGCCTCAAGCCGTTTTTTTATTCGTAACGCCAAATGAAAAATCCCGAATTCGATGGATTTCGTCCCGCAAACGAGCGGCTTCCTCAAATTCGAGATCTCTGGCGGCTTTCAACATCTGTTTTTCGAGTTTCGCGGCCTTCTTCAACAGCTGTTCCGGACTCAAAACGTCGTAGGGCACGTTATCGTCGCCCACCATGCGTTTTTCCGTCTCCGGAGATGGGTAGGCCGACTCCATGATATCCGTGACTTTCTTGATAATGGATTCGGGTTTGATACCGTGCTTCCTGTTATGCGCCTCCTGGTGTTCCCGTCTGCGCCGTGTTTCATCCAATGCACGCTCCATGGATCCGGTCATTCTGTCCGCGTACAAGATCGCCCTGCCATTGATGTTGCGTGCTGCCCTGCCCATCGTCTGAATCAGGGACCTATCCGAGCGCAGGAAGCCTTCTTTATCTGCATCGAGGATAGCCACCAGCGAAACCTCTGGCATATCCAGACCTTCACGCAATAGATTGATACCAACAAGAACGTCAAAGGCCCCCAGACGCAAATCTCGAATGATTTCTGTCCGCTCAACCGTCACAATATCCGAGTGCAGGTAGCGTACCCGCACCCCATGCTCCTGCAGGTAGTCCGTAAGATCTTCTGACATCCGCTTCGTGAGCGTCGTAATCAATACGCGCTCCCCAACAGCAACCCGTTTGTGGATCTCGGACAGAACGTCGTCGACCTGTGTACTTGCAGGACGAATCTCCACTTCCGGATCCACGAGACCTGTTGGCCGCACCAGCTGTTCAACCACGTTGTCCGAAAATTCGTCTTCATATTTACCCGGCGTTGCCGACACGTAAATTGTTTGTGGGGACAGGCCTTCAAACTCATCAAAGCGCAGTGGTCGGTTATCCAGTGCGGACGGCAAGCGAAACCCGTGTTCGACCAGCGTCTCCTTGCGTGAACGATCACCTTTGTACATTGCACCGAGCTGCGGCACCGTAACGTGGCTTTCATCGATGATAAGCAGGGCGTTTTCGGGAACGTAATCGAACAGGCACGGGGGTGGCTCGCCTGACTCGCGGCCTGACAGGTATCTCGAGTAGTTCTCGATACCGGAGCAATACCCCAGCTCTCTTATCATCTCTAAATCAAATAAAGTTCGCTGCTCAAGTCTTTGAGCTTCAAGAAGTTTATTGTGCTTCCTAAGATACTCGAGCCGGTCCTTAAGCTCGACTTTGATGTGCTCGCATGCCTCCAGCAATCGTTCTCGCGGCGTGACGTAGTGGCTCTTTGGGAACACCGTCAGCCTCGGAACACGGCGTACGACCTCTCCGGTTAGCGGATCAAAATAGGACAATGATTCAACTTCATCATCGAACAGCTCTATTCGCACCGCATCCTTGTCCGATTCAGCCGGGAACACGTCGATGACGTCACCCCTGACCCGATAGGTACCCTGAGAAAAATCGATCTCGTTGCGGACGTACTGTAATTCTGCGAGCCGGCGTAACAGAGCGCGTTGATCAATCCGCTCTCCCCGGTCAAGGTGCAGAACCATACTAAAGTACGCCTCCGGATCACCGAGACCATAGATTGCGGAGACTGTCGCAACGATGATGACATCCGGTCGCTCGATGAGTGCTTTTGTAGCCGACAACCGCATCTGCTCGATGTGCTCATTGATCGACGCATCTTTTTCTATGAAGGTGTCAGAACTCGGAACGTAAGCTTCTGGCTGATAGTAGTCATAGTAAGAAACAAAATATTCGACTGCGTTGTTTGGAAAAAACTCACGCATCTCACCGTACAGCTGAGCGGCGAGCGTCTTGTTCGGTGCCAGGATGATTGCCGGTCGCTGCAAACGATCGATCAGGTTAGCCACAGTGAAGGTCTTGCCAGAACCCGTCACACCCAGCAGCGTCTGCCGCGCAAGACCATCGTTCAGTCCATCCAGCAATCCCGAGATCGCACCGACCTGATCACCGGCCGGTGCAAAATCGGATACCAGTGTTAATCGATCACGGTTGTCGGAATGTTTGTCGCTGTGTTTAAGATCTGTGGATTGACGTACCATAGCTGTGCATTTTCGTGAGGCAATCGAGTGAGTTTATCAGTTTCCAAAAGAATGGCAGCCATCAAACCATCGCCGACCGCTGCCGTTCTGGCGTTGGCGACTGAGTTACGTGCTGCCGGCCGGGATATCATTAGTCTGGGTGCGG
This sequence comes from Gammaproteobacteria bacterium, assembly GCA_009937445.1. Lineage (GTDB taxonomy): Bacteria > Pseudomonadota > Gammaproteobacteria > Steroidobacterales > Woeseiaceae > UBA1847. Next base: position 11,487 of record JAACFM010000034.1, on the reverse strand, counting down.
GCGAACCGGACTTCGACACGCCGCAGCACATCAAGGATGCGGCGCAGAAGGCCATTCGGGACGGCAAGACCAAGTACACACCGATTGATGGCACGGCGGAACTCAAGGCGGCCATCCAACAGAAATTTTTGCGTGAAAACCAGCTCGAGTACGCTGCGTCTCAGATCATCGTCTCCAGCGGCGCAAAACAGTGCTTGTTCAATCTGTGTATGGGGCTGTTATCGCCTGGCGACGAGGCAATTATCCCGGCGCCTTACTGGGTCTCTTATCCCGATATGGTGAAGCTGGCAGGTGCCGAACCGGTGATCGTCGAGTCCGGTATCGACGCGGACTTCAAAATCACGCCAGAGCAGCTCGCCAGCAGCATTTCCGACCGCACTCGGCTGTTCATACTCAACAGCCCCAGCAATCCGACGGGCGCCAGTTACTCAGCAGCAGAGTTGCAGGAATTGGGCGCGATCCTGTCCGATCACCCGGATATCGTTATTGTCGCTGACGACATTTACGAGCACATACACTGGGGTGACGATCCGTTTTGCAGTTTTGCCGCGGCCTGCCCCGATCTCTACGATCGAGTTGTCACGACCAATGGCGTCTCCAAGGCTTACGCGATGACCGGCTGGCGCATTGGCTACGCGGCCGGGCCGGCAGAGCTGATAACCGCTATGAAGACTGTGCAAAGCCAGAGCACGTCAAACCCGTGCAGCATCTCCCAGGCTGCTGCCGTTGCTGCCCTGTCCGGCGACCAGGCATGCGTCAAACAAATGACCGCAGCGTATAAGGAACGCCATGACTATGTCGTGCACGCCCTGAACAGCATTGACGGATTCGAGTGTCGGCCCGGGGAAGGCACTTTCTATGCTTTACCTCGAATCGTTGGTGCCCTCGACCGCATGCATCTCGCTGCCGATACCGATTTCGTTACGGCACTGATCAACGACGCCGACGTTGCCTGCGTTCCTGGCAGTGCCTTCGGGGCACCGGGCTACATACGACTTTCATTCGCCTGCTCGATGGAAATGCTCGAAGAGGCGACGAATCGCATGAAACGGTTGGTTTCAACTTGACAAGGGACGGGTGCTAGACCAAAATCCCGGCCCGCACCCTAGAGCAATCAACGAGGGTGTCGATCTATTCCCCGATAGCTCAGTTGGTAGAGCGTCTGACTGTTAATCAGAATGTCCGTGGTTCGAGTCCGCGTCGGGGAGCCAAACATGAAAAAGCCCGCTTTCGAGCGGGCTTTTTTTTGGTCAATCCAGTAGACCGTCGTACGCGTCCTCATCGCCCGCCCGTCTGCCAAAAAACGGACGGCCAGATTACCTGCCATTAGGCTATTGGCCGATCGTGTTCTTGACGATTTTTCCAGCCTTCATTATCAGTGCCAGATTGTTCTCTGGATCCCTCAATACTGATATGTCTTCCAGTGGATTGCCGTTGTGCAACAAGATATCCGCAACCCAGCCTTCACGAATCTCACCGAAGTTACCGTGTCTGTTCAGACGACCTGCCATGCGAATGACTCTGGCGCTCTCTGAGGTCGCCTGAGCGAGAACTTCAGCTGCTGTCCAGTACATGGCTCGCTCCGTGAATTCACGTGTCAGCATCGGGTACATACCGCTTATCAGGTCGGTCGAAAACCCGGTTGTGATATCGTATTTTTTTATCAGCTCGATCAGGTTTTCCTGACCCTTCAGCACAAGCTCGAGTTTTTCAAGATTGGTCGCCGAAATACCGTCCAGATCTTTCAGTGCCCTGTAGACCACCAGCTGTGTACTGATGACGACATCGTTTTTCTTCACGAACTTGGCGGTTGCATCATCGATAAGTAGACCGTGCTCTATGCAACGCACACCGTTATCGACCAGACGTCGCACGGCCTCACTTGTATACGCATGCGCAAGCACGTAGGTTCCAAAATCACTGGCGGCTTGAACCGCTGCGCGAATCTCTGCCGGACTCGGCTGCAAGGAATCGATGGGGTCGTATTCCGACATGACACCGCCGCCGCCCATGATCTTGATTTGCGTCGCACCGAAGCGAAGATTCTCTCGTACAGCCGCCAAGTGTTGATCGACACCATCGACGATTACCGCCATATCACTGTAGATGTAGGGATTGCTGCCGCCCAAGGTCGGGTTAGGCACTGTCGCATGACGCCAGTCACCATGCCCCGCCGTTTGTGAAAGTATGGCACCCGACGGATAGACTCTCGGACCGTACACAGTCCCCGAATTGATCGCCCTGGCCAGATCCGGATGTGTTCCTCCTGCATCACGAACTGTTGTGAAACCGCTGTCCAGAAAATGCCGAGCGACATCGTTAGCAACAGCGCCGGCTACGGTCGCGTGGGCGTCACCTTGGGATGGCGGAACGTGCATCGTGAGATGAGCATGAAGATCGATAAACCCGGGAGACAGGACTCGATTGGCGCCATCAATAATCTTCATGTCAGCAGTCGTATCGATATTCTCGGTCGATACGCGCGTAATGATTCCGTCTTCGACGAGCACGTGCGCAGACTTCAGCGTGGCATTAACACCGTCAAAAATACGGACGTTCTCGATGAGCAAGCTTTCCGCTTTTGCAACGAGCGACCCACCCAATATTACGCAAATAACGATAGCTCTAATCACTGACTGACTCCTGATCACGTAACGAATAATGACAAAGGTAACAGCATAGGGCGATTCAAAGGGTGGCGTTGGGCCCCGGATTGGACATACCAGACGTTACCGGGCTGCAGCAGTCTCAAGTACAACATTCCAGAGAAATTGTACGAACTCGACAAACGCGTCCTCTGCTATCCGTTCATTGTCGCCGTGCGCACCGAATCCACTGTTGATCTCTTCTATCGAGCGGGCGGGGCCAATCCCATAGCACTGCATCCCTTTTGCCCGCACCTGGGCCATGTCTGTCGCGCCAGTCGACATCGTCGGGAGCACGGTCGCGGATGGGTACATCTCCTTTGCAACCCGCTCAAGTGTCTGGAACATCTCGTTATCGATATCCGACGGTGGCGCTGCCGGTCGATAAATACGCTCGGGAACAATCTCTACCCGCGGGTCGTCAATTACCGCAGCGAGTTTTGCATAGAAATCATCAACGTCCTCATCGGGAAGCATGCGGATGTCCAGGATCGCGCTGGCTTCAGAAGGAATTACGTTTTTGCGAAACCCGGCATCGATAACCGTCGGAGCGACAGACGTGCGCGAAATTGAATAGTGGTACGGAAAATTCTCAATGAAATGCTGCTGTATTTCATCTCTCAATTCCGGGTTTTCGACATTGTCGTAGCGATAGGCATCTTCTTCGCCTGATATTTCAGCCAGACGCTGAAAGTAAGCACGCGTTGTGTCGTTAAAGCGAACTTCCGTCTGCCAGGTTCCCGCTTTTGCGACGGCCCCGGCAAGGATCAATACCGCATTCTCCAGTGTCGGCATCGAACCGTGGCTCGGTTTGGCTCGCGCCACCAGCGTCACCCGCCGCGGCATCTTTTCGGTTGTTTCAATCCCTACAATATTGACCAGGCCATCCACTATGACGTTCTCCCCACCCTCTGCGAGGCAGTATTCAGCGTCAATCAGATCGAAATGCTTCTCCACCATGTAGTTGATCCCAACTTCCGGTGTTCCCTCCTCGCCCGATTCCGCAAGAAAGATGACATCGCGATCAAGTTCAACGCCATAGCGCTTCAGGAGTTTCATAACCATGAGTCCGGCGGCAACTGACTTCTTGTCGTCCAAAGTGCCTCGACCGTAGATAAAACCGTCCTGGCGCATTCCACTGAAGGGGTCGGCATACCAATTGTCAGCCTGCACGCCGACAACGTCGGTGTGGCCCATCAAAAGCAGAGGTCGCCTCGCTCCGTTGCCTTTCGCCCGCACCAGAAGATTTGCTCTGGAGTCTTCGAGAGCATAAATATCCGACTTGATACCCTCGCCCGTAAAAACAGTTGCAAGGTAGTCAGTGACTTCAGTTTCATTGCCCGGTGGGTTGGATGAGTTGATCTGAATCAACTCGACGAGGTGATCTATCGACTCTTCACCGACTTCACCCCAGTCGATCAGATATGACTGCTGCGCGTTCGCACAATTCAAAGTCGCAACAAAAAATATAAACAATATCAAACGCATAGCTGCAATTCCCGTCAGCTCGTCAAGGCTCTGAAACAGGAATACTAGCGTTTTTTTGCGCTAGTCGTCAGATAGCGTTTTTTTGAGGTGTTCTCGGAATCGTTCACCGGTGTCCGGATGACTCAGTCCATAAGCAACAGTTGCTTGCAAGTAGCCCAATTTGCTCCCGCAGTCATATCGAGTTCCGCTGAATGCATAGGCATAGACAGGAGACTCTTCAAGTAACGCCGCGATACCGTCAGTCAACTGAATTTCCCCGCCGGCACCCTGGCCGATAGTCTCCAGCTTGTCGAATATTTCTGCCGCCAATAGATAGCGTCCGACGACAGCCGAATTCGAAGGCGCATCTTCCGGGTTCGGCTTCTCAACGATCTGAGTGATGCGGCCTCGGTCAGCCGCATCGATCGCGACGATACCGTAGCTGGAAGTATTCTCCGGCGGCACCGTTTCAACAGCCACAACGCTGCCGTTGTGGTCTTTGTATTCAGCGGCCATTTGCGACAGACAACCGGGCGTCCCGGCGATCAAATCGTCCGCGAGATGCACAAAAAACGGCTCGTCACCGACCGCTGGACGGGCACAAAGCACCGCGTGGCCCAGGCCAAGCGGTTGGCCCTGTCGAATATAAATACACGAAACACCGGCTGGGACGATGTCCTGAATTGACCTTAGCAATTCATCCTTGCCTGAATCGGTTAGAGCCTGCTCAAGCTCAGAGTCGACATCAAAATGATCCTCGATGGCGCGTTTGGAACTCCCGGTAACAAACACCAGTTTTGTCGCTCCGGCGGCAATCGCCTCTTCAACTGCGTACTGGATCAGGGGTTTGTCCACAATCGGAAGCATTTCCTTCGGGCTTGCCTTGGTTGCCGGTAGAAACCGGGTACCACGACCGGCGACCGGAAATACTGCTGCTCTGACTTGTTGGCCCACTTAACTGCTCCAGTGCATAAAGAGAGCGCATGATAGCCAAAAAGTACGGCGAGCGTAATGAACAGCGTCACGCCTTGGGGTGGGCAAAAAGGAGGCCGCACCGGGAGCGATCCGGAGCGACCTCAAGGGGCAATCTCCGTGCGTTATTTCTTCGGCGTTGATACTTTGATGTCGGCCAGGTTTTTCTCGACAGTCCGTTCCCCGATCCCCTTAACAAGAGACAAGTCTTCAGGGCTTCTGAATGGACCGTGTTTTTTGCGGTATTCAACAATGGCTTTGGCTTTTGAGAGACCGATGCCATTTAATTCGGCCGATATGGTTTCGGCATCCGCCGTGTTGATATCAACCTGCCCGCCGAGTGCGAGCATGGGCAAAGACAACAAAAGTATGGCTGCGGTGGTAACTAGGATCTTCATCTTCGGCTCCTTGGAGTTTCATGGAAAAAGGAGCTTATGTGACAGCGCCGGAATCGGCTGCTGTCAAATTGGCGGTGTTTCTACTGAAATGCGCCTAACGGTTGGTAATACTGTGCTGCAGTAAGGTATCAAACTGAACCCGAGAAGCGGGTCGCTGCGTTTCCCAGTTTCGACAGCTGGGGCATTGCCACAGCAATCGCTGACTCGAAAACCCGCACTCCTGGCACTGATACCGAGGGGTCGCGGCAGCAAGCTTGGACAACGCACGACGAACCTTCGCCAGTGCGGACTCACTGGACCCTTTATCACCTTCCGACAATTGCTGGAGTTCGATGAATTCACCCAGCGTTGGCTCGTTCAGCATGTACTGCTCAACGCAATCATCAATCACCGGGATACCGCCGAGATCATTCACGATCGCTGTATAGGCCACCAGAGATGCTCTTTCCGGGTCCTTTTTGAGCAGCGCTCGCAATGCCGAGTCCAGTTCCGCAGTCTCACCTTCCTTAACGTAGATAGAGACAATCTCGGGCAGAGCTTCCGCAATGAGGTAGGTGTTCTCGTCAATAATGCGGTGATACAACTTCAATGCGGTTTTATTGTCATCGGTATCACGCGCGATGTGAGCACGGGTTAATGCGCCGCGCATTGTCCGAGGTCGACCGGATTGCGCTCTTTTTACAAAGCGGCGAGCCGCAGCGTAGTCGTTCTTCGCTACGGCAGCCTCGGCAAGTTCGCAATTGTAATGTGCAATCTGCAAGGCCAAAGAACGTCCACCCAGAACCTCGAGACGCTGTCCGGCATCAATCGCCTTGTCCCATTCTCGTTCCTGCTCATATATGCCGCCCAGCGATTCCAGCGCCTGCACCTGATAACGGGATCCCTGTGCCAGACGCATGAAAAGCTTTTCAGCCCGGTCGAGCAATCCGGCACCCAAGTAATCTTTTGCCAGAGAAAACAGAGCCTGGTCGCGTTGTTCAGAGGCCAGATCAGGTCGCGCAATTATGTTCTGGTGAATGCGGATCGCTCTGTCAACTTCACCGCGACGGCGAAACAGACTACCAAGTGCAAAGTGGGTTTCGATCGTTTTATCATCGACCCGAACCATGCGCAGAAAATGCTCAAGTGCCTGATCGGTTTGTTCGTTGAGAAGGAAGTTGAGGCCTTTCAGGTAATCGATATTCAGCGGCGGCGGCGCTTCTTCCGTGTCACGTTCGCCGAAACGCCCCATCGCCCAGCCAGCCGCGGCCAGCAACAGGAATAATCCGGCCAGGAGAAACGTGGATTCAGTCGGCATCGCTTAACGGCAAGTTACGCAGGCTGCTGACCTCGTGCTCTGACATGCGCAGCGACCGTCGCAACATGCGACGTTCATTAGAGACTTTGAATGCATAGAGACCCATACAGATTACGCCAAACAGCCAACCCACAGCGAATGCCACGGTAAAGGCCAGAGAAACCGGAGAGCTTATTTCCCAATGCAACAGCTTGATGCTGACATCATCTGGATTGCCCGCGGTAAACACGACCATCGCGGAAAATATCAGGACGATCAGTAAGGCCAGCCCGATACGTTTGAGAATAATCAATTCTTAATTGGGAAATGGCGACTGACGTCAACCCGCTCACGCAGATCTTTGCCAGGTTTGAAGTGTGGAACGTACTTGCCGGACAGTGCGACAGCCTCGCCCGTCTTCGGATTACGCCCAATGCGTGGGGGACGGTAGTGAAGTGAAAAACTTCCAAAACCCCGAATCTCAATGCGCTGGCCTTTAGCCAGAGAATCACTCATAAGATCAAGGAGGTGCTTGACTGCCAGCTCGACATCTTTGGAAGGCAAGTGTTTTTGCTTGCGGGAGATTGCTTCAATAAGTTCTGATTTTGTCATTTCACCCTTCGCCGGACCGTTTGCTTATCGTAACCTACGGATAGTAAAGGTAATAATAGCCCGGACTGAGGCGTCCGGGCTACCTTTTTTACTTATTACTTGTTTCCGCCGGACATCTTTTCCTTCAGAAGCTCGCCAAGTGTCGTTCCAGCAGGGGCTGCAGATGAATCAGACTTGTAGCTGCTGACCGCTTCCTGCTCCTCATGAACCTCTTTGGCCTTGATCGAAAGCGCAACCATGCGGCTCTTGCGATCCACATTCGTGAACTTGGCTTCGATCTCTTCGCCGACTTTGATCATGGTCCGCGCGTCCTCAACCCGGCCACGCGCCAGCTCCGATGCACGAAGTGAACCGAAAACACCGTCACCAAGATCGACCATTGCGCCACGCGCATCGACTTCCGTCACGGTACCGGTAACGATTGAGTTCTTCGGATGTGCAGCAAGCCAGCCAGAGAACGGATCTTTCTCAAGCTGCTTGATGCCCAGCGAGATACGCTCACGCTCTGCATCAATTGCCAACACGGCCGCTTCGATCTCCTGGCCCTTCGTGTAATTACGCACGGCTTCTTCGCCCGGGTAATCCCACGAAATATCAGAAAGGTGTACGAGACCATCGATGCCGCCATCCAGACCGATGAAGATACCAAAGTCCGTGATCGATTTGATTTGACCGGATACCTTGTCGGAACGGTTGAAGGTTGCTGCAAATTCGGCCCATGGATTCGACTTGCACTGTTTAACACCCAGTGAAATTCGACGACGTTCTTCGTCGATCTCGATAACCATGACTTCGACTTCTTCACCAACCTGAACTACGCGCGCCGGATTGACGTTCTTGTTAGTCCAGTCCATTTCGGAAACATGGACAAGGCCTTCAACGCCATCTTCGATTTCAACGAAGCAACCGTAATCAGCGATGTTTGTAACCTTACCGAACATGCGTGTCATCGGCGGGTAACGACGTGCGAGATCCTGCCACGGATCATCTCCGAGCTGCTTCATGCCAAGCGATACACGCTGGCGTTCGCGGTCAAACTTAAGGATCTTGACATCGATTTCCTGACCCACGTCCACAACCTCGGAAGGATGCTTAACGCGCTTCCAGGCCATATCTGTAATGTGCAAGAGACCGTCGATGCCACCGAGGTCGACGAATGCGCCGTAGTCGGTGAGGTTTTTGATAACGCCTTTGACCGTGTTGCCTTCCTGCAGGTCTTTCAGAAGTGCTTCGCGCTCTGCAGAGTACTCTTTCTCAACAACAGCACGACGGGATACGACGACGTTGTTGCGACGCTGATCCAGCTTGATTACCTTGAATTCAAGCTCCTTACCTTCAAGGTAAGAAGGATCGCGAACCGGACGAACATCAACCAGCGAGCCGGGCAGGAACGCCCGAACATTGTCAATTTCGACGGTAAAGCCACCCTTGACGCGGCCATTGATGATGCCTTCAACAACAGCACCTTCTTCAAAGGCCTTCTCAAGATCGATCCAGGTACGCGCACGAATCGCTTTTTCACGGGAGAGTTTGGTCTCACCGAAACCGTCTTCAACGGCATCCAGTGCGACTTCAACCTCATCGCCTACTGCGAGTTCGGAGTCACGTTTATCGTTCTTAAATTCTTCTTTGGCGATAACGGCCTCAGACTTGAGACCTGCGCTGACGATGACGACATCGTCATTTATTGCCACCACAATGCCGGTTATGATTGAACCCGGTTTTATTTGTTGGCTGGCAAAACTTTCTTCAAATAATTCAGCAAAACTTTCAGACATGTTAGTTAATCCAAGGGGATTTAATATTCCCCGCCCATAATTACGTCAGCTAGCGTCCTGCATCTGACGGCATACAAAAAAAGGAGCGAACATCCTGTTCGATCCCATCCATTTACCTATCCTGGTATTTAGAGGTCTCTGACCCAGTCCAACACTGTTTGTGTAACAGCCTCTATGGATTGACCTGAAGAATCCAGAATCCTGGCATCCTTCGCTGGCTTCAGCGGAGCTACCGATCGCTCGGAATCTCTGCGGTCACGGTCCTCTATGTCCCGTGAAAGGGCGGCGAGGGTAACATCCATACCCTTGTCGATCAACTGCTTATGGCGTCTTCTCGCTCGTTCCTCGGCGCTGGCTGTAAGGAAGATTTTGACCAAAGCGGAAGGAAATACGTGAGTGCCCATGTCGCGCCCATCAGCGACCAGTCCGGGTGGCCTCGCGAATGCCCTCTGGCGCTCCAAAAGCGCCTCTCGAACCTCTGGTATCGCCGCCACGGCAGAGGCCCCTGCCCCGGTCGATTCCATGCGAACTTCCCGAGTCACATCCTCATCGCCCAGCCAGATGCGCTCCGACCCGTCTTCCTTACTGTCAAACCGCACAGCCAGATTGCGGGCAATAGAGGCAACGGCCGCGGCGTCTGTGAGCTCAATATCATTGTTCTTTGCCGAGATCGCGGTCAGCCGGTAGAGTGCCCCGCTGTCGAGCAAATGAAAACCAAGTGCTTCCGCCACACGTCTCGCTATGGTCCCTTTGCCGGAACCGCTGGGTCCATCAATCGCAATGACAGGCGCGGTCATTTTACTCTCCCACCTCAGACGCGATATCGGTTCCCAGCCCATTCATGCAGTCGCAAAAGCCTGGGAATGAGGTGTCAACAGACTCGACATCTTCCACAATCACCTCATCAGACGCGATGGTCCCGGCCAAAGCCAGCGACATTGCGACCCGGTGGTCTCCGTAGCTGTTGACAGTGCCGCCACCGAATCGGCCGCCGTGAACGACTGCGCCGTCGTCAGTCTCATCGACACGTATGCCGAGTGTTCGCATACCGTTCGCCATTGCCGAGATTCGATCACTCTCCTTGACTCGAAGTTCACCGATTTCGGAAAACGTGGTCGAACCCTCTGCTGCCGCGGCGGCAACAAAAAGCACCGGAAACTCATCGATCGCCAATGACACGAGCGCTGGATCCACACGGCCGCCATGCAAACGAGACGACCGCACACGAATATCCGCAACCGGCTCTTCGCCCAGCATTTGCTCGTTTTCAAGACTGATATCTGCGCCCATGGCCTGCAGAATGTCGATAACACCCGTGCGGGTCGGATTAACACCAACATTCAGAATCTGCATATCAGCATTTTCGGCAAGCACCGCCGCCAGCATCACAAAGGATGCCGATGACAGGTCCGCCGGTACTCGTACGTTACAGCCCTGCGGCTGCTGACCACCTTCAAGAGTGATAGTCCCATCTACCGAGCTGACGGCCACGCCCATCGAACGCTCGCTGACACTGGTCGTACCATTGGCGTAAAGGCCTGCCAAAAGAATGGCCGATTTGACCTGCGCGCTCGCCATTGGCAAATCGTAGTGAATTCCATGCAGTTTGAGACCACCAGAAATTTGTAGCGGTGGCGTACCGTCACAAGCACTCTCGATCACAGCACCCATCATCATCAACGGCGTTATTATCCGGCTCATCGGCCTGCCACTTAATGATGCATCGCCAGTCAGAACGCTGTTAAAAGTCTGGCCGCTCAATAAGCCTGCCATCAGACGCATGGCGGTCCCCGAATTGCCCAGGTCCAGAGGCGTCCTGGAGCCCTGCAAACCGTATAAGCCAACACCTTCGATGGACATTTGTGTTGCGCTCGGCTGGTTAATCTCAACGCCCAGGGCTCGCATCGCCCCCAAGGTCGCAAGACAGTCCTCACCGGCGAGAAAACCGCTGACATCTGTACGCCCTTTTGCAATGCTCCCGAGCATCAAGGCGCGATGAGAAACGGACTTATCGCCCGGCACGGTGACGGCAGCATCCCGTACCTTTGATGGAGTTACTTTAAAACGCATGAGATGGGTCCGTCAGCCAATGGCCTTGGGGTAGGCGCCAAGCACTCTGAATAAGGAACTGTTCTTCTCCAGATCCGCCAGGGCTTCCGCTACCGGCGATTCTTCCGCGTGTCCCTCAATATCGATGAAAAATACGTAATCCCATTTCTTACGACGGGACGGACGCGACTCGATGCGGGTCATGCTGACGCCCTGTTTCGCAAGCGGCTGCAGCAAATTGTGGAGCACCCCCGCTCCGCCGGCGGTATCGCTTGTCGAAACCAGAATAG
>JAACFM010000120.1 GCA_009937445.1 Gammaproteobacteria bacterium | reverse complement strand
TCAAGATACGGCGAATAGTCGGCTATGCGTCGAATCCCGGATTGCGACAGATCATCTAATTCCATTTTTGTGCCCGTTGCGGCTTTCCCGGCAGAGGATTCTCTGCCACAGTTCGCTTCATCTTTGTAATCATCACATGTGAAGATCGCAAGTCAATACGCGATTAGGTAGTTTACATAACTAATGACTGAATCTGGACCCCATATTGATGAGATTCGCAGCTTGCGTGATCGACTGAGTGACGTAACGCTGCGTACCCCTGTTATGCGCTGTGCAGCGATAGAAGCGTCCCTCGGTGATGGTACCAGAGTGCTTGCGAAACTCGAGTTTCTGCAGCGCACAGGAACCTTTAAGGCGCGTGGTGCGCTCGCGACGCTTCACAGTTTGTCGGCGGATGAGCGCAAGTTCGGCGTTACTGCTGTCAGTGCTGGCAATCACGCGATAGCGACTGCGTTTGCGGCGCAAACTCTGGGGACAACGGCGAAGGTCGTGATGACGCGGTCGGCAAACCCCTTCCGGGTTGCCGTGTGCAAGTCCTATGGTGCTGAAGTGGTCATAGCTGACGATGTGCATCAGGCGTTCGAACTTGTGCGGGAAATCCGCGACACTGAAAACCGCTTCTTTGTTCATCCGTTTGAGGGATATTCAGTCGCCCTTGGAACCGGTACGGTTGGCCTTGAAATTTGCGAACAGGTAGATGACGTCGACGCCATTGTCATTCCTGTCGGCGGCGGCGGTTTGATCGGCGGCATTTCCAATGCGGTAAAGCAATTGCGCCCCGATGTCGAGGTGATCGGGGTCGAGCCAAAAGGGGCCGATTCCATGCACAGAAGTTTCAAATCGGGTAAGCCAGAGAGCATTTCCGAGGTGCATACTATTGCTGACAGCCTGGGGGCACCGTTTGCGCTGCCGTACTCATTCGAATTGACGCGAAACAATGTTGATCGACTCGTGATGGTCGACGATTCAGAGCTGCGAAAGACCATGGGTTTCCTGTTTCATGCGATGAGCATCGCCGTTGAACCTGCCTGCGCGGCAACAACCGCAGCTTTGTTGGGACCGCTCCGGGAGTCTTTGAGCGGCAAACGCGTGTTATTGGTGATGTGTGGCAGCAATATCGACTGGGAAACATTCGCGAGGCAGGCCGATTTCAGTCATGTTGCTTGATCAGCTCAAAAGTATTGTTGGTCCGAAAGGCTGGACGGTCGATCCGGTGGAGATCGAAGCCAGCGTGACCGAGTGGCGAGGTGTCGTGCACGGATCGACACCCATGATTGTAAAGCCAGCATCAACGGCGGAAGTTTCCTCCATTGTGCGAGCCTGTGCGGATGCAGGGGTCGCTATCGTGCCGCAGGGCGGCAATACGGGAATGTGCGCTGGCGCTGTTCCCGACGAAAGTGGCACGCAAATCGTCTTATCGCTCGCCCGCATGAATCGCATCAGAAATATTGATGTGGACAATTTCTCCATGGAGGTGGACGCCGGCTGTATCTTGCAGAAAGTTCAGGAAGCAGCGCGGGATGTTGATCGATTGTTCGCGCTAAGTCTTGGTGCGGAAGGCAGTTGCCAGATCGGCGGGAACCTCTCGACCAATGCGGGTGGAATCAATGTCGTTCGCTACGGAACAGCAAGATCTCAGGTCCTCGGCCTTGAGGTGGTGCTTGCAGATGGCACCGTCGTCAGCAGTCTTCGGGCACTCCGAAAAGACACTGCGGGCTACGATTTGAAACAGTTGTTCATCGGCAGTGAAGGCACGTTAGGAATCATCACTGCAGCTTCTCTGAAGCTCTATCCGCTACCCGGGAATATCAGCACTGCCTTGGTGGCGCTGCAATCTCCTCGCGACGCTGTGCGGCTTCTGGCGCACTTGCGGACAGAGTTGGCGGATTCAATAGAAGCATTTGAATTGGTGTCGGATTTTGTTTTCGGTTTGGTTACCAAGCATGCTCCTGAGCTGACACTGCCTTTTGACGATCACGCACCCTGGTATGTATTGCTGGATGCTTCCCTTGGCGAAAGATCGGATTTGATTGAAGCGGCTTTGATGAGCGCTGCCGAACGCGGTCTGTTGTTGGACGCCGTTATCGCCAAGAACGCCACAGAGGCCGCTCAATTGTGGCGGATGAGACATTCCATTGCGGAAGCGGAGCGCTCACTGGGCAAAGCACTCAAACATGATATTTCTGTGCCGGGGTCGAAGATGGAGGAGTTTCTAACACGCGGAGACGAACTGCTTAAGGACCTCATTCCTGACGCTCAGCTGGTCGCATTTGGCCACGTTGGTGACGGAAACCTTCACTACAATGTGGTTCTGCCAGGCGACGTAGAGGACGGTGAATTCGTGACAACAGCCATTTATGGCCTGGTCGCCGAGCTGGGAGGCAGTTTCAGCGCTGAACACGGTGTCGGCCGCCTAAAACGGCAGTATCTGCATCAATATCGTACGTCAAACGAGATTGAGCTCATGCAAAGACTCAAAAAAGCCCTCGATCCGGGGGATATTCTTAATCCGGGTAAGGTAATTTGACGACCAGTTCCGGGTCCACAGGAACGCCGGACGATAGAATATCTGATGACCATGAGTGCCGATACTAAAAACGCCCCGAAGTCCTTCCTTGATCAGCTCGCAAGCCTGGACGACAAACTGCATACGACATCGAACGATGTCGCGATGCTGGCCGACATCCATAAGGGGATCGGCAGCTTGCTGGCGAGCTCCGGAAACAACGAAGCCGAGATTCGACGATTACTGCAGGCCTGTTATGACGAGGGCGGCCTTCGCAAAGAGACGTATCAACTGGTGATGTCGGTGTTGGATCGGTACGCGACCGAGATTTTGCCGACCAGCCCGAATCCAGAGAATCAGCCTATACTGCCGACTCCGCTACCGATAGATCCTGAGCCGATGAATGACGATCAATTTGGCGCCACCACGGTCATACCCTCCGGTTTTGCTCCCGATCCACCCGGTGAATCGCGGGTTCAGGTCGGATCATTACTGCGCGATCGTTACCTGCTGCAGGAAAAGGTATCCGGCGGCAGCATGGGCGTGGTCTACAAGGCGATGGATCGACGGCTGGCTGAGGCTGGAAGCGAGAATCACTGGGTAGCAGTAAAGGTACTCGCGCCAAAGTTGGCGGCAAATGGGCAGGCGCTTCGGGCGCTGCAGCAGGAGGCTGCGAAAGGCCGTTGCCTGGTGCACCCGCATATTGTGCAGTTTGTTGATCTCGACAGGGACGACGATCTTTACTTCCTGATCATGGAGTGGCTGGACGGACGCAACCTCGCTGATATTCTCGATTCGAAAGACGCATCAGTTATTGATAACAAAGCGGCCTTTCGAATTACGCGTCAAATCGGCGAGGCGCTTGATTACGCGCATAGCCGCGGCATAGTTCATGCCGATATCAAACCCGGCAACATCATGATCATGCCGAATGGAGATGCCAAGCTTTTTGACTTTGGCGTTGCTCGTGTTCGTCAGCAGCACTCCGGCCGAGAGTTTGACCCGGGTGTATTGGGCGCGATGACTCCAGCCTATTCGAGCATGCAGGTCCTGACGGGCGAAGAACCTGTCGCTACTGACGATGTGTTTTCATTGAGTTGTCTCCTGTATCGACTGCTTGCCGGATATCGCGTATTTGGTCCAAGGGATGCAGCAGAAGCGTCCCAGGCGGGCATGAAACCGCAGCGCCTGAAAAGCCTCAACGACAGTCAATGGAGGGCACTCAAGAAGGGACTGTCATACTCACGCGTGACGCGCTTCGGTTCAGTGCGTGAGTTTATCGACGCGCTCGAGGAAAATCCGGATGAGCCGTTCCGGGTAGAAGAACCCGAGCGCTTTGTCGAAGCCGATGATCATTCTGCCGTCGGCAAGTGGATTGTCGCGTTTCTTCTCATAGTTGGCCTGACGAGCATTGCGGCCTACCAATTCGGCTATCTGGAGCCGCTCATTGATCGCTTTACCGAGCGAACCGTCATCGCTCCGAGAATTATCGAGAATGATACGCCAACGATTGAGGCGCCGGAAATAGTGCTACCGGCGGCGGCTGAAGAAAAGCCTTTTAACTCGGAGCCAGATCCTGAACCAGCGATCACTGTAGCGGAACCGCTACCTGCAGAGAGTGAGGTGGTCGAGCTGCCTGTGGTCGTTGAAGAGACCGCGGTTGTTGAGCCCATTACAGATGCTCCTTTGGCCGGTCCGGATCCGATGTTGGTCGATTTTTCAGCTCTCCCACCACCGACGGAAGTCATTCCGTTTTCTCCAAATGGAAGAAATCCAACGCCGGTCAATATTGCGGTTCGCGAAGACGGACCCGTGTTCATTATCGATTTTGTGCGTGGCAGCAACCTGTCTGTTCCGCTGACTCTGCGACTTGAAGAAGTTGGGTTCAGCGGTAATCGATCACCGTGGGCGGCAGGCCAATATGCATTGTCGAACTCCGGGTTGGTGCAATTTTCCGCGGGGCAGGCACGCGGGCGAGTTTCATTGACGATGGCGTCCGATCCGTTGCGAGAAGCAGACCAACAGTCTACGTTGCGACTTCGAGATGCAGAATATGCTGATTCGGAGCTCGCAATCGTCAACGTAACTCTGGAAGACGACGACCAACGAGCTTTCGAGGCCCGCTTGCCAGCAAACACTGTTGCTTTCGCCGTTAGTCAGGCGTCCGTTCGCGAGATGGATCCCGCCGTTCAAATTGATCTGGTGCGTTTTAATCCAGATAACTCTCAGGTAGTCGTCGGCTTCACCGTGAGCGACTTAAGTGCAGATGAAGGCCGGGACTATTTCGGACCCGGTGACCACACAATATCATTCGGTCCCGGTCAACGATCCGCTCGATTGCTGGTTCCGCTGGTTCAGGATTCCGAGGTTGAGGGTGATGAGCAATTTATCATCGAGCTTAACAGTGGCGAAGACAGCCGGGCGATTGACGTCTATCACCGCATCGTGGTGACGATTCGCGACGACGATCTACAGACCCCCTGATTTGCTGCTAGACTTCCGCGCAGGCGACGCATCAGGCGACGTAAAACCGGAGTGACGGCAAAACCATGAGTGAAAAAGAACTGCGACGCTATTCACGCGTCGTTGTCGATGGTGACGAACAAGCACCCAGCCGCGCGATGTTGCGAGCAGTGGGATTCGAAGAAAGTGACTTTCAGCGCCCGCAGATCGGCATCGCATCAACCTGGAGCATGGTGACGCCGTGCAATATGCATATTGGCAGTCTGGCTGAGGAAGCGGCTAGCGGAGCGAATGATGCCGGTGGCAAGGGCGTCATCTTCAATACCATCAGTGTTTCAGATGGCATCTCAATGGGAACACCGGGGATGCGGTATTCACTGGTCTCGAGAGAGATTATCGCGGACTCCATTGAAGCGGTGACAGGAGCCGAGGGGTTTGACGGCCTGATCGCGATTGGTGGCTGCGATAAGAATATGCCGGCTTGTGTCATGGCAATGGCTCGCCTCAACAGGCCCGCTGTCTTTGTTTATGGCGGGACCATTCGGCCGGGAGCCAAGCGACGCGACATTGTCTCCGTGTTCGAGGCCGTTGGCGCCAAGTCCGGCGGTAAGATTTCCGCTGCTGAGTTGCTGGATGTTGAGCGCACAGCCATACCAGGCCCCGGGGCTTGTGGCGGAATGTATACAGCAAACACGATGGCTTCCGCGATTGAAGCGCTGGGCATGAGTCTCGGCAATAGCTCAGCACAGGAAGCAGTCTCCAAGGAAAAGATTGAAGATTGTCGCCGCGCCGGTGAGGCGGTAATGAACCTGATCCGGAATGACATCAAACCGCTGGACATCATGACGCGTGATGCGTTTGAAAATGCCATATCGGTCGTCATCGCGTTGGGTGGCTCAACCAATGCCGTCCTGCACTTGCTGGCAATGGCTCGGGAAGCCGAAGTTGAATTGTCGTTGGACGACTTCACTCGTATCGGTGCGAAGACACCGGTATTGGCGGATGTAAAACCCAGTGGGAAATACCTGATGTCGGAGTTGATCGCGATCGGTGGTATTCAGCCGCTGATGAAGCGAATGCTGGATAAGGGCATGCTGCACGGCGATTGCATGACGGTTTCCGGCAAAACACTGGCAGAAAACCTTGCAGAGGTTGCGGATTATCCCGACGGTCAGGATATTGTGCGCGGCTTTGACGATCCGATAAAACCAGACAGCCATTTGGCCATACTGTACGGGAACCTGGCACCTGAGGGAGCGGTAGCAAAAATCACCGGCAAGGAAGGCCTGCATTTCGAAGGAGCGGCCAGAGTGTTTCATTCGGAAGAAGAAGCACTGCAGGCAATTCTCGATAATACAATCAAGGCAGGAGACGTTCTCGTTATCCGTTACGAAGGTCCACAAGGGGCGCCGGGAATGCGAGAAATGCTGAGTCCGACGGGTGCCATCATGGGCAAAGGTCTCGGCAAGGATGTCGCCCTGATAACCGATGGCAGATTTTCCGGCGGCAGTCACGGGTTCGTTGTTGGCCACGTCACACCGGAGGCGGCAGCCGGTGGCCCCATTGCGCTGGTTGAAGACGGCGACAAGCTGCGTATCGATGCTGAAACAAAGGAAATCAGCATCGATGTCAGCGATGAGGTCCTGGCGAAACGGCGCAAGGCGTGGACGCGGCCAGTTTCTCCTGTAACACGAGGCGTGCTCGCCAAATATCGCAGTTCTGTTTCCTCAGCTTCCGAGGGGGCGGTAACGATTCCGCCGGCTTGGGGTGAGTCGGACTGAGCCAAACTTGACCTTTTGGGTGATGTCGGCTCTACTTCGTCGATGAATTCTTACGACACCCACGTATTGTGCCGGCGTATCGGTTCTACCGATGCGATAAAACACATAAAAACGATGGCGCGCCAGAGGTGCGTGGGTGCGAATGGCAACTGTACCGGCTAATTAATAAGGCTCGGACATTGTCAGCAAACCCGCCAGGTTCTCCTAGCGGGTTTTTTTTTGAACAAGATGATGAGTAGGACGATGAAAGAAGCGCAGTTTGAGAACACAGCAAGCCTGGGTGCGCCACAGGAGGTTGCCGATTCGCGCTGGGTCGTCATGAAATTTGGAGGCAGTAGTGTTTCGTCGGCAGAAAACTGGCAGACGATAGCCAACTTGCTGAAACACCGTCTTGAAGAAGGGCTGCAGCCGCTGGTTGTTCACTCGGCCTTGCAAGGCGTTTCAGATGCCCTGGAAGCGGTACTGACATCGGCCGTTAATGGCGATCCGTCGGGTGTTCTCGAGGATATTCGCGCACAGCACTACGATCTGGCCGCGGCACTGGGGCTCGATGGCCCGTCGATGCTCGACGACACTTTGCACGAGCTGGATCAATTGGTTGCGGGAGTGCGCCTGGTTCGGGAAGTCAGCGCACGCGTCAGAGTCCGGATTATGGCGCTTGGAGAATTGATGGCGACGCGCCTTGGTGCGGCTTATCTGGAATCGCAGTCCTTGCCGGTCCTATGGACCGATGCCCGGGATTTACTGACCAGCCGGTCTCGAAGTAATCGACCGACCGCGAGTAACTACTTGTCGGCAACCTGTGATTTTGGCGCAGACGAGAAATTGCAAAAAAGGCTCCAGGCGGTTGGCAAGATCGTCCTCACACAGGGGTTCATCGCGCGCAACAAAAATGGCGAGACGGTTTTATTGGGGCGCGGGGGTTCAGACACTTCCGCTTCCTACTTTGCTGCGAAATTACAGGCGCGTCGCCTCGAGATCTGGACCGACGTGCCCGGAATGTTCACGGCAGATCCGCGATTCGTACCATGAGGCACAGGAGCTGGCATCCGCTGGCAGTGCGGTTTTGCACCCGCGATGCATAACGCCGGTGCGGGAATCGGGCATTCCGATTTTCATACGCTGTACGGCCTCACCGGAGATTTCTGGAACCGTAATATCGTCGGTAACGGAAGAGGTGGAACCTCAGGTTAAAGGAATCTGCATACGCAACGGCCAGACCTTGGTGTCAATGGACGGGGTCGGCATGTGGCATGAGGTTGGGTTTCTTGCAAAAGCCTTTGCTGCCTTTAGCGACAACGGCGTATCGGTGGACCTGGTATCAACGTCCGAGACCAATGTGACGGTCTCTATCGACACATCAGACGGCATGCTGTCTGATGATGTTGAGGAGTCACTGGTCGACGATCTGGAGAAACTTTGCAGAGTGCGGGTTATCTCCAATTGCTCGGCGGTGAGCCTTGTCGGGCGAAAAATTCGCACGATTATTCCGCGACTCGCGCCGGCACTCGAGGTATTCGAGGAGGAGCGCATTCACCTGATGTCGCAGGCGGCCAATGACCTGAATCTCAGTTTCGTCGTCGACAAACAGCAGGGTCCGCGACTGGTGAGCAAGCTGCACGCGATCATCATTCGCAAGAAGGGAGTGTCGGCTGTGTTCGGTCACAGCTGGGAGCGACTCTTCGCGGGGGACGAGCCGGCGGTTCGAACGCCGGACGTATGGTGGATGAAAAAGCGCGAGGAGTTGCTTGCGCTAGCTGATAAGCAAATGAATGCCTATGTGTATGACGGTGACAGCGTTGCTGAAGCTGCGACAAGTCTGCTGAATCTCAAGAACATCAGTCGAATTCTGTATGCGGTTAAAGCCAACTTCAACGCCGACCTTCTGAAGATACTCGGGAATGCTGGCGTAGATTTTGAATGCGTATCACCCGGCGAAGTTGAATGGCTGCAGGAGGTTTTCCCCGATCTCGATCTGGGTCGTATCCTGTTTACGCCGAACTTCGCGCCGCGCGAAGAATATGAGTGGGCGTTGAACATGGGCCTGCAGGTCACTCTGGATAATCTGTATCCGTTGCAGGCGTGGCCGGAAATATTCAAGGGAAAGAAACTCTTCATTCGTATCGATCCGGGGCAGGGGCGTGGGCACCATGAGCACGTCAAGACAGCCGGTGTACATTCCAAATTCGGTATACCTCGATTTGAAATTGGTGAGCTCGCAAGCCTCGTCGAATCTGCGGGCGCTGATGTTATCGGTATCCATGCCCACAGTGGCAGTGGGATTCTGGATCCTGATAATTGGCGTCGTGTTGCGGGAGAGCTCGTCCTGATTGCGGAACAATTTCCAAACGTGAAAACGATCGATCTGGGCGGCGGTCTGGGCGTACCGGAGAAACCCGGCGACAAGGCCTTTGATCTCGACAGGCTGGATGAAACGCTGAGTGAAATTCGCGAAACCTATCCGCAGTT
>JAACFM010000119.1 GCA_009937445.1 Gammaproteobacteria bacterium | reverse complement strand
CGGCCTCGCACGACGTCGGTGCCCCGCTGTCTTGATGGCGGGGCGGCTACTCGCTGGCAGTCGCCAGGATCTTGGCAATCTCGTCCGAGACCATGCGAATCTCCGGAATGTCTTTTCGCAAGGCAAGACGCCCTTCATCAAATATCTCGTACTGATCGTCGACGCTGCTGGCATCGCCGTAGTTCGCGATAAGGAAGTCACGAAGACGCGGAATGTCGCCGCTATCAAACATCACCCAAATCTGCTGCAGAGTCTCATCGCCAAAGACAAACTCAATCTTACGGGGATAACCGGCGATCTCGTATCCGTAGCAGTCGATCTGAAACTGCGCCGCTGGCGCTGTCGCCAACCAGACCTCGTCCATCGAGCGTCCCACGGGAAGCGCGCAGGCTTCGTTCAGAATCTCCGTCATCTCGGCAAGCGAGGTTCCGAAGACGACTTCAGGTGGCAGGAAGAACTCAGCCTTGGTCGGGCTAATGTTATCCGACGTCCAGGCGGGATTATCCCAGTGGAAGGCAAGCGGGACGATCGGGAACTCGCCAAACACAGCAGACTGACCGGTTTTAGCGTTGACGATAATCTGCTGCGGCATGTAGACATCAAAGTCTTCGAATTGTGCGACAGGCTCCGCGTCAGGTCGCAGGTTGTCGGGCTGACCGCGTGTGTGGATAAGGACCAGTTTGCCATCGGCGAAGGTGAATATGGCATCGCCGCCGGCACGGCTGTCTGCTAGCGTTAAGTTGGAACAGCGCAGGTGAACTTCGGATTCGCTCGCTGCCGGGAATCGGGTGGCCGTTACTTCTATCCGCGTGACGTAGTCGCAGGCCGTATCGATGGCCGTGGAAGCGGCCGCTTCGGACTGGCCCATCTCGATGCCTTCGATGGGCGTTTCCTGGGCCTGGGTGATGTTGCTGGTTACAAGAGCCAGGAAAGCGAGCGGTAGAAGCGGTTTGATCACGGGTGTCTCCGGAAATGACGTATTGAAGAGAAGATGCCCGGTGGGTGGGGTTTGGTTGCAGGCTGCTTGAGACATCGACATGTGTCGCGGCCTGGGGCCGCTCCTACAGGTCGTAGGAGCCATCGCAATCTTGCAGTCATTCATCGTATTATCAAGCCAGTGAATTTAAGCAAGGACAGTTGATTGAATCACCGAGATCGCAAGTTAGGCATTGGCCGTTCGATTAGTCGGAGGGATTTTATCAGCGGTGTCGGTGTGGCCCTTAGCGGCAGCGCCCTATCGTCATGTTCATGGGTGGAAGCCGAATCTCCCCTGGTAAAAAACTATCCACCGATCCGCACCGGCCTGAGAGGAAGTCACGCGGGCTCTTTCGAGGTTGCTCATCAACTGCGAAATGGTAGGCGCTGGGAGGACGTGGAGGATACGGACGAGAGCTACGACCTGGTGGTGGTGGGCGCTGGTATAAGTGGCCTGTCGGCGGCCTGGTTTTATCGCGAAGCCAATCCTGACGCTCGCATCTTGGTTTTGGATAACCATGATGACTTTGGCGGTCATGCCAAGCGCAACGAATTCTGGCACGAGGACACGATGCTGCTGTCGCACGGTGGCACGATTAATATCGAGGATTTCAATCAATACGGTGAAGCCGCCAAGCGAATGATGGGCTCGCTGGGTATCGAGCCGAGTCGCTACGCCGAGTTTATGGATCAGGAGCTGCACAACTCCCTTGGCCTGCAACGCGGAATATTCTTCGATCGGGAGACGTTCGGCACGGATCGTTTAGTGGCAGGGCCGGGAAAGCCTTCCTGGAGTGAGTTCCTGGCCAAGACGCCGCTTTCAGAGAGCGCTCGCGAAGACCTCGCACGGCTCTACGAGCCGCACGCCGACTATCTGGCCGGGCTGAGTCGAGATGAGAAACGTGATCGGCTGCGACACATGAGTTACCAGGACTTCCTGGTTGATTTGCTTGGGATCAAACCCGAATCTTTGGCCATGCTTCAAGAAGACACCTATTGGGCCATTGGGATTGATGCCCTGTCGGCGTGGGCAGCGGCGGTGGAAGGCAAACCGGGGACGGAGGGGCTGGGGCTGGGAGTTGACCGAGAATCCCGCGCAAGCGAATACTTTCGCTTCCCCGATGGTAATTCCTCTATCGCCCGGCTCATTGTGCGCTCGTTGATCCCTGCCGTGGCACCTGGCAAGGGCATGGAGGACATAGTCACCGCGCGTTTTGATTACGATCGCCTCGACCAAGCGGCATCGCCGGCACGAATTCGACTTGAAAGCACCGTAGTGGATGTGCGCCACCGGGGCGATCCAGAGACCGCCGAGGAAGTAGAGATCACCTACGTAAAGGACGGCCGTGCGCAGCGCGTGCGTGCCGGTCGGACTGTTCTTGCCTGTTACAACATGGCGATTCCCTATTTGTGCGAAGAGCTTCCCGAGGAGCAGAAACAAGCGCTCTCCCAGTCCCTTAAAGCTCCTCTGGTCTATACCAGCGTGTTAATCCGCAACTGGCACTCATTTGTAAAACTTGGGGTGAACAACGTGAAGTGTCCAGGATCGTACTTCAGCAGCATTGCATTGACTCCGCCCATGAGTATCGGTGATTACCATCACGCAAAATCGCCCGACGAAGCCAATATCCTGCATATGATCCGCATCCCGCTCTCGCCAGGTCTATCGGCTCAGGAGCAGTGGAAGGCAGGACGTTTGGATTTGCTGACCACAACGTTTGAGACCTTTGAGCGAAATATCCGCGATCAACTCGGACGGATCTTGTCACCGGGAGGCTTCGATCCGGCCCGGGACATTGAAGCTATTACGGTCAACCGCTGGCCCCACGGCTATGCC
This sequence comes from Gammaproteobacteria bacterium, assembly GCA_009937445.1. Classification (GTDB taxonomy): domain Bacteria; phylum Pseudomonadota; class Gammaproteobacteria; order Steroidobacterales; family Woeseiaceae; genus UBA1847. The sequence goes on along the minus strand of JAACFM010000119.1, from coordinate 5,111 downwards.
TACGGACAGAACCCGGAAACCGGGGAGATTGCCTACCAGATAGATGAGGTAGCGCCAGAGAAAGCTCCCTGGATCGCAGGACGTCAACCCTTTGGGCGCATCTCAATTGCCAACTCCGACGCCGCCGCCGATGCCATGAGCGAAGGGGCCATTGGTGAGGCCCATCGTGCAGTCATGGATTTAGAATAAGAAAGGGTCGGTGACAGAGGTAGACCAATGCCACAGCTAGTCCTTACGTGTTTGGCGCTCATGCTAACAGCAGGTGCCGCACGCACCGAACAGCCGCTCGACATCGTCATCTACGGCGCAACCGGAGAAGTTGGCTCGCACGTTGTCCACGAGGCGCTGGATCGCGGTCACCGGGTCACGGCCGTGTCGCGGAGACCTGAGCAGGTCGACATACAGCATGACAACCTGTCGGTCGTCAAAGGTGACCTCCTCGACAAGGCGAGTGTCACCGAAACTGTGACGGGCAAGGATGTCGTGATCTTATCTGTGCGCGGTGTGATCGGCGATTCAGGCTCGCCGGAGAGCGCATTGCAGTTTATTGCCGCGGAGATGCTCATCGACGCCGTGTTCCAGCAGGGAGATCGCGCGCCGCGGCTGCTGCACGTCGGCGGCTCGGGATCGCTCGAGGTTGAGCCTGGCGTCCGGTACGCCGCGAAGCTGCCGAAAATCCTCATACCCAAGAATCTTGAAGTGGAAATCCTGGGCCAGATACTGGCGCTAGAGTTCTACCGCAAGGTCGACGACGTCAAGTGGACCTACGTAACGCCGCCCAAGAACTTTACGAACGGGCCACGGACCGGCGTTTTCCGTATTGGCGGCAGCCGCGCGCTGCAGGACGACCGGGGCCGGACTCGCGTCTCACGTGCCGATTTCGCGGTGGCGCTTATTGATGAGGCAGAACGGGCAAGGCACGTAAGGGAGCAGATCTCGGTCGCTTACTGAAAGGAATTCTCACTAATGACTAAGAGTCGGCATCCGAAACGGCGTCACTGCCAGCCAATAGCCCATCGAACTCAATTGATCGCTTTGATCACTTCACGCGTGAGGTCCCAGCGATCGAATCCCTGCTTGCCGTAGTCAAGACCACGTCGCACGATAACCAGATCGTGTGAGGGAACGATCACGACATACTGACCGCGATTACCGGCCGTTGAGTAGGCGGATTTGGGAACGTCCTCGCGATCATCCGGCACCAGCCAGAACTGGCCGCCATAAAAATTACCGCGATGCGCGGTCGCCGGCGCTGGGGTGCGAACGAAATCGATCCAGTCTTCGGAGATAAGGCGCTCCCCGTCCCACAGACCGTCTTGCAAATACAACAAACCGAACCTCGCCAGATCCCGAGCGTTGGTGTAAACCTGACTGCTGAAGATGAAGTCACCAAACCGATCAGTACTTGGCAAGGTGTTGCGCATGCCTATCCGGTCGAACAATGCCGTTCGCGGAAATTCTGCATAGGTCCCGGCATCGCCCAGAGCACGCTTCATCGCGTACACGGCAAGCAGCGTATCGTAATTCTCGTAATCCCAGAATGTGCCCGGCTCACGTACCAGCCCGCGACGGCGGGCACCCGCAACAGAGCTCGCGCCGGCCCAATATGCCAGCCCTGACCCTGTCGCATACTCCATTCCATTACTGTCAACGGGATACAAGCCGCTCGACATATTCATCACGTGGCGCAAGGTAATCGCATTTCTTGGATCGGTCTCCGGGGACTCCAACACCGGCAACCAATCGATACCCAGCGGTTCGTCCAACGCCAGCCGACCATCGTCAACCAACCTGCCGATCAACGTCGCCGCAATACTCTTCGCCGTTGACCAGGTACGCGTACGCGTCGTCATGTCGACACCGTCCGCATAGCGTTCGTGAATGATCTGCCCCTTATGCACCACCAGCAAGCTCAAGGTCACTTGCTCAGGTGACTCGCGATCAAACGCCCAGTCCGACGCGGCGGCAAGCGCATTGGCATCCACGTCCACCGGCAAGGCCTCATCGGCAACCACATCACCGCAGGGCCATGGCAGCGATGCCGGATCATCATCGGATAGTGGCGGTTCAAGAACGGGCAGCGAATCGATGTCGTCAAAGGTCTGATCGGGCGCCATGACAATGCAGCCGATACCGTCCCGAAAGGCAGCTCGCACAACGGGGCCTGATTCATTGCCACCGATCGCCACCGCTTTGAGTTGCCGGTCAATGCGGTAATCACCACCCTCGACAGACCCTAACGGCTCACCCAAATAGGCGAGCTCCTGCTCGAATACCTGCTCAAGGGACCGTTCGGATGTAAACAAGCCGTTGCACATCAATACCGCCTGAACGCCATTGCGAATCATCAGGCGATTGGCCTCGAAATAGTCAAACTGGTCAGTCTGCTCGGCCTGTGATGTGCAGGCGATTAACAGGGCAAGTAGCAGGAATAGTTTTCGCATCGAATTCACCATCGCTCAAGTATACCCGGACGATTGTAGGAGCGGCCTCTCTGGTTTCACGGCCGGCCGCACTCGAAGTCATCATCACCGATCGGCTTACAGTGCGGCGGGAAACCCCTCGCCTGCCAGTATTCATAGATGCCCATCTCGCGAATCATCGCTTTGAACTGAGGCGTTGTGCGAAATTCGTTTCCGTCTGGATGCCAAAAAACGTTACGGGCAAGTACAGGTTCTATTGTTATTTCGTCGTAGGCCCGGAATGAAAGAAGCAGACTGGGTTCTTTGGCCAGCGTCACTCCAGTGGCCGTTCGAGACTCCCAGTCCTTAAGACGCGCAAAGCCGGCACTATTGTCACCGTCCGGATTTTCAATCGCCCGAATCCACTCGATCACAGGCGCACCAGCGGAACCCAATCCATCGTCTGCGATGAGCAATGCCAGATTTCGATGACCGCTGCGAACGTAGGTCGACACGAACATCATGCTATTGGCGTAAAACAGGTGCTCAAGCGATTCATCGTGAAGCCTGTTCGCCGTTACTAAGTCACCTTGGTACAAATACACCTTGGCCAAGTGCTGACGGCAGTTTTGGTAACCCGGATCAATATCGAGGCATTTTTGAAAAGACGCCTTGGCTTCGTCCAGATAGCCCACAGACGCGAGATCCATTCCACGCCATAGCCAGGTTGACGCAACTTTCGGGTCCTTCTCAATTGCGGCGTCGAAATATTCGGCCGCACCGAGCAAGTCGAACTCCCAATCCGATGCCAGACTACCCAACACCGCCAGAGTCAGAGACAGGTCGGGGTTCAGCGACATTGCTGTTTCGGCCGCCTCTTTCGCCAGCGGGAAGTGATCAATGCCATCATCGAAGACATAGTCGTAAATGATCGCTTCGACTGCAGCGAGGCCCGCCCAGGCACGAGCGAAGTTGGGGTCCAGCGCAACCGCTTTGCGAAATAGACGAATGCTTTCCGGCAACTGGTCGCGCCTGATGAACAGCTCTCTTGCGGTGAGGTACATTTCGTAGGCGTCGAGGTTTTCAGTTGCGACCTCAACCGAAACGGCCTTCTCACCGTCCATACCCAGTTCGCCTGTCAGCGCCCGCACAATCGCGTTAGCAATCTCGTCTTGAATGGCAAAGATATCGACAAACTCTCGATCGAAATTCTCAGACCACAAATGACGATCAGTACCCGCTTCGATAAGCTGCGCCGTGATGCGAATGCGATCGCCGTCCTTTCGCACACTGCCCTCGAGAACGTGGGCGACGTTAAGTTCTTTCGATATCGCCGGGATACTCAGCGTCGAACCGCGATAAGCGAATGAAGATGTGCGCGAGGCAACGTGTAAGTCGTCAACGCGAACGAGCAGGTTCAGGAGTTCTTCCGACAATCCGTCGGTGAAGTATTGCTGGTCCTGGTCACGACTTAGATCAGCGAATGGCAGGACGGCTATGGATTGGGCATCGATGGCTAGTGGTGCGGTTATCGGATCAGCGGTGGCGACTTCGGTGACGGGTGAGGATTCTGGAATGAGTCGATCGGCGATCATGCCAATGATCGCGAGGGCCAAAAGGACAATTATCAGGGTGTTAACTTTCCTGCCGGTGTCTGGTGTTACGGATTGCGAGCGATCGATGCTCGACTCGCGCTTTAGGCCGTCCGGGGTCATTTCGTAGACCCAGGCGAAAATCAGGACGGGGAAGAATCCCAGGGCCAACAACAAAATGACCAGTGGGCCCGCTGACTCTCCTACTGGCAGTAGTGACGACAGTACATCGGTGAGTTGCAGTAGCAGCCAGGCGGCTACCAGGTATAGGAGGCCAACGCGGATTACGTTGCGGCGTTTGAGTTCTTGGAAGAGCGACATATGCGGCCTAGGCTAGAGTGTGTGGGAATACTCGCATAAACCGGGCGAGATGGCGTTTTTTTGACCGTTACACCTTGATCCTTGTTGTTTGCCAAACGAAGATTCCGATCAGTTCCGAGCGATGAAGTAGCGCCAGAGAAAGCTCCCTGAATCGCAGGACGTCAACCCTTTGGGCGCATCTCAATTGCCAACTCCGAAGGCGCCATTGGTGAGGCCTATCGTGCGGTTATGGATTTAAGATAAACTGACTTTGGCTGCCAGCTCCGGCAGCACCTACCGGGTCCCTGAGAAGGAGAAGACAATGTCCGCCGAACTAAACACACTTATCTGGGTTCTCGCATTGCAGCTGGTAATGTGGGTGCCGTACATTCTCAACGCCGTTATGGTGCGCGGTCTTGTAGACGCCGTTGGCTACCCTGAAAACCCAAAACCGCTAGCCGACTGGGCGCAGCGCATGAAAGCTGCGCACTCCAATGCTGTCGAGAACCTGGTCGTGTTTGTCGCGCTAGTGCTGGTTGCGAACGCGGTCGGCATCAGTAACGACACAACCGCCCTGGCCTGCACCGTGTACCTTTGGGCACGTGTTGCTCACCTGCTGTCTTACACGTTCGCAATTCCGTGGGTACGAACCCTGACATTCGCAACAGCCTGGGTCGCTATGGTCGCTTTGCTGTTGCAGCTTCTGCAGGGCGCATGACGGTAGTAGCGATGGCGCTGCTCAGGGCTGATCGCTTGGAAAAGGACTGGCTAGTTCGGTAGGTTAGCCTCAAAGACACTTCGCACCTGTTCCATGAGG
>JAACFM010000118.1 GCA_009937445.1 Gammaproteobacteria bacterium | reverse complement strand
TACGCCCATGGCTTCTCCACGACCCACAGTCGAATCCATGGGCGTACCACCAGCATCCCGACAGTCGGTCATGTAACTCATCTCACAGTCGCAGTGTTTAGCAGGTATTGCCTGCGGATATCACTTGCAGGAATGACGGTCCATATCGCTCCAGTTTCGTTTGCCCGACGCCGGAAATCTCCAAAAACTCATCAGGCGTTGTCGGTTTCTCAGTTGCCATTTGCATGAGCGTAGCGTCGTGAAATATTACATAGGGCGGCACCGCGTTTTCCTCAGCGAGTATTCGTCGGCAGTCTCGCAATGCGTCAAACAGTCCGCGATCCTGTTCATCCATATCGGTCGCTGTTCGCTTCGGCTTACGAACCTTGCGCGCGACGAGTAAATCGCGTCGCAGCGGCAAGTCGATTTCTCCGCGTAGCAAGGGGCGACTCTTCTCGCTAAGTTGCAATGCCCCATAACCCGCGCTGTCCACGGTTAACAAACCGAGTACGACGAGCTGCCGCAGGACGGACCGCCATTGCTGCTGTTCAAGTTCGGCGCCAATCCCGAAGACGCCGAGCTGATCGTGACCATGCTGGCGAACCTTGTCGTTGTCTTTACCCATGAGAACATCGATGACATGGACGGCACCGAAACGCTGCCCGGTTCGATAGACGGCTGACAGGATTTTCCTCGCCACTTCAGTGCCGTCAAACACTTCCGGTGGCGTCAGACAGACATCACAATTGCCGCAATCACTCAGCAGTTCGTCACCAAAGTACGCGAGTAATGACCGCCTGCGACAGTCGGTAACCTCGCACCATCCCAGCAGGGCATCCAGTTTCGCCCGATCGTTGCGCTTTCGCGCCTCACCCGCCTGCGAGGTTTCGACCATCTGGCTCAAGCGCACGACATCCTGCAGACCGTAGATCATCCACGCTACCGATGGCTCACCGTCTCGCCCTGCTCTGCCGGTCTCCTGATAGTAGGACTCCATGCTCTTGGGTAGATCCAGATGCGCGATGAAGCGAACGTCGGGTTTATCAATGCCCATACCAAATGCGATGGTGGCGACGATTATGACGCCATCTTCACTCACGAAACGGTGTTGATTCTCTGCCCTGGTCGCCGCACTCAGGCCCGCGTGATACGGCAATGCGACAAAGCCTTCCTTGCACAACCACGCAGCGGTCGATTCCGTCTTCTTGCGCGACATGCAGTAAACGATTCCCGCATCATCACGATAATCAGTCAGGAGTCCCAGTAACTGTCGCTTGGCGTCCACTTTGCTCTGCACCTGATAGCGAATATTGGGACGGTCGAACCCTGCTACGAAGCGCTTCGGTTCAACCAGTCGCAACTGCTCCGCAATTTCTGTGCGCACTTCGGCGGTCGCCGTCGCCGTGAGTGCCATGCGAGGCACTCCCGGAAAGTGTTCCGCCAACTGGCCTAAAGACAGGTAGTCCACCCGAAAATCGTGGCCCCATTGAGATACGCAATGGGCCTCGTCAATGGCGATTAACCGGACATTCAGAGACTGCATACGCCGTATTGTCTGCGATTGCATCAATCGCTCCGGGGCGACGTACAGCAAGCTGATTTCGCCGTTTGCCAGGCTTCTGTAAACCGCGCTCTGTTCCTCTCCGCTAAGTGTCGAATTCAGAAAGGCCGCCCCAATACCCAACTGATCGAGTGCGGCAACCTGGTCCTGCATCAGCGCAATCAGAGGCGAGACAACCAAGGTCACCCCATCCATCAGCATGGCCGGAATCTGGTAGCAAATCGATTTGCCACCCCCGGTTGGCTGCAATACCAGCGAGTCGTGACCATCAAGGGCTGAGTTTATTGCCGCTTCCTGATCTCCGCGAAAAGCGGGATAACCGTATACGTCGTTGAGAATGCTTTGGGGAGTCGCTGCCATGCGGCGAGTATACCGATACGAACAGTGTTCGGAGTGACACAAACTGAATCAATTTCGCGTAAAGTCCCGTGCATGAATTCAGGACAGCAATACGGCATCGGCGATTCGTCATTTCAGGCCGCCGGCGGTGAATTGGGCATCTTCCAATTGGTGAATAATTTCTTCGACCGCATGCAAAGCGACGAGCGATTTTCGACCATTTGGCACATGCACCCTGATGACAAAGACATGTCCCGCGACAAGCTGGCACGTTTTCTTTGCGGCTGGCTGGGCGGCCCACGGCTCTACAACGAGAAGTACGGCGCCATCGGCATACCGAGAGTGCATGCACATCTCGCGATCGAAACAGCAGAACGCGATCAATGGCTAACCTGCATGTCCGAGTCAGTCGCAGAACAGGCGTTTGCCGACGACTTCAAGACCTACCTTATGGAACAACTGTTTGTTCCGGCCGAGGCGGTGCGACGACGGGTTGCGATGTCCAGGGAGTCGGCCGAGTGAAAATCTGGGTCGACGCCGACGCCTGCCCAGTGGTGGTCAAGGAAATACTCTATCGAGCCGCGGATCGGACCGGCGTACAACTAACACTCGTCGCGAACCAGCCGTTAAGTACTCCCACTTCTTCGCATATCAATACTGTGCAGGTGCAACAAGGCTTCGACGTTGCGGATGACGAAATAGTGAAACGCTGTGAGCCCGGCGACCTCGTGATCACCAGCGATATCCCGTTAGCGGCTGAAGTAATCGAGAAAGGTGCTCACGCACTCAGCCCTCGCGGTGAACTGCACACCAAAGAAAACATTGGTGCGCGCCTCAACATGCGCGACTTCCTCGACACCATGCGCTCAAGCGGCGTCGAAATGAGTGGCGGCCCGGCCGCGTTCAGTCAACGTGACAAGCAGGAGTTTGCCAACAATCTCGATCGATTCCTGACGAAGTACGCCGACGACAGCTAAATCGTCCCCGGATCCGATCTCACGGCCAGGCGATACAAAAATATCGCCACGCCTGTCAGCATCAGAAGTCCGAGCCATCCACCGAAGTGCCACGCATCGCCGAGTCGCAGCACGTCTGCCGACCCTGAAACCACGATCGGGATGGCAATGAAGATCCCCATCAATGCCTCGCCCGTGATCAGCCCCGCGGAAAACAACACACCTTTCTGGTGAATATTCTCAACATCTGCCGCGGCGTCTCGAGCTCGAACATGACGTTCAACGAGGTACGCCACAAGACCGCCAGCAAAAATCGGCACGCTGAGTTCAACCGGCAGGTAAATACCAACAGCACAAGCCAGAACGGGGGTGCGGAAACTCGCCCCTCGTGCTTTCTGTATTTCATCGATGACGATGATCACTGCACCAATGGCAGCGCCGACTCCAATCATGTTCCAGGGCAGCTCGCCACCGAAAATGCCGTTGGCAACAGACGCCATCAGGTTCGCTTGTGGCGCGAGCAGTGGATTGGGATGCGCTTCGGTCGGGACGCCAATACCGTAGGCCTGCGCGAGAAGACTCAACACCGGCGCCATGATGAACGCACTCGACACGCCACCCACCGCCAACATCAACTGCTGCTTCCACGGCGTGGCTCCGATCATGTAACCGCACTTCAGATCCTGCAAGTTGTCGCCACCGATGCACGCAGCACAGCAAACGACTGCACCGATCATGATGGTGGCAACAGCGCCTATCGGTGAGTCGCGACCCAGCAGGAACGCGAGCACCAAAGCAGCGAAAAGAATGGTGGCTATAGTTAGCCCGGAGACCGGGTTGTTCGACGACCCAACGATACCGGCCATGTACGCAGATACAGATACGAACAAGAATCCGGTGACGATCATGATAATGGTCATTGGAATGCTGACTGACCACTGGCCAACGATCGCCTGATACAAGACCAGCAACGGCAACACAAAGATGACCAGACCAATCATGATGAAGCGCATCGGAATATCGCGCTCCGTTGCGGGAATCGCCTCCTCGCCACTGTTGCGCTCTGCGTGCATGCCGCTCTTGATTCCGGAAAGCAGTGAATTGCGTAATGAGAACAGCGTCCAGATACCACCGATCAGCATGGCGCCAACGCCCAGATAACGAATCTGGGACGACCAGATCGCATAAGCGGCGTCCTCAGCACCTGCACCTGCCAGTTCGACACTCAGCACAGGATCAACCGCCAGGAAATACGTGGAGTAGAGCGGAATAGCAACGTTCCAGGCGATCACACCGCCGGCCAGCATCACGATACCGATATTCAAACCAACGATGTAACCCACGCCAAACAAAGCGGGCGAGAGATTTGTGCCGAAGTATCCCAGTGTTTTGCCGAACCAGGCAGACATTGAGGCGGTATCCGGGATCAACCGGAGTCCGCTCGTGGCGGACAGCTTCATAAGACCGCCGATAGTCGCAGCACCGGCCAATATTTTCAGACCTACGCCGGGGTTGTCGCCGGTACGCAGTACCTCAGCCGCGGCTTTGCCTTCCGGAAAGGCGAGACCCTGCTCTACGATCAGGGAACGTCTTAAAGGGACAGAGAAAAATACACCCAGCAGTCCACCGAGGCCGGCTATGGCAAGCACCCAGGAAAAACGAAAATCATCCCAGTAACCAAGAATGATGAGTGCAGGCATCGTGAAGATCACACCGGTCGCGATAGCGGTACCAGCGGACGCGCCGGTGGCGACGATATTGTTTTCGAGGATATGACCACCGCCCATCAGTTTCAGCACGGCCATCGATACGACAGCGGCAGGGATAGCAGACGCGATGGTCATCCCGGCAAATAATCCAAGGTAGGCGTTTGCTGCGGCGAGAATGACGCCGAGGACGATGGCTAGTACGACTGCACGAACAGTGAGTTCTGGCGGTGCTTGGTGGCGCATCGATTTTCCTTGGTTATTTGATCATCGGCCAACGGCCATACTACTATAATGTGTAGATACTGAATCGACATGCAGATGAGAAATAACAATGAAAAAGCTCATAACCCTAATCATGCTCGTTACTCTTCCAATGACTCTTGTTGCGCAGGACGAAGCGCCGAAAGAAGTACCTGAAGCCAAAACCTGGGTGACCGAACAATCCGCCCGCGTTGGTGGCAAGAGCATCGACTACACGGTTACCGCCGGTACGATGCTCATGAAAAATGATAAGGACGAGGCGACAGCCCTGTTTGGCTATACGGCCTACGTAGCCAAAGGTGGAAACAAGAGCGAACGTCCGGTCATGTTCGCCTACAACGGCGGACCTGGCTCCGCATCGCTTTGGCTACACATGGGTATTCTCGGACCGCAGCGCGCAGTCATTGCTGACGCAGGCTGGTCTGACAACGGTCCTTACAAACGCGTCAACAACGAATACAGCATCATTGATGAAGTCGATCTCGTGATGATTGACCCGGTCGGTACAGGCTTCTCGAAACCTGTCGGTGTCGGCAAGGGAGAAGACTTCTGGGGTGTCGATCAAGACATCAAGTCTGTCTCTGAATTCATTGTGCAGTATCTGACAGAGAACAAACGCTGGGCATCGCCAAAGTTCATATTGGGTGAAAGCTACGGCGGAATTCGCTCCGGCGGTGTTGCCTACTACCTGTTGAACAAGCACATGGTTGCCCTGAATGGCGTAATCCTCGTATCACCTTTTATGGAGTTCGCAACAGGATTCGCCGGCATGGGCATCGACTTGCCACACGTCATGTTTTTGCCAACATTCGCGTCCACGGCGAACTACCACGGTGCGCTTTCTGAAAAGCGCGAAGACCTGAAAGCCTTCATGGATGAAGTGGCGGAGTTCGCACTGAACGAATACGCACCAGCACTTCTGAAAGGCAGCCGTATCAGCGACACCGAACGCGCCGCTGTGCTCGTAAAACTCTCGGAGTACACGGGTCTGTCGGAAGAATACTGGGACCTCGCTAATTTGCGTATCAACGAGGGACGGTTCACCAAAGAACTCTCAAGAGCAACCGGGGTCACGATCGGTCGTATTGATTCGCGATTCTCCGGCAACATGATCAATCGTGTCGGCGAGTCCATGAGCTACGATCCGATGACAACGTCAATCGGACCAGGCTATCTCGCCGCCTTCATGGATTACTACCAGAACGATCTTGGTGTAGAAGATGTTGGCAATTACACGGTGTTCGGCAACGTCTTCGGCGCCTGGGACTGGAGTCACGCACAACCCGATCTGCAAGGCTTCAAGTTGCCGATACCGAACACATCGGTCGACCTCACAATGGCGATGAAACAGAATCCGTCAATGCGAGTGCTGGTGCAGCAAGGCTATTACGACCTCGCAACACCTCACCTTGCGACAGAGTATTACATCGACCACATGGACCTCAGCGACGAGCTGCGACAGAATATCGAGCTCGTCTACTACGAGGCTGGTCACATGATGTACGTGCACGAGCCATCGATGGTCAAATACAAAGCGGACCTTGCACGATTCATCCAAGCCGGTGCGTCAAACTAACTGCGGTAATCATCGCGAACTAATCGCGAGAATGGACTCAGATGATTGGAGCAGAGATGCTGTTGACTGTGGGTCGTGGAGACGGCGTCGCCTATCCGCAGTCAACGCCGGCCCAAGAACTCCACCTGCAATTCACTCAGGCATCGGACTCAATACAAACTGACGGTTACTATCAGCTAGCTCGGCGTTGCTGTCCCTGCGGCCGATTAGCCTGACCGCCGGGTCGCTTGCCTTGTGCACCGCGAGCGTTCTTGCCCGGCCGTGACTTATTACTTCGTCCGGCACCAGCAGGTTTTGAACCTGATGGTTTGCCGCGACGTGGCGCGCCGCTGCGAGCAGGTTTGCCTTTGTTGATAGGCTCCGCCCTGATGCTCTTATCGACGGCGTAGCCCTCGATATACTCTTTCTTTATCTCGTGGTTAAGCAGCTTTTCAATATCCTTGAGAAGCTTGAGCTCATCGACGCAAACGAGTGAAATCGCTGTGCCGTCATGCCCTGCTCGTGCCGTGCGACCAATGCGATGCACATAGTCTTCCGAAACATGCGGCAGTTCGAAGTTCACCACATGCGGCAGCTTGTCGATATCAAGACCGCGTGCCGCGATGTCTGTAGCGACCAGTACGCGGATCGAACCTTCTTTAAAGTCACGCAGTGCTTTAGTGCGTGCCCCCTGCCCTTTGCCACCATGAATCGCGAGCGTTGTAATGCCGTCACCATTCAATTGTTTTGCGAGCCTGTTGGCGCCGTGTTTGGTGCGCGTAAATACGAGCACCTGGCGCCAGTTGCCCTTGCCAATCAGCTCTGACAGCATTTCGCGCTTGCGGAGTTTGTCGACCGGCATCACCAGTTGTTCGACCCGGTCCGCAGTCGTGTTGCGTGTTGCAACCTCAACTTCAGCCGGGTTGTCCAACAGGCCTTTCGCCAGCTCGCGAATCTCCGAGGAGAACGTTGCTGAGAACAGCAGGTTCTGACGTTTCTTCGGCAGTTCCTTGATGATCTGCCGGATGTCACGGATGAAGCCCATGTCGAGCATGCGATCCGCTTCGTCGAGTACCAGCATTTCAACGCCAGACAAATTGATATTGCCTTGCCGAACATGGTCGAGCAGTCGTCCGGGTGTTGCGATGACGACATCGACGCCGCGCTGAATCTTCTTGATCTGCGGCCTTGCACTAACGCCGCCGTAGATCTCCATGCTGCGAACCGGGCGGTGCTTGCCGTAGGTTTGCACACTCCCGTGCACCTGCGCTGCGAGCTCACGCGTCGGTGTCAGGATCAACGCACGAATGCGTCGTGGTCCATCAGTATTCGCGTGCAATAGTTGCAGCATAGGTAAGGTGAAGGCGGCTGTCTTGCCGGTGCCCGTCTGGGCGCCTGCAAGCATATCGCGGCCTTTGAGAATTTGAGGAATAGCTTTGTGCTGAATAGGTGTGGCTTCTGTGTAGCCCTGTTCTTCGACAGCACGCAGCAATTCGGCCGATAGGCCGAGTTGGTTAAATAACATTGATTTTGCTCCAAGATCGCCTGATCCGACGCGTTCTAAGACGTGCGGTTCGGTCCAGGCTGGAATT
>JAACFM010000033.1 GCA_009937445.1 Gammaproteobacteria bacterium | reverse complement strand
AAAGACCGTGCAGGAACCTATCAGGTCGGTGCTGATTTCGCAGGACCCCGCCGCTGTGCCCGCAAGTAGTCTCTATCCGACCATTCAGGAAGTCCGTGCCGCCGGATCAACTGACATTCCGGATCTGCATCTGGACATTCATGTCTTCAGTCCCGAGCCCGAAGATCGATTCGTGTTTATTAACATGTCGAAATTGCGCGAAGGCTCGCAACTGGATGAAGGACCTGTCGTCGCGGAAATCACTCCCAATGGTGTCGTGTTACACCACGACGGACAACACTTCTTGTTGCCGCGTGAATAGTGACGGGTCGGCGCCTTGAGTGAGCTTGCTGGCGAATCGGTTGATGGCGAACGCCTCGCGCTGGCCCTGGTATCCGGAATACACCGGGTAATCGGTCAGCAGGAACTGCTGAATCGAATCAATGTTTTTCCGGTCGCCGATAGCGATACGGGTACAAACCTCAGTCTGTCGCTGAGTTCTGCCCTTGGGGTTCTCCAGGCGGACACGGAAAAGCACCTTGGAAACCTGCTGGCAGCTGTGGCCGACGCATTGCTGGATGGCGCTCGTGGCAACTCCGGCGCAATCATTGCGCAGTTTTTCCAGGGAATGAGCGATTCAGCCGGCGAGATCACGCGATTTACGATCTACACGTTCGGCAAGGCCGTCACACTGGGCTCGGAATACGCGCATGACGCACTGTCGAAACCGCGCGAAGGAACCATCCTTTCGGTCGTCGAAGCTTTCGCACGCAGCGTTGCCCAGCAAACAAGCTCGACTCCGGATCGCCAGTTTTCCCTGGTGATAGAGGAAGCCAGACTGGCCGTTGATGAGGCGCTTGCGAATACGCCGAACCAGCTCGCCGTATTGAAGAAAGCGGGCGTCGTCGATGCAGGCGCCATGGGTTTTTCAGAACTCATTAACGGCATGGTGGATTATCTCAGTAACGGCCTGATAACGCCGATGCCCGATACGGCATTACTCAGCGAAATTGCGCCACCGGTTGAGTTCTCCGAAGCCGACAACACGTCGCGATTTCGGTTCTGTACCGAGTGCATGGTGACCGCGCCGAATATTAAGCGCCGCAAACTCCGCGAAGCGTTAGCCGCGCTGGGTGACTCGCTGGTCCTCGCTGGCAGCAAGCGCAAAGCCAAGATTCATATTCATGTTGACGACCCGGACTCTGTTTTCGAGCTTGCCCGACAATTCGGTGAACTCAGCGGTGAAAAGGCCGATGACATGCACCGTCAGCAAAGCTCGACACACCGTTCAACGCAATCATTTGCGGTCATCACCGATTCCGGTGCAGACATCACCGATGAAGACATGGAACGCCTGGACATCCATATGGTGCCTTGTCGCATACAATTCGGGGATCGTGGATATCTCGACAAGGTCAGCATTACGTCAGACGAGTTTTACGCAGAGCTGGAAAATAACTCGCATCACCCGACGACATCACAACCAGCGCCTGGTGATTTTCGGCGTCAGTTCCAGTTTCTGGCGAGCCATTTCAACGACGTGTTGGCAATCACATTAACCTCTGCCGCCAGCGGCACTTTTGAAGGTGCTCAGTCAGCCGCTAAACGGAGCAAAGCGCAAGGTCGAATCCACGTCGTGGACTCACTTAACGCATCGATGGGACAAGGCCAGCTGACGGTCCTTGCCGCCGAGTGCGCAGTCGCCGGGCTGAGTATCGAAGAGACGGTACGCATTATCGAAGACCAGGTTCCCAAAGTTAAAACCTTCGCGTTACTCAAGGATCTGCGCTATGCCGTTCGTGGTGGACGGCTACCTCAATGGGTCAAAACGGTTGCCGACCTGATCCGCATCATACCGATTATCCGCGTCACGCCTGACGGAAGAATTGGACTTGGTGGCTGCTTGCTGGGCGGTCGCAATCGCAATGTAAAATTTGCGAAATTCATAGCTTCGCACGTCAAAGACGGTGAGAGCATCGAGATCGGCATCGGCCAGGCGATCTGCCCGGAAGATGCGGCAGAACTGGAGCGGGAGCTTCGACAAAGAATCCCGTCAATAGAGAAACTCAAAACCTGTGCGCTGGGCACCGCACTGGGGGTTCACGGTGGGCCGGGTACGTTGATCGTGTCCACCAGACCGGCGATTTCAGCGCATGACATCACCGTCGGCGACGATTAAGTCTTCACCCTGATTACGAGCGTTGTTAACGCGCCTATCAACGGGCCATGCCTGCATAGCTGGCGTCCGTTCAGCCACATTTTGCAGAAATCCGTTCGCGCCTGACATCCATTCGTCTGCCGTTTCCGATTGCAGAATTACCGGCATACGATGATGCAGGGGCTGCATGAAGTCATTGGCGGCCGTCGTGATTAATGTCGTCGTATTGAGCGACTCACCGCTTACCTTGTCAGTCCAGCTCTCCCACAATGCGGCCAAACCAAACGGTTCACCGCTTGATAGGGAAATATAGTGCGGTATTTTGACATCGCCCTGTCGATGCCACTCATAAAACCCGTCCGCAAGGACGACACAACGGCGATGTTTGAAGGCTGCGCGATAGGATGGTTTTTCGGCAACCGTTTCCGCGCGAGCGTTGATCATGCGATTACCAATCGCGGGATCCTTGGCCCAGGACGGAACCAGCCCCCATCGCAGCATAGTGAGTTCACGTTGCTTGTCCTGGTTCTCTCGAATCGCTGCCACGAATTGTGTTGGCGCAATGTTATACCGGGGCTCCACTGCCAGTGCCCCGTCAACACCGAATAACGCCGCCGTCGCTTCACTGGGTGAATAAAAGGCGAAGCGACCGCACATGTTATTCGCGTATCCCCACACCTTTCTTCATAAGAAAGAATGCGGCAGAAAAAAGCACAACAACAAATCCAATGAGGATCGTGTAAGCGTGCGTGATACTAATATCGGATGTGCCGAGAATCCCGAAACGAAACGCGTTAACCATGTACAGAATGGGGTTTGCTTTCGATACGCCCTGCCAAAACTCAGGCAACATCGATATTGAATAGAACACGCCACCCAGATACGTCAACGGCGTCAGTACAAACGTCGGCACGATTGAAATATCGTCGAATTTCCTCGCGAACACGGCATTGATGAACCCGGCCAGCGAAAACACGATGGATGACAACAGCACGACCGAGACCATGATGAACGGGTGAGCAACATCAAGACGGGTAAAGAAAAGAGCGATCATCGTCACCAGCAAGCCAACCAGCAATCCGCGCAGCACACCACCCGCCACGTGACCGATGATGATAGAGGCGTTCGACATCGGTGAGATGAGCATCTCTTCAATATGGCCAGTGAACTTGGCACCAAAGAATGACGACACAACGTTTCCGTAGGAGTTGGTAATTACCGACATCATGATCAGTCCGGGCGCGATGTACTGCATGTAGTCGAACCCGTCCATGGTGCCGATTCGTCGGCCGATCAGATTGCCAAATATTATGAAATACAGTGTCATCGTGATGGCAGGCGGAACAATGGTTTGCACCCAGATTCGCAAGACTCGAGACATTTCTTTCCGAATAACTGTGCGCACAGCCACCAGGTTCAGAGCAATATTCATTCTCTATCTTCCGCACTGGATTTGCTGTCGACAAGTCGCAGAAACAACTCTTCGAGGCGATTCGCTTTGTTGCGCATACTCACTACCCTGATCCCGTGAATACTCAGTTGTTCAAACAGGTCATTGATATCGTGCTCAGGGCCTTTTTCCACCTCAAGCTCATTGTCATCGCGCAATCGCGTCACAAAGCCATTCAGCAGAGGGGCCACGTGCAGATCGTCGGCCAGACTCAGAATCAAGACCTGACCTTGCAGCTTGCCAAGCACGGTGCTCATTTTCGCGTCTTCTATTATTTTTCCACCATCAATAATGCCGATGTGGCGACACAGGGACTCAGCTTCTTCGAGGTAGTGCGTCGTTAGTATGATTGTCGTACCCGCAGCGTTAATTTTCTGCAGGTACTCCCACATTGAACGTCGTATCTCAATGTCGACACCCGCTGTTGGCTCATCGAGAATCAGCAATCGTGGTTCATGCACCAGCGCGCGCGCGATCATCAAGCGCCGCTTCATACCACCGGACAGACTGCGAGCGATATCGTTGCGACGATCCCATAGCCGCAGTTCGCGCAAATACTTCTCTACGCGTTGACGAGCCAGCTTGCGGCCGATGCCGTAGTAACCCGCCTGATTGGAGACGATGTTACCAACCGTGTCCCATAAGTTGAGATTAACTTCCTGTGGTACCAAACCAAGACAGGCTTTTGCCGCTTCGAAATCGGTATTGATGTCGTGACCGAAAATTTCGACCACACCATCGGTCTTGTTAACCAGGGAACTAACGATACCGATCGCTGTGGTTTTGCCTGCGCCATTAGGCCCAAGCAAGGCATAAAAATCGCCGGCTTTAACACTGAGGTCGATACCTTTCAGTGCTTGATTACCGTTATCGTAGGTTTTCTTCAGATTCTTTATTGTTAGAGCATTCATGACGCCGCGTATTGTAACCGCGCAGCATCCGGACCGTTACTTCTTCTTGTCCTGCACTCGCATCGGCTTCGGCATGGCGCAGGCGGCGGCCGGAAGTCTCGCGTAATTGTCGTACCCTGGTCGCGTTAACAATGAATGCAGTGCAGTTAACTGGGACGACCTGCAAACTTTTGGTCTTGAACTCGTGCCATCAGAAAGCAGACGTTCGCAAAATTTGTCGGGACTGTCTATTCGTGACTCCATCAGGTCACCCCGTGAACCCATTCGGTCGAGCAAGGTGACCAGCGGCAGTTCAGTGATCTTCTCGCACCATGACACCGTCGCACCGCTTATTATGCGCACCGCATAGGGGTTGCGATGGGCAAGTTGCCAGAGAAAACTCAGAGCTGCCGTCTGAATACGTCTCAACTCGGGGTCGTCCAGTTCGGCAACGGGCAAAAGATCCGCCTGAGCTTGGTCAATCAGCGCCATGTCCCACCACTCCGACTCGAACTCGCGAAATGAAAACAACAGGAAGGGTGTGGCGGCGAGCCGCCCTCGCTGCGGACCCTTCAGGTCAAATGCCGCTTTGATGAATTCTGTATTCAGTGCCAGAACGTTGGCGTAGTCATCTGGACTGGGCCCCGGGTATTCGTTGATCTGCTCCATAATCTCTCGCCTCCGGGCGACTATGCCCGTCCTTAGGTCAAATGTGACCGATTTTCCCATTAACTATATATCGTCTTTTACGACCATCTATGGATAATATAGCGTATTAATATACTATATATGTTCTATTTATCACATAAGGAGTAAGAAATGCGACTGACTGATGATCGCTACTCAGGGGAGCGCAGCCAGTTCGAACTGGCCCTTCGCATGATTCGCCATGAAGCGAGAACCCGAACCATTCGCGAATGTACGGGACTGTCCGACGACCGCATTCGAAAAACCTACACGACCTACTTCCAAAACAGCGGCCTGTCCGACATCAAGCGCCGCCGCGGTAAGTCGCCGCGTCAGATCACCCGCTTCGTCAAAAATCCTCAGAACCAGATTCAGTCCACTACATTGGTCGCACTATTTTCTGCCGGGCTGCTGATACGGATTGATGAAGACTCCCGTGTGCATCCCTGCTGGCCGCGACCCGACGTGGAATTCGGCCATCGACTATGCCGCGCGTATGAAAGTTACCTGCTTCTCCATCGAGCACCGCAGTTGAGTTTTGAATGGGCGTGGAATCTCCTCAACTGCATATCCCAAAACGACGAACTGTATCTGGCTACGTGCAAAAACTGTGCAGCCCGCTACGTGCAGGATGCTTATGCGCTGGATCAGGGTACCTGTCCGGCCTGCGAAATCCTCGGCCAAAACCAATTTAGGGTACAATAACTTGCTCGTAACAACGTATAAAAACCATAAAGGAGAGGGGAAAATGCTTCAGGAATTCAAAGACTTTGCTATGCGGGGCAATGTTGTCGATATGGCGGTCGGCATAATCATTGGTGCCGCTTTTGGCAAAATAGTTTCGTCTCTGGTGGCCGATGTCATCATGCCGCCCATCGGCATGATAATGGGCGCGGTCGACTTTAGTGACCTGGCTCTGGCACTCGGTGAAGGAGAGGGTGCAGCGACCTTGAATTACGGTTTATTCATAAACACCGTAATCAACTTTGTGATCGTCGCTTTCGCGGTTTTCTTACTCATCAAAGGCCTTAACTCGATGAAGAAGAAGGAAGAAGCAAAGCCCGCCGCACCGCCGAAGCCCTCTGCCGAGGAAACGCTGCTCACGGAGATTCGCGACCTGCTAGCCAAGGACTGAGCAGCAACCTTCAGACCATGGAAAACCACAATGTGTTTGCAGGAGCATTCGTCGATCGCAGTGGCGAAATGCGCAAGGACACCGACTGGCTGAACGAAGCGCTGATCCATCCGGAGACGCGCTTCGTTCCCGTGTGGGGCGATCATTGTCTGGTTGGCGGCGATCCGTTACAACTCGCGTTGCTGCGCCGGGATCAGATTGAGATCTACCTCGATGCCCACAATCACATCTTTCTTGGTCTCTTTAGAGGCAAGCCGGCGTTCGCGGTAGCAATCGCCGTGGACGATTCCCCGCCCTATCCGGAGCTCGGTGAGTTCCAGGACTTGCGTTATCTCGGATCGGTGTTGCCGGCTGATGAGGCGAATCTCGCGGCACATGCCCGCGGGCTCGTTCTCTGGCATGCCTCGCAACAATTCTGCGGCAACTGTGGCTCGTCAGCACGACCCGACGCTGGCGGGAACTCGCGCCGCTGTGCAAATGAAGCCTGTGGCCGGGAGATCTTTCCACGAGTCGACCCGGCGATCATCGTTCTGGTCGCGGACGGTGATCGATGCCTGCTTGGACGGCAGACCAGTTGGCCGGAAGGCCGGTACTCAACCATCGCCGGATTCGTTGAGCCCGGCGAAAGCCTGGAGGATGCCGTTCGCCGTGAAGTATACGAAGAGACCAATATTCGAGTGGCTGATGTTCACTACCACAGCTCACAACCGTGGCCATTTCCTTCTTCCCTGATGCTCGGATTCGTCGCCGAGGCCGATGCTTCGGTCCCACAGGATATTCGCCTGAATGATGGTGAGCTTGAAGATGCACAATGGTTTACGCGTAAAGAGCTGCGTTCAGGGTTTCCGAAACTGCCGTTCAGAATTTCGATTGCGCGCCGTCTGGTCGATTGCTGGATTGAGGCGAGCGTGGACGGCTGACTATGTGCCTCGTCGTCGTTGCATGGCAACAGCATCCAGAGTACCCCCTGATCATCGCCGGGAATCGCGATGAGTTTCACGCGCGACCAACGCAAGAGATGCATTGGTGGCCGGACAAGCCTGACATAGTCGGTGGCCGCGACCTGCAGGCTGCTGGCACCTGGCTCGCGCTGCAGCGGACCGGTCGATTCGCAACGGTTACGAATTTTCGCGATGCCCAGGCCCCTGTCGCAAAATTGCGTTCACGGGGCCATCTTGTCACAGACTTTTTAGAATCTGCGGACGCGCCAATCGATTTTTTGGCCAACATCGACAACGAAGCCTATGCCGGATTCAATTTGCTGGTCAGTGATGGTGAAACACTCGCCTGGCTGTCGAATCGAGGCGCCAGTGCCCGCGCGCTTCCACCGGGCGTCTATGGTCTTAGCAACGCTCTGCTGGATTCACCCTGGGACAAGGTCACTCGCAGCAAAGCCACCCTCGAACGGCTCATTCAGCAGGACAAGATAAATGCAACCGAGTTGTTGCGGCTATTAAACGATCGTAACAAAGCGCCGACGGGTGAGATCGATACAGATGGGCTGCCCTTCGCAACCGCACATGCGATCAGTGCCCCGTTCATCGTTCTTCCAGACTACGGTACCCGGAGTTCCAGCGTCGCATTTTGCGATCGCGCTGGGAACTGGCGATTGCAGGAACGCCGGTTTGATGCCAGTGGCAAGTCCACCGGTGAGACTGCCTTCCGCTTCGAGACTGTTGTCTAGCTGTAGATACCCGTCAGCCAACGACTGATATCGGCAATCTCCTCGGGGCAAACCGCGTGTGCCATCGGGTATTCATGCCAATCCACGGAGTAGCCGTTCGCGATAAGTTTATCCGCAGAAGCGCGTCCCCAGTCTATTTGCAACACAGGATCGAAGCTGCCGTGCGCCATAAAAATCGGCAGGTCCTTTCGGCAAACGGCCTGTTCGGCGTCTTCCGGGAGGACCATATAGGTCGACAACGCCATCAGACCTGCAATGTCGTGTTGCGTTTGCAGCGCCGTATGAATCGCAACGGCACCGCCCTGTGAAAAACCGGCAACCACGATTTTTTCCGCTGCTATCCCACGCTGGATCTCTCTGGCGATCAAATCCTCGAGCAACGCGCTGCTTTCCAGCACGCCGTCCCTGTCAGCCCGACCCTCGGAGTCAAAACTCAGAATGTCGTACCAGGAACGCATCGCCATGCCGCCGTTGATCGTCACTGCTTGCACCGGTGCATGCGGAAACACAAACCGAAGCGGCAGGCTCGCCGGCAAGCGCAGCTCCGGGACAATAGGCTCGAAGTCATGACCATCCGCGCCGAGACCGTGCAGCCAGATGATACTGCCCACAGGATTCTCGCCGGTAGTGACCTCGACCGTATCGGGAGATTGCATTGTGTTAACTCCGGGATTCGAAGCGGCGCAGTGTACCGCAGAAAAGAACGAAAAACGCATGACAGTGCTTGACTGAATATGCGCATGATGTTCCAATTATGCGCATATTCATGCGAGAACACCGATGCCAAACACAAATCACGAACAAAGGCGCGACGCGATACGGCAATTGCTGCTCAAAGGACCTGCAAAAACGCAGGACTCACTGGTTGCCGCTTTGACAAAAACGGGCTACAGCGCCACGCAGTCCAGTGTCAGTCGTGACTTGAGAGAAATTGGCGCCATCAAGACCGCGCAAGGCTACGAGCTACCGTCCGCCCATCGTGATGATGACGACCAGCTGGCCGCTGTCGCCGAGCTGCTGCGTACGATCCAACCGGCCGGCCCCAATCTGCTGGTTGTCAGAACAGCCATAGGCGCCGCGCAACGCGTTGCGCTGGCGTTTGATCGCTGCAACTGGCCTGAAGTAATCGGCAACATCGGCGGCGACGACACCGTGTTTGTGGCCACCGAATCCGGCACCACACAGAAGAACCTCATCACACGAATAGAGCATTCAACGCGCTCTTGATATTCGCCTGGAGAACCCTTTGAGTAACGACAATTCACCCATCATTCTTGCGTTTTCCGGCGGTCTCGACACGTCATTCTGCGTGCCGTGGCTAAAGGAGAATTACGGTCGCGATGTCATTACTGCCTGCGTGGATACTGGCGGCATTGATGCCGCTGCCGCCGTTGCTCTGGAAAAGCGCGCGATGGCTTTGGGTGCAATCGAACACATCCTCATTGATGCCAAACAGGATTTCTTCGATTCCGTAATACGATATCTAATCGCGGGCAATGTGTTACGCGGCCAGGCCTATCCGCTGTGTGTAGGCGCTGAACGTGGCCTGCAGGCGGCGCGACTGGCACAAATTGCAGCAGAGCGTGGCGCGACGACAGTCGCTCACGGATGCACAGCGGCCGGCAATGATCAGGTGCGGTTTGAAGTCGCCCTCAGGACACTCAGCCCCGGCCTTGAGGTTCTTGCGCCGGTTCGCGACAACAATTGGGTGCGTGACGAACAGCTGGCCTATCTTGAAACACACAAATTGCCACTGCCTTCGCAGGGATCCGCCTACTCGATAAATCGCGGTCTCTGGGGCATCACCATCGGCGGTCAGGAAACACTGACATCAGATGGGTCGATCCCCGAATCGGCCTGGGTGTTGTCAGCGAGTGCATTTTCAGCACCGCAGGCACCCTCAAATCACACCCTGGAATTCGCTGCCGGGATACCGGTTGCGCTGGATGGCAACTCCCTCCCCACGGTCGAACTGATCGAGCAACTCGAAGATCTAGCGGGAAGCTACGGGATCGGGCGTGGCATCCACCTCGGCGATACCGTGCTGGGTACCAAGGGTCGCGTCGCCTTTGAGGCACCCGCTGCGATAACGCTCATCACCGCTCATCGCGAACTTGAGAAGCTCGTTCTAAGCGGACAGCAGATGCGGATCAAGGACAGCGTATCTGCCGTTTACGGCGACCTGGTCCATGAAGGAAAACAACTTGATCTGGCGTGTGACGATATCGAGGCAATGCTCACGTCTTCGCAGAAACGCGTCACTGGAACGGTCTCATTCAGCCTGCGGCCCGGGCAGCTGTTCATCGAGGGCACGTCATCGCCACACTCTTTGCTCGCCGCCACCAAGGGCGTCTACGGAGAGTCCGCGGGTGAATGGACAGCCACTGATGCACTCGGCTATGCCCGCATTCTGTCGCTGCCCGGATCGTTGCAGACGCGCGCGGCAGGAAAATGAAATGAAAAATATCGTTGTCGATAAAGTCGCTTCCGTTGCGCAGCACAATGAGCTGGCGCCGGAGCTGCGCCTGTCGCCGGACATTCCGTGTGAAGAAGGCATCCTCATTGCCGTCAGAGTGCTCAATAACAAGTCGCGATATAACCAGCTTGAACTCACATCCGGTCGTATGGCCACCGTCACGATGGGCGATATCGTCGTCGGCGCGCTCGGTCATCGAAAGGCTCTGCGCGGTTACTCCGGACATCTCCCGAGCGAACTGCAGCCAGGCGACAATCTCCAGATCCTGAATATCGGCGGCGTGATCGGAATCTGCGATTCAGCGAATCCCGATGTCGGCCCACCGTTCGAATGCGAGGTGCTGGGCACCGTGCTTGAGTTCCCTTTCCTGGGTGAGCGTATCGGCGTACCGGCTCGCGCCGGGTCCTCGCAACTTGATATTAACGCCCCATTGAAAACCAATGGCGTTCCGGTGGTCGCACTGGCGGGCACCTGTATGGACTCTGGAAAGACCGCGGCAGCCTGCGCCATTGTCGGTCGACTCCGCCACCTGGGATTCAAAGTTGCCGCCTGCAAAGCAACCGGTGTTTCGTTGCGGCGCGACATTCTCGCAATGGAGGATGCAGGCGCCATGGACACGATGATTTTTTCCGATCTGGGCATTGTGACGACGACCGCTGAAAATGGCCCCGCCCTTACGCGCTCATTACTGACCGGTCTCGGCGCCAAAAAGCCCGACGTCATTGTGCTTGAACTGGGTGACGGTTTACTGGGCGCATACGGCGTAGCGGCTATTCTCGAAGACGAACACATTCGTAAAGCAATGACGGCGGTGGTGCTGTGTGCGAACGATCCTGTTTCTGCCTGGGGAGGTGCCAAAATACTGCGCGACGAATTTGGTATTGAGCCAGCCGTTGTCACCGGACCCGCCACAGACAATGACGTTGGCATCCAACAAATTGCTGAACGCCTGTCGCTGCCGGCCATTAATGCGCTCTCCAGTGGCGTTGAACTCGGCGACATGGTGGCGGCAATACTTCGCGAGGAATCCGCATGAGTACATCCATTCAAGCGGTGGTGCTGGGTGCCAGCGGCTACGTTGGCGGGGAGTTGCTGCGCCTCATCGCTGCCCGTCGCCGAGACATTTGGTCATCTGTCACAGGCACTGTCGGGCGTACACTTCGTCGCCCGAGACAGCTGGCACGACGAGATCAAAAACGGCAGCAGCGTTGCGTTGTTCTCGGCTGCACCTCACGGTGCCTCGGCGGAGGTTATCGCGGCAGCGCTGCTCACAGCAGCGCAAAGACAGTGGACGATCCATGTTGTCGACTCATCGGCCGATTTTCGCTATGCAGAACAATCGGCCTGGGAGGACGTTTACGGTGCCGCTCACGGAGCACCGTCACTATTGTCCGAATTCACCTGCGCGGTACCCGAACACAGAGATGCTGTTTCGACACCGCACGTCGGACACCCCGGCTGTTTTGCGACAGCGACTTTGCTTGCGACGGTGCCTCTCATACGTTCGGGGTTAACCGAAGCGGAGGTCTTCGTGTCCGGCGTGACCGGTAGCACAGGCTCCGGACGCAGTCCGCAAGCGGGCACGCATCACCCGGAACGCAACAGCAATATGTATGCCTACAAACCGCTTGGGCATCGTCATGCCCCGGAAATGGCGGGACTCACAACAGCGGCGAGCGGTCGCAATACGACGGTGCGGTTTGTGCCGCACTCAGGGCCCTTCGCAAGAGGAATACACGTCACCGTACAAGCCAGGGCGATATCAGAGATCAGCGAGCAACAGCTAAGAGACGTTTACAAGAGTGCGTACGCCGACTCACCGTTCGTCGAAATCGTCGCAGCAACACCCAGACTCAAAAACGTTGTCGCGAGCAACATGTGCCATATCGGCGTAGCAACTGACGGGGATTCAGTCGTCGTGATGAGCGTTATCGACAACCTGGTCAAAGGCGCTGCCGGCGGTGCTGTTCAGTGGATGAATCGCCTTTGGAGCCTGCCGGAAACTGCGGGCCTGACAGCCGCCGCTCCCGGGTGGACGTGATGACGACGATCACCGATCAAAACGTCCCATCCGACCCGCGAACGCGCGAAGCGAATGTCATGATTCCGGTATACGGTCAATTGCCGTTCGTGCCGGAGCGCGCCAGCGGCTGTGACATATTCACCCGGGACGGCCGAAGAATTCTCGACCTGTACGGTGGACATGCCGTCGCCGCACTGGGTTATGGCCACCCGCAACTGGTCAAGGCGATCACAGAGCAAAGCAACACGCTGCTGTTTCAGAGCAACGCGGTTGCTCTCGACATACGCGCAGACGCGGCCGAAAAATTGACGCGGGTTGCTGCAGACGGCTTAGATCGCGTGTTCTTTGTAAACTCGGGTGCAGAAGCGAACGAGAACGCTCTTCGAATGGCCTGTATGGCGACGCGTCGTAACAAGGTGCTCGCAATCACAGAGGGCTTTCACGGCAGAACAGCTGCGGCTGCAGCCGTCACCTGGAACTCGGATCGCTGGTACGGATTTCCAGCGAAACCGTTCGAGGTCGACTTCATTCCACGTGACGACATCGCCGCGGCAAAAGAGATGATCGACAGTGACGTAGCTGCGGTCATTTTCGAACCCGTGCAAGGCGTCGCCGGCGCTTTTGATCTGTCGACGGATTTCCTCCACGCCCTGCGATCCGCAACGTCAAAACATGGTGCGCTCCTGATCGCCGATGAGGTCCAGTCCGGAATGGGGCGAAGCGGTCAGTTCTTTGCGGTGCAGGTGCATCAGCTTGTACCCGATATTCTGACCAGCGCAAAGGCATTAGGCGGCGGCATACCCTGTGGCGCGGTTTTATGCAGTCATGCGATCGCTGCGCACTTCGGTCCCGGCGATCTCGGATCGACATTCGGTGGCGGACCGGTTGCAGCAGCGGCCATCGCCGCAACGATTGATGCCATTGAAAGCGAAAACCTGCTGGCAAATGTTCGCCGCTGCGAGGCGCTGATTCGCGAAAAGTGCATTGTCGGCCCCGTAAGGAGAATCCAGGGTATGGGTTTGCTACTGGGCCTGGTTTGCGACCGCCCGGCGCTTGAGGTGCGCGATGCCCTCCTGGCGCACAATATTCTGACCGGCACCAGTGGCGACCCGAATGTTCTTCGCATTCTTGCGCCACTGGTACTGGAACCCAGCCACATTGATCATCTTGTCGAGGCACTAACGTTAATTGTGCCCGCAACCAACTGAAGGAACTGTTGATGAAAGCTTTTAACGACTTAGCCGATTTTTCCAATGAAGAGATAAAGGCACTGGTCGCGCTGGCGGGTCGGCTCGACTCAAATCCAGAGCCGGAAGCCCTTAAAGGAAAAGTGCTGTCGCTCTTGTTCCTGAGCCCCTCTCTTAGAACGCTCGCCTCATTTCAGGCGGCCATGGTGCGACTCGGAGGCGGATCGTTTGTCATCTCTCCGGACATGTCGATTCACGGCCTCGAATCCCGACCCGGAATTGTGATGGACGGAGTCGCCGCGGAACACATTCGAGAGGCCGTCCCCGTCATTGCCTCCTACGGAGACGCGATCGGCATCCGCGCTTTCGCAGAACGAAAGAGTATCGAAACGGATATGCAGGAAAATGAATTTACGGCGATGACAAATCTCATCGATACGCCGTACATCAACATGGAATCCGCCATGAATCACCCCTGCCAAAGTCTGGCCGACTGGAAAACCATGGATGATTTGAATCTTCCGGCCAACGGTGGAAAATTCGTTTTGAGCTGGGCGTATCATCCGAAAGCACTGCCCCTGGCTGTCCCCGCCGCAACCTTGCACATGGCCGCCAAACGCGGTATGGACGTTACCGTTCTTCGTCCGGAAGGGTTCGAACTACCTGACGCGCTAATGCAAAAAGCAGCCGCAGCCGCAGATGTATCCGGCGGTTCGATCACCGCAACGGATCAACGCAGTGAAGCGATGGAAGGTGCCCATGTTATTTACGCCAAATCCTGGTCATCAACCCGCCACTACGGTGACAGGCTCAATGACCAGAAGCTGCGGGAACAACATCTCGACTGGTGCGTTGATGAGCACTGGTTCGAAAACGCGAAAGACGACTGCCGTTTTATGCACTGCCTCCCGGTACGCCGGGGTGTTGTTGTTGCCGACGAGATTCTCGATGGACCAAGAAGCGTTGTGATCCCTGAAGCGCGAAATCGCATGCTCGCGCAAATGGCCGTCTTACATCAGATGCTGGGAGGCCAGTCATGAGCAGCAAGCAAGATCGCGCGATTGTGGTTTCCGCACTCAAGCATGCGGCGCCGTATATTCGCCTCTATAAAGGCAAGGTCTTTGTCATTAAAGCAGGCGGCGAAATCTTTGCAGACATTGAAAAATCCCGCGCGTTGATTGAGCAAGTCGGCATCCTGCATCAGGTGGGTATCCGTGTTGTCCTCATTCACGGTGGTGGCCCCCAGTCGACCAAGCTGGCCGCAGCGCTTGGCCTCGACACGACGTTTATTGATGGACGCCGGGTTACCGATGGTGAGTCTCTCGACGTTGCAACAATGGTCCTGAATGGCCAGATCAACACGCGCATTCTGGCCACCTGCCGGGATCTGCAAATACCGGCTGTAGGCATCAGTGGCGTAGACGCCGGATTGATTCGCGCGCACAGGCGGCCACCCGTCGAACGGGACGGTCAATCCACTGTCGACTACGGCTTTGTCGGGGACATCGATTCTGTTGATGCCGACATTCTAAGGAAGCAGCTCGACAACGGTCTGATGCCCGTCGTAAGTCCATTGTCCTGTGACGAATCCGGCACGATACTGAACATCAACGCAGACACCGTCGCGGCGGCCATTGCGGCCGAACTTGACGCTGAAAAGCTCATTCTTGCAACCGGTGCTGCAGGGATTTTGGAAGACGTCAATGACCCGAACTCGCTGATCAGCTATATCGATCGGGCTGCTCTGCAAAAACTGCGCGATTCCGGATCGCTGGCGGATGGCATGCTGCCCAAGGCAGCGGCGATTGATGCGGCGATCTCAAACGGCGTGCAGCGGGTTCACATCATTTCGAGCAGATTGCCGGACAGCATTCTTCTTGAGGTGTTTACAAACGAAGGTACCGGGACACTTGTCGTCAATGACATCGGCGGACTGACACCAGCCGAACAAAGCACAGGATCATGAGCAGGCTCTGGGAAAAGGGCTTGCCTCTGGATGAACGCGTACTCCGTTACACCGCGGGAGAAGATCATCTTCTGGATGCCCGCCTCGTGGCTTACGATGTGCGCGGCTCAATCGCACACGCTGAAATGCTCGCCGCACAGAATCTGATCAGTGCAGAAGACTGCGCCCTGATTCGCGATGGTCTGAATACACTGAACGACAGCTTTGCTGCGGGAAAATGGCAGATCGGTCTCCAGGACGAGGATGCACATACGGCCATCGAAACGCGCCTCACCGATGCGATCGGTCCGGCAGGAGGACGACTGCATCTCGGCCGATCGAGAAACGATCAGGTACTCACCGCACTACGCATGTATCTGCGCGACGTGGCCGATGATCTTGCCGGTCGTGTTGCAGAGCTACGGCAGGCGATCGGCGCACTCAGCAAACGCCAGGGTGATATTGAACTGCCCGGATACACGCATATGCAACACGCCATGCCGTCATCCGTGGCGTTGTGGTGCGGCGGTTTCGATGAGGGTTTTGGCGACGCATGTGACGGCCTGCGGGCTGTCCGTAAACGTATCAACAAGAACCCGCTGGGCAGCGCGGCCGGTTACGGCACGCCCGGACTGCCTCTGGACAGAAACTCGACCACAACCAAGCTTGAATTCGATGTCACTCAGACTCCCGTGACGGCAGCACAACTGTCACGGGGAAAAGCCGAAAGCGCACTGTTGTTCGAAATAACATTGTTGATGCAGGATCTGAGTCGTATGGCCAGCGATCTCCTGATGTTCTACACACAGGAGTTTGCCTACATATCGCTCGCGCCAGAGGTCACGACAGGCTCATCTATCATGCCGCAGAAACGCAATCCTGACGTACTGGAGCTATTGCGCGCCTCGTCGGCGACGTCGCAAGCATGCCTCGACGAATCATTGATGATCACGGCCAAGCTACCGTCCGGATACCACCGCGATTTGCAGCGGCTGAAATCACCTCTGTTCCGATCGATCGATCTGGCGATCGACAGCGTTGATATCATGGCATACGTGCTCGAAGGACTGACTTTTCAAGCAGATAACATCCACCTCGACGACGGCATTTTCGCAACGGCAGAAGCGTATCGACTGGTACGCGAAGAAGGCATTCCCTTCCGCGACGCCTACCGGCAGGTTGCGAAGCAATACGCAAAATGATGCCCCTTTGGTCGCCTGTGCCTCTATAATCGGTGGCTTGCTGATTAACGCCACTCTATAGGGTCGATGCCATGAAACGCCTGACGCTTTTGATCGCAGCACTTGCATTTATGTTTATTTTTTCAGGCTGCGGCCAAAGCGGGCCGCTGTATATTCCTGGAAACCCAACTACGATGGCTGTTCCGCCCGCGGAGCCAGCCACTAACGAAGACGATACAGAAGAAGATCAAGACAGCAGTGAATCGTCTGAAGCGGACTAGCAATGACTGACCTCGTCCTGATCGACGGGTCGTCGTATCTCTATCGTGCCTTTCACGCGCTACCGCCGCTCACCAACTCTCATGGTGAGCCAACCGGCGCGTTGCACGGCGTGTTGTCGATGATCCAGAAACTGTTGCGTGAAGAACAGCCCCCACACGTCGCTGTTGTATTCGACGCGCCCGGAAAAACGTTTCGGGACGAACTCTATTCCGATTACAAAGCCAATCGACCACCGATGCCTGATGAGCTGCGCTCCCAGATACAGCCGATTCTGGACGCAGTAGAAGCGATGGGCCTGCCCCTCTTGCGGGTCGCAGGCGTAGAGGCCGACGATGTCATCGGTACCCTGTGTAAAAGAGCATCCGCTGCAGGACTCAACGTCCTCGTATCGACGGGCGATAAGGACCTTGCCCAACTCGTCAACGACAACGTCACATTGATCAATACAATGAATGATTCAAGACTGGATCGCGACGGCGTCAAGGCGAAATTTGACGTCTTCCCTGAGCAAATCATCGACTACCTCGCCCTCGTGGGCGACACCTCGGACAATATTCCCGGCGTCCCGAAGGTCGGCGCAAAAACAGCGGCTAAATGGCTGAATCTTTACGACAGCGCAGACGGCATTGTAGAAAATGTCGACGAGATCAAAGGCAAGGTCGGCGACAGTCTTAGAGACAATGTCGAACAGCTGCGCCTGTCGCAGGATCTTGCCACTATCCGCGAAGATCTTGATCTCGACATGAGTGTTGATGATTTGTCACCGAGAGCCGCCGATACGGATCGCCTGCGAGAGTTGTACCGCCACTTCGAACTGCGCTCACTGCTGGGCCAGCTGGATGAGGAAAACGACCAGCCAGTTGCTGCTGTCGAACACACCGAGGAATCAGACTACGAAACGGTCCTCACCTGGGAGGCATTTGATCGCTGGTTTGCCAAAATTGACCAGGCTGAACTGACAGCCTTTGATACCGAAACGACCAGTATCAATTACATGGAAGCTGAGATCGTCGGCCTGTCTCTTTCCGTCACCCCAAACGAAGCCGCATACGTACCGCTTGCCCACGATTACCCTGGCGCACCGGATCAACTGAAGCGTAACGAGGTGTTGCAGAAGTTACGCGGCTGGCTCGAGGACGATAACAAGAAGAAGGTCGGCCACCACCTCAAATACGATGCGCATATCCTGGCACGATACGATATCGCGCTGGCCGGTATGCAATACGACTCGATGCTCGAGTCCTACGTACTGAACAGTGTGGCGACCCGGCACGACATGGACTCCGTCGCTCGCCAGTACCTGGGGCGCGAAACCATTCACTACGAAGACGTCGCGGGCAAGGGTGCCAGGCAACTGACATTCAATCAGATTGATCTTGAAACAGCGGCGCCCTACGCCGCAGAAGATGCGGACATCACCTTGCAGCTTCACCAGACACTGTGGGCGCAACTGAGCGAGTACCCGGCACTAAAGAGCGTCTACGAAGATATCGAACAACCACTGGTTCCCATTCTGCTGGAGATGGAAGAGACCGGCGTTCTGGTCGATCGCAAGATGCTCAACACGCAAAGCGGTGAGCTCGCGAAGAAGATGATCGAACTTGAAGCAAAGGCGCACAAACTGGCAGGTGGGCCATTCAACCTCGGCTCCCCCAAGCAGTTGCAGCAGATCCTGTTCGAACAACAAGGGCTGCCGGTCATCCGCAAGACGCCGAAAGGACAACCGTCTACGGCAGAGGACGTCCTGGTAGAACTTGCGAGTGATTACGAATTACCGGCCGTCATTATTGATTATCGAAGCGTCAGCAAACTCAAGAGCACCTATACCGATAAGCTGCCGCTGCAGATCGCCAAGAGCACCGGGCGCATTCACACGTCATACCACCAGGCTATTGCGGCAACCGGACGACTGTCTTCGACAGACCCCAATTTGCAGAATATTCCCATCCGCACCGCAGAAGGCAGGCGCATCCGTCAGGCCTTCATACCGCCGGACGGGCAGGTTCTGCTCGCGGCCGATTACTCGCAAATCGAGCTGCGTATCATGGCGCACCTGTCAGAGGATGCGGGGCTGGTGAAAGCATTCGCCGACGAGCAGGACGTGCATCGCGCGACAGCGGCGGAGGTTTTCGGCATGGCACTCGACGACGTCACTGATGATCAACGGCGGTCGGCCAAGGCAATCAACTTTGGATTGATGTACGGCATGTCCGCGTTCGGACTCGCCAAACAACTCGGCATCGCGCGCGGTGAAGCACAGGAATATGTGAATCTCTACTTCGATCGTTACCCGGGCGTGAAAGCCTACATGGACGATATACGAGCGAAGGCTAGCGCTGATGGTTACGTCGAGACGGTATTCGGTCGACGCCTTTACCTGCCCGAGATCAATGCTCGTAACGCAAACCGTCGTCAGTACGCAGAGCGCACCGCGATCAACGCCCCGATGCAGGGATCGGCAGCCGATATCATCAAGAAAGCCATGATTTCAGTGCATCAATGGCTACAGGATGAACGTCCTGGCGCGCGCATGATCATGCAGGTTCACGATGAACTCGTTTTTGAGGTGGACAAAGACAACATCAACCCGGTACGAGACAGAGTCATCGAACTGATGAATAGCGCCGCGACGCTGTCGGTCCCGCTGCAAGTGGATGCCGGCGTGGGCAACAACTGGGACGAGGCGCATTAGACTCGATCTAAACTTTATTCACTTAATTATCAAAGCACTATGACTTTCAGTGAACTCTCTCTGCGTTATGCCCTCTAATCTTTTGAGTGTGTAAGACACTCGCCTGTTTACCTCCCTAAACAGGCGTGCAAAGGGCAACCCCAAGCCGTTTGCTTCTTCTGGCCCCGGGGTAACGGCTCCAACCGCTGCTTCGGGGCTTTTTATTGCCCATCCCCAATGGACAGAAACTCACCGAGTTTCGCGCGCGCCTCATCTTCCCCAAGGCGGGTCAAGGCCGAGAAATGCTGTACCGTGGCCACCTCTCCGAGGTCACGACGTACCTCGAGCAATGCCTTGGCTGCCTGACCACGCTTGAGTTTATCGGTCTTCGTCAGAAGCACGTGCGTCGGCAGTGAAACCTGTTCAGCAAAGTTCAACATCTGCTTGTCGAACGCTGTGATCTGCCGGCGGATATCCATAATGAGAAACAGCCCCCTGAGGCTTCTGCGCGACTCGAAGTAATCGGCTATGAGGCTTCGCCAGTGATAGCGCATCTTGTCGGACACCTTTGCGAAGCCGTAGCCCGGCAGATCTACAAGGCGCTCCTGGTCCTGAAGGCTGAAGAAATTGATCAGCTGTGTGCGACCGGGCGTTTTGCTGGTACGCGCGAATTGCCGGCGATTGACGATGACGTTGATGGCACTGGACTTGCCGGCGTTCGAGCGGCCGGCGACGGCGACTTCCGCGCCCGCGTCCACAACGAACTGACTCACCGTATTGGCGCTCTTGATAAACTCGGCTTCAGGGTATTGCGACATGGGGTACGTCCTGCGGATAATGTGTATAATTTGGGGCTGCTGAGTACAGGACCTATGGGCTAGTCTGAACGGTTCCGGGTCACGCAGCAAGGTAGTTCAGGCAGTCAAAGGAACTTTCCAGCCCGGCGCCGACGTTCGGCGCGACTCAGAAACTCGAATCTGGATAAAATGCAGAATCATTAGGCGATGGCAAGTGCCAACGCAGGGAAGTAACGGTTACACGATATGAAAATTAAGCTCTCACCGCTATTCGTACTCGCTGGTCTCACGCTGGCCGCCACCCACATCCAGGCCGCAAGCCTCGTTGACGGATCGGCAGAGGCTGGTAAAGCCCGCGCCCTCACGTGCACGGCCTGCCACGGCCCTGAAGGCAACAGCGCAAGTCCCATGTGGCCGAATATCGCGGGGCAAAATGCGCCTTATCTGCTCGCCCAATTGAAGGCCTTTAAAGACGGCAGTCGCGTTGATCCCCTGATGTCCAGTCAGGCGATGATGCT
The DNA here is from genome assembly GCA_009937445.1 of Gammaproteobacteria bacterium. Lineage (GTDB taxonomy): Bacteria > Pseudomonadota > Gammaproteobacteria > Steroidobacterales > Woeseiaceae > UBA1847. The sequence goes on along the minus strand of JAACFM010000033.1, from coordinate 16,427 downwards.
ATCGGACGAGGACATGGCAAATCTCGCTGTGTATTTTGAAAGTCTCCCTGCCGCCGCACAGTCGATCGCTGATGAGAGTCTTCTTGAGCGCGGCGAAGCCTTGTACCGTGGTGGCAACAAGGAAGATAAAATATCGGCCTGTCTGGCCTGCCATGGCCCGACCGGGCGCGGCAATCCAGCAGCGAAGTACCCGTCCCTGCAAGGTCAGCACGCGGCCTATACCGCCAAGCAGTTGAACGCCTACGCCGATGGCGCGCGCACGACCGATGGCAAAACTCGCATCATGCAGGACATCGCGGCGAATCTCGATAAAGACGATATCGCGGCACTTTCTTCCTACGTACAGGGTCTCAAGTAAGCATGAAACGACTTATTTCGATAACCACACTCACCTTCCTGGCGCTGTCGATTGCCGGCTGCGGCAAGCAAGAAACTGCACCTGCGCAAGAATCACCCGCTGTTGAGGCCGAAGCACCTGAGTCTGTGACCCAGACAGCAGAGATCCCTGCCGTAGCGGAGACCGAGTCGCTGGAGGTTGTAGAAGAATCAGCTGCAGAAGCCGAACCCGCAGATCAGGCGATCATGCTGGCACAGGCAGATGATGTTGCCGCTGCAAGGACCTGGCAGTTCAAGGAAGGTCAGCACTACACACGCATGGTTCCGACACAACGAACCGTTGGTGGCGCGGACAAAATCGAAGTGGCTGAAGTGTTCATGTACAGCTGCCCGCATTGCTTTGACCTCGAGGCCTTTGTCAATCAGTGGGAGGAGACCAAGGATCCGGGCGTTCGGCTTGTTCGAATTCCGGCGATCTTCAATCAGCTGGCGCAACTGCACGCCCAGCTATATTACACCGAGCTCTTTCTCGCGCAGTCAGGCAAGCTCAAGGATCAGGCAGCCTTTCGCAACATGGTCTTTGAGGAGTTTCATCGCAAGGGCAATCGCCTGACTTCCGAAACCGCTATTCAACGCCTTTTCACCCGAGCAGGCGTTAGCGAAGACGACTTCAAGCGCACCTGGAGTTCATTTGAAGTGAACCAGGCCATGCGCGTAGCACAGGATCTGGCGCGCCGTTATAACGTGACCAGCGTTCCCATGATTGTCGTGAACGGGAAGTACCGTACAGATGCGGGGCAAGCAGGCAGCTATCCGAAACTGATCGAACTCATCGATGAACTCACCGTTCGCGAAGGTCTTCGCTAGGCAGAAGTCGTTCGTTAACCGTCGTCTTCAGCAACAATCATCAGTGCGCCGTTCGCCTCACGGCGCCAGTACAGGCGCTTCTGTCTGGTAATTTCCCGCTCGTTCTCAACGACTGCGAGCCTGAATCGACTGAAGTAGACACCGTCCTCTTCCGGGTAGGCGACCAGCAGCAGGTTGCTGGAATCAATATTGCGGCGACGGTGTCGACCCGGCGTCTGCAAGACCAGTGAAGACCACTCGGCCTTGTTCATTTCCCAGCGTTGAAATGTCTCGCTGTACAGCGATAAATAGGCATGCAAATCGCCCTTTCTCTGGCTATTTGTCCACTCTGCAATACGATTCTCGAGTTCCAGCCTCAGCGCACTGTTCTGCCCTTCATCAATCCAGCTCACCGTAGTCGTGACCAGCACCGGCGTTACGTTGTCGCGAAATTCGGGTGCCAGCAACGTGAGGTCCGCATTGGGCAGAGCAATGCAGCCGTCGGTGTCCCGTTCCGGCCGCCGCCCCCCATTTCGCAGCACTCCGTGAAGCCAGATACCATCGCCATCACGTTCTGATAAGCGATCCCATTCATTGGGATAATCGAGCGGAAACGCCGTAACTCCGTACTTATCATGCAGGCGCGACGTGTCGAGCTGTTCGGTCACGAAATAGACGCCGAGCGGCGTACGCCTGTCACCACTGCGTTGCTTGCCTGGACCGTTTTTCCCTATCGACATGTTGTAACTGCCGTTTTGCACGATGTTGTCGCCAGAGCGGTCGAATCGGTGAAACAGGGCCGTCGATGTCTCCGCAACAAATACCGTTGTTACCGACTCCGGCATGCGAATGAGCGACGCAGGCAATTTATCGTCAGCTTCAGCTGCCACAGCGATGACGGCAATCGCTGCGATCAAAACGGCCAGGGAACGGTAACAAGAACGAGACATGAACCGATATTACAGCTATGTCGCACCCGTGCTAAGGTCTGTTTTTATCGATATCGTCAGAGGCACCCACGTGAAAAACGCCTTACTTCCACTACTTGCTCTGATTGCGGTGTCACCCGTATACGCAGCCACCGCGACCGATAATGCCTTCTTGAATCTGGCTGATGAATACATCAGCGACCTGACCAATATTTCGCCCAGTAACGCGACCAGCATTGGTGATCACAGCGCCGATGACAAGCTTGATCAGGTCGATGCGGCCGCTCGAGCAGAGCGTCGAGAACTTCTCATCGAGTACATCACTGCACTAAAAGCGCTCGACACAGACGCAATGGCACGAGCAAATCAGATCGATGCCGAGATACTCCTGAACAAGCTTGAATATGATCTCTGGTCTGCTGACGAACTGCAGGAGTGGGCCTGGAATCCGCTCTATTACATCCGTATTTCAGGCGGTGCTATCTATGGGCTCGTCGCGCGGGATTTCGCCCCCATTGAAACGCGCTTGAGAAGTGCGAGCGCTCGGCTGAGCGAAATTCCGCGTTTCCTCAAACAGTCCCGAGAAGCGATCCAGCCTGAACGGGTACCCAAGATTCACGCTGAAACGGCCATCAAACAGAATCCGGGACTGAATTCCATTATCGACACGATGATCATCCCCGTAATGGGCGCATTGTCCGCGGACGAGCAAGAGCAGCTGAATGCCGCCATTGAAATTGCCAGGGACGCGGTCGCCGAGCATCAAACATGGCTCGAAGAAGAGCTGCTGCCAAGGGCGGCGGGTGACTTTCGAATTGGCAAGGAACTCTATGATACGAAGCTCGCATTCGCCCTGAATTCCCCTCTTGGCCGCAAGGAAATTACGGCACGGGCGGAACAGGAATACGAGAACATTCGAAACGAAATGTATGCAGTAGCGAAATCCATTTACCTGAAGAAACATCCATACACCGCATTTCCTGACGACCCGGACGAGTCATATAAACAGGCCATCATTCGGGCGGCGCTGGAAGATGCCTACAAAGAGCTTCCTCCAGCAAACGGAATAGTCGCGGTCGCGAAGCAACAATTACAGCAGGCCATCGATTTCGTGGTCGAAAAAAACATTGTCACCATGCCTGACGAGCCGATCGAGATCATCACCATGCCGGAATTTCAGCGCGGTGTGACGGTCGCTTACCTCGACGCGCCGGGTCCGCTCGATAGTGAGCAACCGACATTCTATGCAGTAGCACCTTTGCCCGAGGACTGGACCGAAGAACAGATTCAGTCCTTTCTGCGCGAATACAACATCTACTCGATACAGGATTTAACTATCCACGAGGGCGTACCCGGGCACTATTTACAACTCGCGCTGAGTAACCGCTACCCATCAACGCTGCGAGCCGTACTTAGGTCCGGTCCGTTTATCGAGGGCTGGGGTGTCTATGCTGAGCAAATGATGATCTTGGAAGGCTACCTGGATCACGATCCGCTCATGAAGCTCATCAATTTGAAATGGTATCTACGCGCCATCACCAACGCGATCATCGATTCCGCGATCCATGTCGACGGCATGACACGCGATGCGGCCATGGATTTGATGGTCGAGGGCGGTTTCCAGGAGGAACGGGAAGCCGCGCTCAAATGGGTGCGCGCGCAATTGTCATCAACGCAGTTGTCGACCTACTTCGTTGGCTATCAGGAGCACCTGGAATTGCGCGCTGCTGTGGAAAAGGCCTGGGGCGATGAGTTCACGCTGCGGCGTTACCACGATCAGGTGTTGTCCTATGGTTCGCCGCCCGTCAAACATGTCCGCGCCTTGATACTCAACGAACCGATACCGCTGCGGGATGACTAATTCCTGGCCGACATATAGAACTCGGAAGCAAACTACGATCTCGCTATCGGCGTCTCCTCGGGGGAACAGGTATCCGTTACCGGCCCACTTCAGAAAGGTGATCGTATCGCCGTACATGGCGCAAACAAGCTACGGACGGCACACGAGTGAAGACCCTGCTATCAGAGTTCGATGAACGTCGGAGTGCGGTCGCCCTGATCGTTCGACAGTCCAGGTTCGAAGCATGATTGTCTGCGGCCATAGTGTCCTCTGTACCAGCGTTACCTGCGCAAGCGCCCAATAGAACTGCCGTTGCAATCAATGCGACCAGATGCAGCGACAATATGGAAACTGAGGCACAAGCGAAGCGGAACTCCAACATGAAATTACACACCGCAATCCTGATTCTTGCAAAAGGGAACCAGATGAGTTGATGGCGATCTGTGGGCAGATTGGGCGCTGCGAAACATCCAGCATTCTGCCTTGTGTTGGGAACTTCGGGTCAGATAACATGTCGAAATGCCGGCACACCTGCACAGAAGGGGCAAATAAAATGAAGTACCTGACCATACTCAGCGTCGCATTTGTACTGGGCGCCTGCGCAAGCGAACCGCTCTACCGTGTGCCTTCGAACCAGATTGTCGACGACTACGTTATGACGGCGCAACTGGGCGAAATTGACCTCATACGCAAAGGCAACCACGATACCTGGCAATACGTGAGCGATCGTTATGTCATTTATTCGAGCAATAAAGATTACCTGGTCGAGTTTCGCAAAGACTGTGCGGATTTGACTGACAATTCCTGGGTGCCGGCGGATTACATTCACGATCATCGCAATCTGCGAGCCGGAGAGGACACGATTCGCGGCTGTATTGTCCAGAAAATCTACCCAATTGTGCGTGATCAGCGCGACGAGCTTCGGCATCTCGTCATGCCTTCGGCGCAGCAAAACTAGAAACAGGCGCTCGACCTTCCAAACATGTCTTGCCATCATGTATTCTAGCCCTTTCCAATAGTCATGGCAGGCATGAACAATGAACCCATCGAGAGTTTTGGTATTACTAATTGGCCTCCCTAGCCTGACACTTGCCCAAGTCTGTACGGATATCGAGGATAACACCGAGCGACTGGCTTGCTACGACGCGAATAACGAGGCGTCTTCAACACTTCCGAAAGTGCTGGCAGCTCCGGCAGAGCAGAACGTTCCTCCTGCTCTGGCTGAAACGCCGGCACGCGAGCCCGACAATCGTGCCGGGACCAAGATCGCTGCGGAGGCACCTGACGACTTCGGCAGGGAAGAGCCCTTCGATGCGCCCAGAGAATATATCGAGGCAAACATCATCGAGATCGCCACGGCCGGCGAAATCGACTACTTGCGGCTGGATAATGGCCAGGTGTGGCGCGAAGTAGAGGACAGCCACATGCGCTTCAAGGAAGGACGCAAGGTCACAATAACGGAAGGCATCCTAAGTTCCTACGATCTGAAAATGGAAGGCTACAACAAGAAAGTCAAAGTGAAGCGGCATCGGTAAAAAAGAGACTGTAAAACAATCTGTGTAACTGCCTATCAGTGAACCCGGTAACGGGTAAGGACAGGCAGATTATGAAGAAGAAAGCACTACAGACAGCTGCAAAGAGCATCAAGACAGAAGAAGATCTCAACGAGTTTCGGTAAATGCTGACCAAGATAACGGTTGAGGCGGCGCTGAACGCGGAGCTGGGTGATCATCTTGGCTTCGACAAGCACGAGCAGACCGAGGATGGCCAGTTTGAGTTGGCCACAACGCGCGACCGGGCCGGCAGCTTTGAACCGAAGTTGGTGAAGAAGCACCAACGCCGCTTTACCTCGATGGACGACAAGATCCTGTGCCTGTGGCTGGCCGAGAATGAGGGTGCCAAGGTCTGGCTCAACGTGCTCACCGAGCTACAGAATCGGGGCGGCGTCAGGGATATCCTCATCGCCTGTGTTGACGGCCTCAATGGCTTGCCCGACGCGATCAATACGGCGTATCCCGAGACCCACATTCAGCTCTGCATTGTGCACATGGTTCGCAACTCGATGAAGTTCGTGTCCTGGAAAGATTACAAACCCGTGGCCACCGATCTGAAGCAAATCTACCAGTCTGCGACCGAAGAAGAAGCGCTGCTCGCATTGAATCGATTTATGATCGAATTTGAAGGCCGCTTGGTCGACTACGTTTGAAACTGGCAGTTACACAGAATTATTTACAGACTCAAAAAAAAAGGTGGGTTCCGAAGAACCCACCCTTCACTCGATTCAACGAGTCGATCAGTCTTACATCGAGAACGTCATACGTGCATACCAGTACGTACCGAATACGTCGTACAGGAATGTGTCCGTATTGTTACCAGATCCGAAGACATATGGCGGATCTTCGTTGGTAACATTATTGATACCGACCGCCACGCGGTAGCGTTCCCAGTCGTATGCTACACGAATGTCGTGCTTCGTATAGGAGTCGACTGAGCTATAACCGAATGGGTTACTACCAACGTCATATCTCGTATCGTTCATACTCCCGATGTTGCGCGTGAGCCAGGAAAAGGACCAGTCGTTCAGGTACATGTCCACGCGTGTGTTGAATACAACATCCGGCTGTGAGCCGCGATCGCTCGCGCTGGGGGTTTCCGAATAGAACGTATTTTCGTCGGTCCACGTTCCATTCAGCGTCAAATTCCAGCTCGTTGCACCGGCCTCGAACGCATAGTTGATGCCGATGTCGTAACCATTGGTCTCCACCAAATCATCTGCGAAGTTCGTAGTAAAGTTGATGAAGTCGATCGGTCTGCCAACGCCATCACGACCCTGAAACTGGTCGCATTCCGGCGCCGTGAGGCCGACCGGGCCGTTGTAGCAAGCATCCAGCTGATCATCGGAGGATCCGCGACCAACCAGATTGGCGACTTCGATGTCCCAGACGTCGACCGAGACCTGTAACCCTTCAAGGAAGCCGAGCGGCGTGAAGACGATACCGTAGGTGACCGTGTCCGCAGTTTCAGGGTCCAGATTCGGATTACCGCCGGCAGTAACAGCGTATTGAGAGGCAAGCTGAGTGAACGTTGCCGGGTCGATCCCATCGAGCTCACAGTTCTGCCAGGCATTGTCCGTGGGCACGATGCCGCTCGTTGCGGCTTCACAGGGGTCGGTGAAGAAGTCGAAACTCTGCACACCGCCACTGTAAAGGTCGGTCACGCTCGGCGCACGATATGCAGTACTGACGTTACCGCGGATCCGCACCCAATCGTTGACTGCCCAGTTGATGCCCGCACGATACGCATCGTCAGAACCGAAACTGCTGTAGTCCGTGAAACGATACTGCAAGTTCAGAGTGAGGTTGTCGAAACCAGTAACATCGGCCAGGAGCGGGATATCGAGCTCGACGAAAGCCTCGTCGGTCTCGTAAGCGCCTCGTGTCGTGTATGTCTGGTTGGCGATACTCTCGCCCGCTTCCGTTACCGAGTCAGGCTTGGCGAAGCCCGTTTCCCTGCGAGTCTCCACGCCGAATGCCATGTTGACGTCGCCAGCCGGCATCTCAAACAAGGCACCGGAAATGAACGCCTGTGCACCGATCAGATCGAACTTCGAAACAGCCTGCGAGTTTTGGCGAACATAGCGAATTTCCTGTTCCGTCCAGTTACCCGGGCGGGCAGCGTCAAGCGCGCCAGACGAGTTTACAGCCGCCGAACACAGCGCGTCAGCTGCACAAGCATCAGGATCTGCGATACGTTCCATACGCACTAGGTTCCAGACGGAGTTGGTCACGAGATCGGCATTGACGGACGTGTACAAGACGGAAGCCTCGTAGGTCCAGCTATCGCCAAACGGCAAGTCACCGTCAAGACCAGCAACAACACGGAATGTGCTGGAGTTATTAGTCGAGGTACGCGGACCGACCGTCGTAGATGGTCGTACGTACATAAAGCCGTCTTCGCCCGGGAACGGGTTATTGGGGTTGGTACCCGGCACAAAAAACGCTCCAGGATTACCGTCGAGGTGCCCTTCGCCCTCACGACTGGAGTACTGCATCTCCAAGAAAACATTGGTGCTTTCGTTCAGCTCGTAGTTACCGAACACCGACGCCGTGATCACCTCGTTCGGGACGATCAGGTCCTGTGCGAGCGCGTAGTCGTAACGAAGCAGCTGAACATCGTCCGGGCTCGAGACATTCTGCCTCGGGGCAAGGCTCGGACAACCGAGGGTTCCCGAGATGTCGTCGATTTCATTGCCGCCGAAGGCTAGAGGTTGCGTGCAGAAAAAGCCAGCATCTGTGTCAAAGAATCCGCCGGTCGAGAAGAACGAGCCGTTCGACGCACCACCCGAGTTGAGCGAAGAAATGGCCGGAAACGCCCAGTCGCGATCAACCTGCTTGAGCACGTCCTGGCGACGATACTCGGCGCCGACAACGAAGTTGCCGCGGTCGCTGCTTGTGCCCATGGTCAGTGACGCGCCGTAGTTCTCGCCATCGCCTTCAGTGGCTGCGCCCGTATTTAGCGCGAGCTCGATACCCTCGAAGTCTTTCTTGAGAATGACGTTGACAACACCCGTGATAGCGTCGGATCCGTATACAGCTGATGCACCGTCACGGAGTATCTCTACGCGATCAACCATTGCTGACGGCACGAAGCTCAGATCTGCGGCCTGGTTTTGCAGCGCGTCCGCAAACGACGCTACTCGACGGCCATTGATCAAGATCAGTACACGATCCGATCCCAGGTTGCGGAGGTCAATCGACGTGGAGCCACCACCAGAGAGAATGCTCGACTGGTTGAAACCGCCGGTGCCGATAGTCGGCTGGTCACGCAAAGCCTCACCGATGTTCGAGACGCCAGCCTCCAAGAGTGCCTGACCACCTATAACGGTCAGAGGACTCATAGAGTTATAGTCGTTTCTAGTAATTCGTGAGCCTGTGGTCACAATTTCTTCAATGGCAATATCTTCGTCTTCTACGTCATCCTGCGAGTACACCGGTCCGCTTGGCGCGACCGACAGCACGAGCACGGCGGCGACGGAGCCGAATCCGGTTGCCCACTGTTTGTGTCTGTTCATTATCTAAACCCCTTATGCTTACGTTGTCTTAATTAATGTCGCTCGGTATCGTACTGCGACATCATCAGTCATCCACGGACAAATGTGGACAGGTGCAGCGATTCTCCTAGTATAATTGGTTTTTTGCAACACTAAATTCGAATGAGAGTAATAAAATCTCCACATTGTCGTTTTTTTACAACGGAATTTGGCCGTTTCTGTGGTTTCTAAGATAAGAATGGGCGCTGCTCGTGATATTCGAATTCAGCCCGTTGTCGGTGCCAGTATCCCGCGCCCGCGTAAATTATCCGGGGCTGGGCCGAATTGCAGGCACATTAGACAACGACGGGTGCTACCCCTTGGCCCGGTTTGCCGCTATGCTCGCGTTCCTCCCTGAACCAAAAGCAGACGATGAGCCAATCGAATAAGCAATACGCTTTCGCTCTGCACGGCGGTGCTGGTGCAGTAGCTGGCCGTAACTACCACTCAGTTGAGGAACATCTCCTTGGTCTGACGAAAGAATGCGAAACACTGCTTGCAAACGGCTGCAGCGCACTCGATGTTGTCGAAACTGCGGTCATCGAAATGGAAACGTCCGGAATGTATGTCGCTGGACGAGGATCCGCTCCGAATACGGCGGGCTATGTTGAGCTGGACGCATCGATCATGTACGGACCTTCACGCGAAGCCGGTGCCGTCGCAGCGTTGCCCGGTTTTGAGAGCCCGATACAAATAGCCCGCGGCGTGATGGAAAAAACGCCGCACGTCCTGCTCGCAGGTGCTGGTGCCGCCGCCTTCGCACGCGACAACGGCTATGCCGAGGTTGAAAACCCCGACGATTATTACCGCCTCCCGGTCGGTGTCACCAAGGATGAGACAACGAACAGTAATGCTCACGGCACAGTCGGCGCTGTGGCGCTGGATCAGTCCGGTGCGCTGGCCGCGGCGACATCGACCGGCGGCACATTCGGCAAACTCGAAGGCCGCATCGGTGACACACCGCTCATCGGGCCGGGCACCTGGGCCGATGACAACATAGCGATTTCGTGCACGGGAACCGGAGAACACATCATCCGCGCAGGCGGAGCGGTGTCGATCGCCTGCGCGTTCAAATCCGGCGCCTCGCTGGATGATGCGATCAATGGCATGCTCGACGAAGTAAAGCGCCTGGGCGGCGATGCGGGTGTCATCGCTGTTACTCGACTCCAAAAAATCGCGACACTTTACAACTCCGACGGTATGAAGCGCGCATCTGTCTCAAGCAAGCAGCCGTTGCAGGTCGCAACGTTCGCCTAGATCGGAAGAGCCGTCGTGTGTTTGATGTCGGACAACACGATGCTTGATGTCACTTCCTGTATGCCCGGAAGCTGCGAGAGCTTTTCGAAAAAGAATTGTTCGTAGGCTTTGATATCTTTCGTGACGATGCGTAATAGAAAGTCGACGTTGCCAAGCACCACGTAGCAGTCCAGCACTTCTGGATACTGCTTCACATCGTCGGCAAAGGTCGACAAATTACTGCGACCGTGTGATGTCAGCTTCACGTGCGCGAACACCATTGTCGTCAAACCGACCTTCTCGCGATCCAGAATAACCGGCTGGTCGCGGATGACACCGTCCTCTCGCATGCGCTGGATTCGACGCCAGCAGGCCGACTGGGAGAGTCCGATACGTTCGCCTATCGCGGCTGCATTTATTCCGGAGCTTGATTGCAGCAAGTCGAGAATTTTTCGATCCGTTTGATCCAGAGAAATATTTTGCATAATTCATTCATTATTGCTATTTATTCGCAATAATTATGCGTGTTTTTGCTGTTCAGTAAAAGCTTTTGCATGTTTTATGGCTAACCTTCGCGATATATTAGTCAATGTATGCGTAGCTCTAAAGGGGAGAGGCATGGGCGTATTCGACCACGCTGAATTCGACGATCACGAATCACTGCACTTCATCAATGATGCTGCAACCGGCCTGAGAGCCATTATCGCCGTGCACTCAACCACTCTTGGCCCGGCAGCAGGTGGCTGCCGTCGGTGGTCTTACGCAGGGGACACAGACGCGCTAACCGATGCGCTGCGTCTTTCCCGTGGCATGACGTACAAGAATGCCGTTGCAGAACTGCCATTCGGCGGCGGCAAGGCCGTCATACTCGCTAACGACAATGCGCCAAAAACACCGGAGTTACTGTCGGCATTCGGTCGCGCTGTCAATTCTCTCGGTGGCAGTTACATCACCGCTGAAGATGTCGGTATGTCAGTCGACGACATGCGGCACGTACAACAACACACCCAATACGTCTCCGGACTGCCACAAAGCGGCGGCAGCGCTGGCGGTGATCCGTCACCCTGGACGGCACTGGGTGTGTATCTGGGAATAGAAGCCGCTGTCAGTGTAAGACTCGGCAAAGACTCGCTTGCTGGTTTAACGATCGCTGTTCAGGGCGTTGGTCATGTCGGTCTATATCTCTGCCAGTTGCTGCACGACGCCGGTGCGAAACTGATCGTCGCTGACGTCAACCGGGAGAATCTCGACGCGGTCAGCAACGCCATGCCTGTCGAAATCGTTGCGCCTTCCGAAATTCTCTTTGCAAATGCGGATGTACTCGCACCCTGCGCGCTCGGCAATGTTCTGACGACGGCAACCATCCCAAACATAAAAGCGAAAATCGTTGCCGGGGCCGCCAATAATCAATTGTCTACACTCGCAGACGGCGAGCGACTGTCTGCTCGCGAAATTCTGTACGCGCCGGACTATGTCATCAATGCCGGCGGTATAATAAGTGTGTCGCATGAATATTATGGCGGCAGTTCGGAAGATCAGGTTCGGGCAGACGTGGCGAAGATCCCAGCCCGCCTGCACGCGATATTTGCCGAAGCGAACGAAACCGGTCGGCCGACCAATGAACTCGCTGACGAACTGGCACGTCGACTGATTGCCGTTGGCAAAAAATAACAGGAAGCAGACATGATGACGAAATCGCGATTGCAAATTCCGAGACCGACCGCGCGTCCAGGCGAAGAACCCGATTTTAGTTATCTGGATCTCTCACCTGCCGGCAGCGTGGACAAACCGTCGTCTGATGCACGAACGCGTGATATCCAGCATCTGAGCGAAGGCCTGATTCGTGTTCTCGATGATGACCATGAGGCCAAAGGTCAGTGGAATCCCAATCTCGACGCGACGGAGCTGCAAGTCGGTTTGCGCTGGATGCTGCTGAACCGCGTCTTCGATGAGCGTATGTGGCAAATACAACGCCAGGGACGCATTTCCTTTTATATGCAGGCGCTGGGTGAAGAGGCCATTTCCATCGCACAGGGTATGGCGCTACGGCCGGGTGACATGTGTTTCCCGTCGTATCGAAATCAGGGCCTGTACATGTACCGCGGCGTTAGTCTGGTTGACATGATGTGTCAGTGTTTGTCGAACACGCGCGACATGTGTCAGGGCCGGCAGCTGCCCATCATGTACCATTCAAAAAGCGGCAATGTCTTTTCGATCTCTGGCAATCTTGGCACGCAATACCCGCACGCCGTTGGCTGGGCTATGGCATCGGCCATCAAGGGCGAAGATCATATCGCCGCTTCGTGGGTCGGCGACGGCACGACATCCGAGGCCGACTTTCATCACGCACTTACGTTCGCCGCCATTTACCAATCACCGGTCATCCTCAACGTCGTCAACAATCAGTGGGCCATATCGACGTTCCAGGGAACCGCAGCAGGACAACGCAGGGCGTTCGCCGCCCGCGGTCTTGGTCTGGGTATTCCCGGACTGCGCGTTGATGGCAATGATTTTCTGGCGGTCTATTCGGCAACATTGTGGGCGGCGGACAGGGCGCGGCGCGGCGGCGGTCCCACGCTCATCGAGCTCGTAACCTATAGGGGTGGCGCCCACTCCACGAGTGATGATCCGAGCAAGTACCGACCAACAGACGAATGGGCATCTTTCCCGCTGGGCGATCCGATCGAACGCCTCAAGCAGCACATGATTCTTGAGGGCCACTGGTCCGCGGCAAAACATGAAAAACTCATTGAAGAATTGCATTTGGAAGTTAAGAGCGCCTGGAAGGAAGCGCAAAAGCACGGCACCATGACAGAAGGTCCCAGGCTGGATCCTGGCACGATGTTCGATGATGTTTACGCCGAGACGCCGCCGAATCTTGAGTCGCAGCGACGGCGGATGCTTGAAGTTGAGAGGGGCGAATAATGGCACGCATGAACATGATCGAGGCGATTCGCTCCGCCCACGATATCGTGATGGACAGAGACCCGAGCGTTGTCGTTCTGGGCGAAGACGTTGGCTATTTCGGTGGCGTGTTCCGTTGCACTGACGGATTGCAGCGCAAATACGGTGAACATCGCGTGATTGATGCGCCTATTTCAGAAGGCGGCATCATTGGCGCAGCAATCGGTATGGGTGTGAACGGACTGCGCCCCGTCGCTGAAATTCAATTCGCCGACTACATTTACCCGGGCTTTGACCAGATCGTCAGTGAGCTCGCAAGACTCCGCTATCGTTCGAGCGGGGAGTTTTTCTCGCCTGTCACCATTCGCACACCCTGTGGTGGCGGAATACGTGGCGGCCAGACTCACTCGCAGTCGCCGGAAGGCATATTCACGCACGTTAGCGGCATCAAGGTTGTCATGCCGTCCAATCCTTATGACGCGAAAGGATTGCTGATCAGCTCAATCGAGTCGGACGATCCGGTTATCTTTTTCGAGCCGAAACGTATCTATAACGGACCCTTCGACGGCGACCCGGAAAAGCCGGCGGTCTCGTGGAATTCACATCCCAAGGGCGAGGTTCCTGAGGGGCATTACACCGTCCCTCTCGGAAAGGCTGCCGTTGTCCGCGAAGGTGAAGAGCTAACCATCATTACGTACGGCACGCTGGTGCACGTGGCAATCGCAGCAGCTAATGAAACCGGCGTCGATTGCGAGGTCATTGACGTTCGCACGCTGGCGCCGCTCGACGTTGCAACGCTGGCTGAGTCGGTGAAGAAGACAGGCCGCTGCCTCGTTGCCCACGAAGCAACGCGGTTCGGTGGCTACGGCGCCGAGCTTGCCGCGACCATACAAAAAGAATGTTTCTACCATCTCGAAGCGCCTATATCGCGCGTTGCTGGTTGGGACACACCCTATCCGCATGCCTTTGAGTGGCAGTATTTTCCAGGTCTGAAACGCATGTCGGCCGGTATCCGCAGAGTAATGGAGGCAGGATGAGCGAGCATATTTTCAAACTCCCAGACCTCGGCGAAGGCACCGTTGAATCTGAAATCGGCGAATGGTTCATCAAGGTTGGCGAATTCGTCGAAGAGGAAACCGTTGTTGGCACGATGATGACCGACAAGGCGGCGGTGGAACTGGCCTCGCCCGTCAGCGGCACAGTCATCAAGCTCGCCGGCGAACCCGGTGATGTTGTCGCTGTAGGCGCAGCGCTGGTGACTTTCGAGACCGACAGCGAAGCGGCCAGCAAAGAGCCGGCCCCTGCACCGCAGCCACAACCCAGCACGAAAGACTCTGACGCCTTTTCCCAGCTTGTGGCAGAGGTTGATGCGGGCACGAGAGTCGTTACTTCGCCAGCGATTCGTCGCCGTGCGAAAGAGGCCGGTATTGATCTCAGCCTCGTTCCCGGCATGGGCGCAGGCGGCCGCATACAGCGTAAGGATTTTGACAATTATCTGAAGGCACAAGCAACCGGTACGCCGGTCGCGAGAAGCGCCGCGGCACCCTCGACGGCCGTCAAGGAAATCAAAGTCATTGGCCTGCGCCGTATCATCGCAGAGCGCATGAGCAGGGCAAAGCAGGAAATCCCACACTTTGCCTACGTTGAAGAAATCGACATCACCGAACTTGAGGCATTGCGCAAACACCTCAACAATGCGAAAAGTGATCCGTCAGAACGCTTGACGCTACTACCGTTTCTTGGTCTCGCGCTGGTGCGTGCGCTGCAAGAATTCCCACAGTGCAATTCAACCTACGACAAAGAGCGCAATGTTTTGCTGCAGCACGAAGCGGTGCACTTAGGTGTTGCGACGCAAACGCCCGATGGCCTGAAAGTTCCCGTTGTAAAACACGCTGAAATGAGGGACATAGGCAGTCTCGCTGCGGAAATCCGCCGTGTAACTCAAGCCGCACGAGATAACAGTGCCAAGAAGAGTGAATTGACGGGCGGGACCATCACCATCACGAGCTTGGGAAAACTGGGTGGCATTGCCTCAACGCCCGTCATCAACCTGCCTGAAGTGGGCATCATCGGTGTCAATCGTGCGGTGCAAAGACCCGTAGTGTTCAATGGCCAAATCGCAGTCAGACTGATGATGAATCTTTCGTCATCGTTCGACCATCGCTTTGTCGACGGTTACGACGCCGCCGCAATGATCCAGCGCATAAAGGAAATGTTCGAGCACCCGGCAACAATATTCCTGCCGTAGCTGTGGGTGATCGATCTGCAGTATTGATTTATGATCGGTCGCTATGGAATTAACGAGAATAAACCTCGAAGCCCCGTACCTCATTTATTTGGGTGACGTTCCCGATACTCACCATGCAAAGACCGGTGCGGGCATAGCCCATTGGCGACCCGAACGATGCGCCGGGCAAATGCGATTACCGGACTGCCCGGTTGATCTTGGGCTTCCCGAGTTGACCGTGCAGGAAGCCAAAGATGCGGGCATCAAGACCGTGATCGTTGGTGTCGCGCCGATGGGTGGGCAGATACCTGAACACTGGGTTCCCCAGTTGGCCAAGCTCGCAGCCGCCGGCCTCAATATCGCCGCAGGATTGCACAGCAAGCTCGTGGATAACCCCGACCTGCTCGCCGCTGCAAAAAGTGGCGGCGCAAAACTAATCGATGTGCGTATTCCGCCGCCCGGAATTCCGATTGGCGATGGCCGATTACGCTCCGGAAAAAGAGTCCTCATGGTCGGTACCGATTGTGCCGTCGGCAAAAAATACAGTGCCCTCGCCATGCATCGCGAGCTCGAACGCCGGGGCGTCAAAACAACGTTCAGAGCAACCGGACAAACAGGCATTATGATCGCCGGAGAAGGAATACCGGTTGATGCCGTGGTCGCCGACTTCATATCCGGCGCGGCGCAGGTCTTGTCTCCCGACAACGACCACGACCACTGGGATGTCATTGAAGGACAGGGCTCACTCCTCAATCCAAGCTACTCGGGAGTCAGCCTCGGCCTGCTGCATGGCTCGCAACCCGATGCGATCATTCTTTGCCACGACGCCGAGCGTCTGGCAATTGACGAGTCCGGCGGTGATTATCCGATTCCGCAACTAGATGAGGTCATTGATGATGCGCTGCGGTTGGCCCGACGTACGCGACCAGCCTGCTTCTGCGCTGGTGTGAGTGTCAATACGTCGAACATGAACGACTTTGACCGCGATAATTACTTATCCAAATTACAGAGCGAGCTTGG
>JAACFM010000032.1 GCA_009937445.1 Gammaproteobacteria bacterium | reverse complement strand
CCGGCGAATATCGCAAGACCGGTCAATGCATCGAGTGGTACGTCAGCAGGGCTCGCCCCCTGTGGAAAACGGATGACATCCAGCCCAACGCCCGCGGCGAATGCCCCCAGGCCAAAGCTGGCCTTCTGTGCAAATGAGCCGGCCGCGAAGAACAGCCCCTCTTCCCGGCGGCCTGTTTCCAGTTCATGCAAATCGATCGTGTCAGACAGCATCGAGTCCAAAATGATGTACATCGCAATAAAGAAGATCTGTGAAAAGCCCGTTGCGAGATAGACGAAACCCAGTCTGCTGCCCGCATCCATTGGCTCAATGGCACCAAGCAAGAACGCTAGCGGAGGTGCAAATCCGAACACAGAGCCCATCACGAGACACAACATGAACGATCGTTTCTTGTCGAGCCACAGGGATGCTCGCTTGGCCATATACGGCGCAAACAAAACACCAATAATTGGCGAGCTCGCGACGATGGCCAAATGGACCGGCGTAAAGCCGTACAAATAGGTGCCGGTGTAGATGATCAACGTCTGGGTAATGCCGACAATCGTGGTGAACACCAACGTTGTAATGAACAATTTACGAAAGGCGAACTGCCGTAATGTTCTAAAGACGGTTATGAATGCCAGCAACGAGCTCCCGGCATCGGGGTTTGGCACGGGAGCAGAAAGATGTGGGATGGTTGAACGTGTTGAGTAAATAGACCACAGCATGGTTACAGTGGCCAGCATTCCTCCGAAGGCCCCAAATCCGGGATAACTCGCCGCATTCAGCATGCCATTCGGAAATGCTTCGCTTGGTGGAAAAAAGACGATGAACCCGGTCATCGAAATGAACAATGCGCCAGCGAATTGAAAAAACTGACGGTACGCAATCAGTGTTGTTCGCTCGTGATAGTCACGCACCATTTCGGCACCCAGAGACAGGTGCGGAACGAAAAAGAAAGTCAGCAGAATTCGTACAATAATGGCGAAGCCGAGCATCCAGGCGAACAAACCCTGTTCGTCCAGTCCGGTCGGCGGTGAGAACAACAGATAGATAGTGAAGCCGAAAGGAATTGTGCCGAACAGCATGAACGGATGGCGGCGACCCCAGCGCGATTTGAAACGATCCGAGAGCTGGCCGACCATCGGATCGGTGATGGCGTCGATCGCCAACGCCAGTAATGAAGCCATGCCAACCAGGCTTCCGGAGACGCCAAGAACTTGATTATAGTAGAAAAAAAGAAAAATCGTGAAGACGGCGTTCTTAACGCCCGAAGCGGTCTGACCGGCTCCGTAACCCAATTTCAATGAAGTCTTCATACGTCTCTTACTCTGTTGGAAGGCTGCCAACATCAGACCGTACACTGTCAGTAAATCGAGGAGTGTCGCCCTCGCGACGACGCTTCAGTCGTCGTCGTCCTTAAGCTCGAGCTCCTCGCGCAGCGCATCGATGTCGCGAACCACGTAATGGTTCGTTTGCACCTCAATAATCTCTTTTTCGCGCCATTCACTGAGAATCTTGTTGATACGCTGGCGTGACCCGAGGCTGAGCTGGGCGAAGTCCGTTTGGCTCATATTGATGTCGATCGAGACTCCGTCGGCACCCGGATGGCCATGCTCTTCAATCAATGCCAGCAGTCGTCCGGCAAGGCGAGACCGCAGTGGATAGAACGCCATGCCGGTGAGCAGGTGCCAGACTCCACGCGATCGCCTCATGTGGTGTTTAAAGATGTTCTTGTACATCAGTGGGTGCTCGTCACCAACGGCGAGCACAACGCTGCGGGGTATTACCGCAACCGTGGCACTTTCCAGGACGCGGGCGTCGATCGCCGTCGGGAAATCGTGGGCCATGAATTGCTCGCCAAGCCACGCTTCGGACTCGATATCACGGATCGCAAATTCCTGCCCAATGGTGCTGCTCAAGAGCAACCTGACACGACCCGACAAGATGCAGTAAACATCTTTGCTGGCCTCACCAGTCGAATAGAGATAAGCGCTCTTACTATAGTGGTGAACGCTGGCGGCTTCAGCGAGCCGCAGGTGGGCTCTTTCTGGCAGGCCCTCAAACCAAGGCGACCGGAAGACGACGCCTGGCAGGTCGTAGCCTTTTTTTTCTGCAGTCATTGAGATCCACGCTTCCCGGCCATTGACCGATGGTGGACCACGAGCAAGGCTCGATCAAGCGTATGAGTACAGCATACCCGCTGCGCCGCGGGCGCAGCAGGTGCTAAAGGTACGGTCTTGGGGCTCTAAACGACCTCGAACAAAGAAGCCGCGCCCTGGCCGCCGCCGACGCACATCGTGCAAACGATGTACTTCACGCCGCGGCGCTTGCCTTCAATCAGCGCATGACCAACCATCCTGGCACCGGACATGCCATACGGGTGACCAATGGAAATAGCGCCTCCGTTGACGTTCAGAATATCATTGGGAATGCCCAGCACGTTGCGGCAGTACAATACCTGCACCGCAAATGCCTCGTTCAGTTCCCAGAGGCCAATGTCATCCATCGTGAGGCCGGTCCGCTCGAGGAGCTTTGGAACTGCGAAGACCGGGCCAATGCCCATTTCGTCGGGTTCGCAACCAGCAACAGCAGTACCCCGATAGATACCAAGGGGTTCGAGGCCGCGTTTCTCCGCCACTTTTGCTTCCATCACGACAGCGGCTGAGGCGCCATCCGACAACTGGCTGGCGTTACCGGCCGTGATGAATCCGCCTTCACGGACCGACTTCAGGCCAGCGAGTCCTTCCAGTGTCGTAGACGGTCGATTGCCTTCGTCTTTGTCGAGGACGACATCGTGGAAAGAAATTTCCTTGGTCTCCCTGTCCATCACACCCATGCTCGAGGGCATCGGCACTATCTCATCATCGAACTTGCCGGACTCTTGCCCTGCCGCAACACGTTGCTGACTTTGCAGCGCATACTCATCTTGCATCTCGCGACTGATGCCGTAGCGCTTTGCAACGATCTCAGCCGTATCGATCATCGGCATGAGAACGTGTTTATGTTCGGCCGTAAGCCGCGGGTCCGTCGCGCGATAGAAGTTCTGGTGCTCGTTCTGCACGAGGCTGATGGATTCCAGACCGCCACCGACCATGATATCGACGTTGTCGCACACGACGGTTTTCGCTGCCAGGGCGATAGCCATCATGCCGGAAGAACATTGCCGGTCGACCGTCATGCCGGCGGTCGTCACCGGGAGACCCGCCGCCAACGCAATTTGCCGACCGACGTTTTGTCCCTGCGTGCCTTGCGGCATGGCGCAGCCCATCATGACATCATCAACTTCGCCTGCCTCGATCCCTGCACGCGCTACCGCGTGCCTGACCGCATGTCCGCCGAGCGTTGGCGCTTCAGTGTTATTGAAAGCGCCGCGATAGCCCTTGCCTATAGGCGTCCGTGCGGTTGATACAATGACTGCTTCTCTCATACTGATTTCCTCTGCGGTTCTAACTGCCCAGATCTATACCAAGACTCGCGGCACCTTGTTGGGCAAATTTGCCGGTCTGCTCGAATCCGCCAGTGAATTCCTGCATGCCCGCCTCGTCGTTCATGGATTCCCATGCCGATGCTAGGCCTTCTGCAGAGACATTGTCCGGCAGCAGATTGACGCCGATGGTTTCAAAGCCTTTGAACACCGAGAAACTGCCACCGCCAGCGCCGATAACCTTGCGGCTCGGGGCGTCGGGACCGGCCATAAAGACGACAGCGGGGCTGACCGATTCGGCTGACAACAGTTTGAAAACGGCCGGCGGAATAAGGCCTTCGGTCATCGCGGTGCCTGCCGTCGGCGCAAGGCAATTTACGTGAATATTTTTCTTCGCGCCTTCGAGATGCAAGGTGTTCATCAGCCCGACCATGGCCATCTTGGCTGCGCCGTAATTGGACTGTCCAAAATTTCCGTACAAGCCCGAACTTGAGGTTGTAAAAATGATACGGCCATAGCTCTGCTCGCGCATGATGTCCCAGACCGCCTTCGTACAATTGACCGAGCCCATGAGGTGCACTTCAATGACCAGCCGGAAGTCGTCGAGCTCCATCTTGGCGAAGGTCTTGTCGCGCAGGATGCCCGCATTGTTGACGAGGATGTCGATTCGTCCCCACTTGTCCATGGCCTGCTGCACCATATTCTGCACCTGCTCGACGTTGGCGACGTTGGCGCCGTGGCTAAACGCTTCGCCGCCATTTGCTGTAATTTCCTCGACAACAGCGTCGGCGTGTGCGGAAACACCGTTTTCATCACCGAGATCGTTTACGACCACTTTTGCGCCGCGCTCTGCCAGCGCAAGGGCGTGACAACGCCCAAGGCCCTGACCCGCGCCGGTAACTATGGCAACCTGGCCATCAAGTTTGATACTCATTTTTATGCCTCTTCGTTTTGTGTGCCAACAACCAGCATGGACAAAATTTCTGCCACCAG
Source organism: Gammaproteobacteria bacterium (assembly GCA_009937445.1). GTDB lineage: Bacteria > Pseudomonadota > Gammaproteobacteria > Steroidobacterales > Woeseiaceae > UBA1847. Next base: position 21,565 of record JAACFM010000032.1, on the reverse strand, counting down.
TGCCGGTGTTTCCTCGCCTTCGATTTCGACCGTAACAGCGGTTTTGAGCAACCACTGCCCCGGCGACTTTTCAGAAACCTCGAGAATCGTCTGCTTTGAACGAACGCGTTTGCCGACGCGTACCGGCATCAGATAACGCACTTTATCGGAACCGTAGTTGATGCCCATCACGAGATTTTCAGGAACTATCGCTGTTTGTGCATTCAGATAGGATAACAGCGACAACGACAGGAAGCCGTGCGCAATCGGTCCACCAAAAGGTGTCTGTGCGGCCTTCTCAGGATCAACGTGGATGAACTGAAAATCGTTCGTCGCATCGGCAAACTGATTGACGCGCTCCTGGGTGATCTCGATCCACGCCGAAGGCTTGAGCTCTTTGCCGACGAGCGTGGGGAATTCGCTAACTTTGATTGTTTCGGTCATACGTCATGCTCGCATACATGGACTTACATTATCTGTCGCCGGGGTGACGTTGCTCGAACAACGTGCGGGTATCAAACCGGCCTGTCAGATTGTCCAAAGTAGCGGCCCGCATGAAATGGCTTCCACTCTTTGCGACGTTGCGACAAACGGTCCGCGACAACGAACAGTGCCTGTGCATTGACGCCCATCCCCGTGTGGCTGCCGACAACCTCGACGTTTTCGATCTGGTCGTGGCCGCTGTGCTGAATGCATGCCCGCCAGTGACACACGCCATCAAATTTGCTGTAGATGGATGTCGTCGGAACCGGCGGCGCGGTATTGATTTGCCACGCCTCATGCTGGAACTGCTCGGACTTGGTCTGCTCATCCGGATTGAACATCTTATAGACATGGCTCACTCGGGAAGCCGTGCCCTCCGGGTCGTTGAACGGGCTGCCCAGCGTAATAACCTGACGCACCGCATCGGGCACGTGTTTGGCCAACTCTCTCGCATAGATTCCGCCGAGGCTCTGACCGATGATACTGACTCCGCAGCCGTATTCTTCGTGGAGTTGCACCAGGAGTTCGCCGACTCCCTCGAACAACTCGCGGCGTACGCCAAAATTCACACCCTGTTTCCAGCCGCAGGGCAAGTAGCCTAGCGACGACAGAAAATTTCTTAATACCGAGGTGGAGCGATCGCCCGCGGTAAACCCGGGAATCACGAGAACCGGATGTCCGTCGCCACCCCTGAGGGTGCTGAGCCAGGGCTCGGAGAGATGCAGCGTACTGAGTTCGATGCCGGCGCGAAAAGGCTCCGTCAGGTACAGGGCCTCGCTCGGTGGCCGGTATTTCTCTCTCAGTACGTAAGTCATTCCGGCCCCTTGGTTTTCGCTTTGCGTTTTGGTCGCGCTTTTGGCGGTGCCACAATGAGCAACAACTCGGCGAATGATTCTTGCAGTAATTCTGCATACCGCGACGGGTCCGGCATCATCGCGCGACAGCAGGTCACGCCGAGGTTCAGTTCACCGCAATAGCTGCCAATGGAATGAAACAAGCCGTTGCCATCAATACACGGTCCCGTACCCCAGCCGCGCACGTGTTTCGCGCCGTTGCTGTAAAAAGGAACTGGCGAGCCCGGGACATTTGTAATGACGGTGTTGAATGAGGGGGTTTTGAAGTTGGCGAGTCCCTGTTCGGCAGCAACCCGTGCGCCCATAATGCTGAGCTCCATGGGAACAAATTCGGCCATTTCCACCATCGATTTGGCACCAATAGCGTTGGTATATTCCTTTGCCTCATGAGTCGATTTGACAATTGCCAGCAGACGCTCGTGTGCATCTTCTATGTTCGTGTGCAGCGGCACGGACATGGAGACAACTTCATTACCACCAGACGAATTCGAATTGGCATCACGAACGTTGATAGGGCACATGCTCACCAGGCTAATGTCTGGCAACTCGTCCTTTTCAAGTAAGTACTTGCGCAGTGCGCCGGCGCATATCGCGAGCACAACATCGTTTACTGTCGCTCCGACAGCGTTCTTGATCTTTTTGGTTTCTTCGAGCGAAAACGTCACACCTTCGAATACACGGTGCGGAGACACGACGCGGTTGAAGCGAGTACGCGGCACTTCCGGTGGCGGCGTCAAGGTGCCACTCACTGCCTGCTCTATAGCCTTGGTCCATGTTGGAATCGACTTCTGCAGAAACTCGAGATAACGCAATGGCCGGGTGAGGCTGTGCTCGATTGCCTTTGCTGTGAGTTCGTGCGGTGTCGGCGGCTTGTCAGCTTTCCAGTTCTCTGCGCCCTCGACTTCTCTAATCTCTGGCGTGGCGTCGCACATTGCCGTTGCAATAGCCTGACTGGCCACGCCGTCGATCGCCGCGTGATGCAGTTTGGTTACCAGCGCAAAACACCCCGGCGGGATTCCCTCTACGTTATCGAGACCCTCGATGACGTAGAGCTCCCACAGTGGCCGCGAGCGGTCCAACGCGCGCGATTGTAATCGTGCGACCTGGATGCATAACTGCCGCCAGTCGCCCGGTTTGGGCAACGCGATATGTCGAATATGAAATTCGGGGTCGAATGATTCATCCCGGACCCAGTACGGAAAATCGGCGTTGAACGGAACCTCAACCAATCGTTGTCTGAGATAAGGCGCCAGGTGCGCTCGTTCCATCGCCGTCTGAATAATGCGTTTGAAGCGAACGATACCGTCCGGCGCTGTCGACGGATCAAAGATCCCCACTGAGCCGATGTGCATAGGCGCATTCGACGTTTCGGTGAATAAGAACGTCGCATCAAGTCCACTTATCTGTTGCATGTCTTAGTCCATAAATCGCAGACCGGACTTTGCGTCAAGCCCGCCGAAAAGTCGACAGACCTTCATTACAGAAGACCCGTCGACAGGCGCTCGTTAATTAAGCGGCTTTTTTTGCCTTTGCAGCAGGCTTCTTCTGTGCAGCAGCTTTTTCGGCCGGCGTGTAGATCGCGGTCATTTCCTCGACCAGGGTTTCCCACGACTTGGTGTTTTCTTCCTGCAGGGCAACGAGCTCTTCGCGCACCTTTTCTTCGAACGCAAGATTGGCTTCGAAAGCCTGGTTGAACGTCGTTGAGTCGCGCATTTCCTTGAAGCTGGCCATACGAGCGTCAGCGAGCTCTGTCAGAGCCTTGGTATTACGCCGTACCAGTCCGTCGTTGTACTCCGCTTGGGCTTTCCAGGCGTTCGTATAGGCGGCGGTTGCATCTTCAAAAAATTGCTTGATGTTTTCTGGTGTTACTTCGGTCATGACTAACGCTCCTGTTTTTTGCGTTGCAAAAGAATTACAGCTAATATAGCAGCAATTAGCGGCATGTCAAGCATTTTTTATGCAAACGCAAAAACTATAAGTACTTCTAAAACAGTGTGTTACATTTTTTATGCATTTTATATTATGCATCGCATATAACTTGAGAGATCGAAGATGAGGCTACTGAAGAAATACCCAAATCGGCGTATTTACGATACGAAAACCAGCAAATTCGTGGCTCTGGCAGAGATTCGGCAGATGATCGTTGACCGGGAATCCATAAAGGTTGTGCATTCCAAAACGGGCAAGGACCTGACCCGCAGCGTGCTTTTGCAGGTCATCACGGACATGGAGACCGAGGGACATGCCTCGCTCCTGACCAACCGTGTGCTCGAGGAGTTGATTCGATTTTACGGCGACAAGATCGTCGAGATGATGGGGCCGTATCTCGAACAACAGATACTGCAGTCGCTGGCATCTCAGGACCTCATTCGAGAACAACTTGCCAACGCATTCACGCAGCCGTACCCGACGCCGGACCAGGCGATTAAGCAGATGATTGAGCAGTACCAAAAGTTTACCGGGCAGGTGCCGCCTACTGATGACTCACCGCCGGAAGATGAAAAATAACAATGCAATCGATTCTCGAAAAACAAAAGGCCGTCTACACGCAGACGAAAGCGGGCGTCATGGGCGTGTTGCGCCCAGCCTGCGGTGAGAAGTTTCGTAAGGTGATGGGGAGCCGTCTGAAACATTGATAATGTCGCACTAGCGACAGTCCAGCAAATCATGTTGGAGCATAGTTAGGGACTTCACATGATACCCCCCGACTTGCACCCCAGAGGAATCCGACGTGACAAACCTGGAACAATTTCGCCAAGAAACTCGCGACTGGCTGGACGAGAACTGTCCGGCATCGATGCGCCAGCCCGTTAAGTCCGACAAGGACCAATGCTGGGGAGGCCGCAACTGGCAGTTCACAAACGACGACCAGCGGGTCTGGCTCGAACGCATGGCGGAGCGCGGCTGGACCGTACCGCAGTGGCCCACTGAATACGGCGGCGGCGGCCTGAGCCAGGCCGAGGCAAAAATCCTGAAACAGGAAATGGCACGCATTCATGCGCGCCGTCCGCTCGACAGTTTTGGTATCGACATGCTCGGACCGGCGCTCTTGAAGTTTGCCAGTGAGGAGCAGAAACAGCGCTTTATCCCACCCATCATTCGCGGCGAGATTCGCTGGTGCCAGGGCTACAGCGAACCCAATGCCGGGTCGGACCTCGCCAGCCTGCAGGCGCGTGCCGATGACAAGGGCGATCACTACCTGATCAACGGTTCGAAAGTGTGGACTTCATACGCAGACAAGTCGGACTGGATTTTCTGCCTGGTCCGTACCGACTTCGAGGCGCCGAAACACCAGGGAATCAGTTTCCTGCTGTTCGACATGGCGTCCCCGGGTATTACAACTCATCCGATCAAACTGATCAGCGGTTTCTCACCCTTCTGCGAGACATTCTTTGAAAACGTCGAAGTGCCGAAAGAGAACCTGATAGGCGACATCAACAAAGGCTGGAATATCGCCAAGTATCTGCTTACCCACGAACGGGAAATGATTGGCGGATTCGGCTTGTTGCGCGCCGGCGTGACCACGCTGGGCCAGCAAGCGGTTGCAGCCATCGGTACCCGTGACGAGCGATTGGCCGACGATGGATTGCGCAGCGATATCACCGCGTTCGAAATCGATGAGATGGCGTTTGCCGCAACCGTGGAGCGAGTAGTCGACGAAGCCAAAGCCGGACAAGGCACCGGTGCCGCGTCGTCGCTGATAAAGCTTTATGGCACGGAACTGAACAAGACGCGTTACGAGCTGTTGATGTCGCTGGGCGGCAGCGATGCGTTGTTCTGGGGTAACGATGAAGACACGACCGTTTCCAAGGACTGGCTGCGCAGCAAGGGCAATTCAATTGAGGGCGGTACGTCCGAGATTCAGTTGAACATTATCGCGAAAAGAATTCTTGGCCTGCCGAGCTAGGCGCGACAGGACGAAAGGAGAACACAATGGCTCTGATACTGAATGAAGAACAACAGATGCTGCGCGACTCGGCGAAGTCGTTCATTACGGAAAGTTCGCCGGTCAGCTCGCTCCGTGAGCGGCGCGATCGTGGCGAGGAATGGTCGCCCGAGCTTTGGCAGGGTATGGCCGAGATGGGCTGGGCAGGCATGGTGATCCCCGAAGCTTACGGTGGACTCGAGTTCGGCTACGTCGGTGCAGGTCTCGTCATGGAGGAATGTGGCCGTGTCCTGGCCTCTTCGCCGCTGCTGTCATCGTCATTCGTCTCTGCGTCGCTGATCGCAAGTCTTGGCAGTGACGAGCAAAAAGAAACCCTGTTGCCGGCTATCGCAAGCGGCGCATCGATCGTGTCGCTGGCAGTAAATGAAACAGACCGGTTCGATCCGACGGTGACGGCATTGACCGCCCAACAGGACGGCGATGAGTTCGTACTCAATGGAACCAAGCGCCACGTGCTTGACGGCAAGATTGCCAACACCTTCATCGTTGCGGCAAAAACCGCGGGCAATGCAGACGAGACACGCCTGTTCGTCGTCGCCGATGACGCGCCGGGTATCACCGTCGAGGCCAGCCGGAATGCTGACACGCGCCTTGTCACCAGCATGCAATTCGATGGTGTGCGAGTCGCCGCCGAGAACTTGCTTGGTGATGCCGGAGCGACATGGCCGGCCCTCGAGCGCGCCCTCGATATTGGTGCCGTGCTGTCTGCGGCGGAGCTAAGCGGTCTGGCTCAGGAAGCATTTGAACGCACGCTCGAGTATTTGAAAGAACGCAAACAATTCGGCGTTCCCGTGGGCAGTTTTCAAGCCCTGCAGCATCGCGCAGCGCAGTTGTTTTGCGAACTTGAACTTTGCAAGTCCGCCATTCTGAAGGCCGGGCAGGCAATCGATGAGGATCTGCCCGAGCGCTCACGGCTCGCGAGTATGGCGAAGGCAAAAACCGCGAAAACGGCAAAGCTCGCTGTGAATGAGGCCGTGCAGATGTTTTGCGGCATCGGCATGACCGATGAATTCGACATCGGTTTCTTCATGAAGCGAGCCGCGGCTGCATGCCAGGAATTTGGTGATTACTACTACCACGCCGATCGTTTTGCCCGGCTTGGAGGATATTGATCCATGCACTATCGGGAAGTCTTTGCTGCCATCGAAGGCGTAACCAGCGCGGATGGGCCGTTTCCGATTATCGAACAGGAAGTCGACGGTATTCCACAAAAGGTCTTTGGCGGATTACCTGACAACCTTCGGGACTACTTTGCGTTTTGCGCGTCGCACGGTGACAAGGAATGCCTGATCGATCGAGACCGGCGCCTGTCGTTCGCTGCTGTCGCAAAGCAGGTTACGAGCCTGGGTGCCGCCCTGGCCGGCCAATACGGCGTTGCCAAAGGCGATCGAGTCGCGATCGCAATGCGCAACTCGCCCGAGTGGTGTATCAGTTTCATGGCGATTACATCGATTGGCGCCGTCGCTGTGCCGATGAATTCCTGGTGGCAAGGTGAAGAACTTGCGTACGGACTTAAGGACTGCGAAGCAAAGTACATCATCCTCGATGCGGCTCGTTACCAAAGGCTCGCAGCCCATCTGCAGGACTCCGAACTGGTCGTCATCGGCGTGGAGAACGAAGGCAAGACCCTGCCCGACGATGTCGATCGTCTTGAACCCTTACTCACGGGCGAAGGCGTACTGCCTGAGGTTCTGATCGAACCTCAGGACCCCGCAGTCATTCTTTACACATCCGGAAGCACTGGCCGACCCCGGGGCGTCCTGTCAACGCAGCGTAACGTTCTCTCAGCACTCGGCACCTGGCTGGCTATCGGCACGGCTGTAGGAATAGCATCCGGCACCATTGGTCAGGAGCCGGAAGAGCAGCCGGCAATTCTCCTCACAGTGCCGTTGTTTCATGTGACCGGCCTCAATAGCCTGTTTCTTCTCTCACTGGGTATCGGACGCAAGATCGTCATGATGTACAAGTGGGATATCGACGCCGCCCTCGAAGTCATCCAGGCAGAGAAGATCACGCACTTTAACGGCGTACCGACGATGTCCATGGAGCTAATGAATCATCCACATCGCGATGAGTTCGATCTTTCGAGTTTGTTGGAAATCGCATCAGGGGGTGCCGCAAGGCCCGCCGATCAGGTCGGGACACTGATCGAGCGTTTTCCCGGTGCAAAACCGTCGGCGGGATACGGACTCACCGAGACCAACGCGGTCGGTTGCATCATTGGCGACGATGATTACGCAGGTCGGCCCGGTTCGGTGGGCCAGGCGACGCCGCCGCTTGTCGACTTGCGACTCGTCGACGAGGACGGCAATGAGGTCGAACAGGGTGAGCGCGGCGAAATCTGCCTGCGGTCCCCGGCCATCGTCAGCGGCTATCTCAACCAACCCGCCGCGACTGAAACGTCATTCAAGAACGGTTGGTTCCACACGGGCGACATTGGCTATCAGGATGAAGAAGGCTTCGTCTACATCGTCGATCGAATCAAGGAAATCATCATCCGCGGTGGCGAAAACGTCAGCTGCACCGAAGTCGAAGAAGCGATCTACTCTCACCCGGACTGCCTCGAAGCAGCCGTGTTCTCAGTTCCAGACGAACGTCTGGGCGAGATCGTTGGCGCGGCGGTCCACACACGACCTGACTCCGACATCAACGATGAGCAGATGAAATCGTTTTTGCGCGACAAGCTCGCCGCATTCAAAGTACCGGTGCACATCTGGATCTGCGGGGACAGTCTGCCGCGCATAGCTTCTGGAAAAATCTTTAAGAAACAAATTCAGGCCGACTGTATCGCAAAGCTCGATCTGTGAAGGCCTGTCAATTGAAAGGAAATTGCCGTGTTTAAATTTGACCCTAAAGGCAGGTACATGATGCCGGCCCATTTTGGCATGCCCAATTACGACAGCCCTCCGTCTCTTTGGTACCACGGCGGAATGATGGTGGAAGTCTCTTACATTACTGACAGAGAGCGCCTGGCTGCGCTGTTACCGGAACCGTTTTCTGTGGCAGACGAAGCACTGATCTCGGTGAGCTACGGACACAGCGGAAAGGTCGATTGGCTGGCCGGACGAAGTTACAACATGATCAGCGTCAACGCCGCGGTCAAATTCGATGGCAAAGAAGATCAGCTGGAGGGAAGGTTTTCGCTCGTACTTTGGGAGAACCTGGCAGATGCAATTCTCACTGGCCGAGAACAGATAGGCATCCCTAAAATATTCGCCGATATCCCGGACTACACTTTTGAAAACGGCGAATACCGTTGCAGTGCGAGCCACTTCGGCAGCGGCATTCTCGACATGTCGATGGCTAACCTCACGCCACTGTCAGCGGAGGAAATCGCGGCGGCTCAAGAGGCCCGAGCGGCTACGGACAATCAGATGGGTTGGCGCTACATTCCGGCGGTTGGTGGTTTTGGTGCACAAGTCAGCGAGCCGGTCATTTATCCATCGGAAACTGTTGTCAGTGAAGCACACGTGGGTGTAGGAAGTGTTGAGTGGAATCGGCTGACCTGGGAGCAAAACCCGACGCAATTTCATATTGTTAACGCGCTGGCTGATCTGCCGATACTCGAATACCGCCCATCCGCAGTGGTCAAGGGTGACACCAACCTGTTCTTTCCGGAGCGTTGGCCGCGGATACTGCGATGACCGTCGCCGAAATTAAAACGGTCTGCTACGTCGGCGCCGGCACGATGGGTTGTGCCAATTCGCTGGTCGCGGCCATCTCTGGCTACGACGTCGTGTTATACGACCTGGATCAAAATACGCTGGATCAAGTGGCGGCAAGGCATGCGGAGATGGGGCCTTACCTGGTCAGCATCGGCTACTGCACTGCCGACGAACTGGCGGCCAGCACTGCGCGCATCACCTGCACCCGCGACCTCGCTGCGGCGACCGCGAACGCTGACCTCGTTAGCGAATCGGTGATCGAAGACCTTGATATCAAGCGAGCCGTACATGCTGAGCTGGACAGCATTTGCCCGCCGCAAACCATACTGACGACCAACACCTCGGGAATGCTTGTTTCCGATATCGAAGACGTTGTTTCCCGGGGTGAGCGTTTTGCAGCCCTGCACTCACATTTTGGCTCACTGCTTATCGATATCGTCGGCGGCCCGCGGACCAGCGAAAAGACGATCGATATCCTGATGCGCTATGTAATCAGCGCCAAGTGTGTACCGCTGGTGTTGAAGAAAGAGAATCGAGGCTACGTTTTGAATTCGCTGATCGGACCGGTGGTAACGGCTGCAATGCTGCTCGAGATCCAGGGGCTGGCGACCAAAGAACAGATTGACCGGGCCTGGATGCTTCACCGCAAGGCACCCATGGGCCCGTTTGGCATGATGGACCTGTTCGGGCTCAACGTGGTTTACGACGGCTGGCAACATCAGCCCGAGGACGGTAAAGAGGAAGCTTACCGGCCAGTGATCCTGGGAATGCTCGAGGCATACATGAGCAGGGGCGAACTGGGCGCGAAGACAGGGCAGGGATTCTACAGCTACCCCAATCCAGTGTTTGAGCAGGATGGCTTTCTGCAAGCCGAGCCGGAGAATGAGGTTGCACACTACGCGTTGACCACCGTATTGGTGGGGCAATCCATCGTGCTGGTTGCCAACGGTGTGGCGGACCCCGACGAAGTCGATCGAGCCTGGAAAGCGGGCATGAATCTCGATATCGGTCCGTTTGAAATTATGGATCAAATGCCCCCGGGAGCCCTGCGGGAGCTGATCAGAAAACTGCCGGGCACCCTGGCGCCGGACGACATCGTATTGATCGAGAAATATCTGGACGAACAGGAGCGCGAAGCTGTTGTCAGCTGATTCGCTCGACATCTACCGCCTCTTCGGACTCGAAGGCAAGACCGCCCTCGTGACCGGTGGCTCGCGCGGCATCGGTCGAATGATGACGCAAGGTTTGTTACAGGCGGGAGCCAGGGTCTACATTACTGCCCGCAGCGCCGACGTTTGTCAGCAGACGGCGAACGAACTCAGTGAGTTCGGTTCCTGCGAAGCCATCCCCGCCGATATCAACGATGCAGAACAGAGACAGGCATTGCTGTCCCGAATTACAGCGACCGACGGCAAACTGAATATCCTCATCAATAACGCCGGCACAGTCTGGGGTGACAGCTACGAAAATTATTCGGTTGAAGCGTTCGAAAAGGTATTGCAGCTCAATGTGACCACCTTGTTTGCGATGACGCGTGACTTCACGCCCTTGTTGGAAATCACCGCAACCGCAGATGAACCCGGCCGTGTCATTAATATTGGCTCAATGGACGGCCTGCATATTCCAACCGTGCACGGCGTTGGAACCTACGCCTACACCGCCAGCAAAGCGGCAGTTCATCACCTGACGCGACATCTCGCGGTAGAGTTGGGGCCGCGGCACATCACCGTCAACGCCATCGCGCCGGGCTTCTTTCCAAGCAAGATGACGGACAAGATTTTCGAACACTTCGGTGAACAAATTAAACACAACAGCTTGCTCGGGCGTGTTGGCGAGCCTGAGGATATCGCCGGTCTCGCGGTCTACCTGAGTTCTCGCGCGGGTGCCTATGTTCACGGGGCTGTCATCCCGGTGGACGGCGGCACAGCGATAAACCACCGACATTCGTAGCGAGTTGATTCAAACGGGGTCGTGATTGCGCGCTTCCTGCCCCATGGCTTCGGCCCCGCGCATGATCATGCGCAGCTGGACAATGGCGGCTTCGACGTGCCGACTGCGGTCCTCGGCCGATGTATTGAGCAACGCGATCCCGGTTGTGAACAAGATGGCGACCATGGAATTAGCGGCAAGTTGCGGGTGCCCCAGCGGTACGCCTCTTTTCTTTGCATCCCAGACCAGGAACTCAGCCAGGTCTCTGGACATCGTTGTAAACATCGTCTGCGCCGCTTCACGAAATATCGACTGCCGGGACATACTCTCCAGGAGAATCATCCGCGACATGCCCTGGTTGGCAAAATTGTAATCAAAAAGCGTCTCGACCGACGTGCGGATCAACGAATGTCTGCCAGAGGCCTGTTCCCGGACATGATGCATCAGGGTCAGAAGTGTCTCGCCGTGTTGCTCGATAAGCGCAAGCCCCAGGCTGCCCATGTCGTGAAAATGGCGGTAGAACGAGGTCGGCGCGATGCCGGCGAGCTTGGCTACCTCCCTTAGGCTGAGCGTATCGAAACTCCGGCCCGAGGCGAGTTCGGCGGCCGTCGCATCCATGATTTTCTGCCGGGTTTCGGCTTTTTGCTTCTTTCTGGAGACTTTCAACACTTCGCCCCCTCGCTGCGGGATGAGTCCATTCGTGAACCTTGCGTATGCATTCTAGCAAAAGAATGGTACAGTTGTGCGTACAATTGTACGCTGAAATTAACGAAAGCCTGTTACCGGCTGAGAGAGAAGCAGAATGACTACCTACAAAGCCCCATTGCGGGACATGCAGTTCGTTATGAAGGACCTGCTGAACTTCGAAAAACACTACCAGTCCCTGCCTGACTGCGAGGAGGTCAACCAGGAGTTGATGGACGCTATCCTCGGCGAGGCCAGCAAATTCTCCGAAGAGGTCGTCGGCCCACTCAACGCCGTAGGCGATGAGGTCGGCTGCAAGATGCTGGAAAACGGTGACATCAAGACGCCTCCTGGATTCAAAGAGGCTTATCAGCAATACACTGATGGGGGCTGGCCGTCTCTGGATCAGCCCGCCCACTACGGCGGTCAGGATCTGCCAATGTCCATCGGTCTGCCGATTCGAGAAATGAATGGCACGGCCAACTGGTCATGGTCTATGTACCCCGGTCTTTCCCATGGCGCGATGGAGACCATCGACAAACACGGCTCCGAAGAACAGAAGGCGCTCTTCATGGAACCCCTGGTCAGCGGCCGATGGACCGGCACGATGTGCCTGACCGAGGCGCATTGCGGCACGGACCTTGGACTCTTGAAAACCAAGGCCGAACAGACTGCAGACGGCACCTATTGCATTACCGGATCGAAGGTATTTGTCTCGTCCGGTGACCACGACCTCGCCGAAAACATCGTTCACATTGTGCTCGCGCGCCTGCCGGATTCACCGCCGGGCACAAAGGGAATTTCGCTGTTTGTCGTGCCGAAGTTCATTCCAGGGGACGACGGTTCCAGCGGAGAATCCAACAACGTCGTTTGTGGCGCTCTCGAACACAAAATGGGCATTCGCGGAAACTCGACATGTCTGATTAATTTCGACGGCGCAACCGGGTATCTGGTCGGGGAGGAAAACAAGGGCCTTAACAACATGTTCACCTTCATGAACTTCGCCCGCCTCGGTACGGGTTTGCAAGGGCTTGCGCACGCCGAACTCGGTTTCCAGAATTCTCTCGCCTACGCCAGGGATCGTCTGCAGATGCGTTCTCTGACCGGCGCGAAAAATCCTGATGGACCCGCGGATCCGATCATCGTGCACCCCGACGTGCGTCGCATGCTGCTGACGCAAAAAGCGTTTGCTGAAGGTAGCCGCGCATTAATCTACTTCGCCAGTCTCCAGGGCGACATCATGACCAGGTCCGATGACCCGCAGGCTCGCGAACTGGCCGACCAGGTGCTGGGTTTCCTGACACCCATTATCAAAGCATTCCTCACCGAGGTCGGTTTCGAGAGTGCAAACCTCGGCCTGCAGTGTTTTGGCGGGCACGGCTACATCAATGAGTGGGGCATGGAACAGAATGTACGGGACGCCAGGATCGGCATGATCTATGAAGGCACGACGGGCATTCAGGCACTGGACCTCTTGGGCAGAAAGGTGCTGGGTACACGAGGCGAGTCACTGGTGCCGATAACAAGTTTCATTCTGGACTTCTGCAAACGGGCCCGTCGCCGCAAGGAAATGCGACCCTATCTGAAAACACTGGTCCGACTGACCAAGCAGTGGAAGTCACTGACCCGCAAGATCGGCTTCACCGCAATGCGCAACCGCGAGGCTGTCGGTGCAGCCTCGGTCGACTACATCATGTTCTCCGGTTACGTCCTGCTTGGCGTTGCCTGGGCCGCTAGCGCGCGAGCCGCATATCGCACGCTTGAGCAAGGCACGAATGAAGAAGCGTTTTATCTTGCGAAAATTCAGACTGCGGAATTTTATTTCGCCAAGATACTGCCACGAACCACGTCTCTTCTGGAGACGATATCGACAGGTCCTGACTCACTGATGAAGATGGACGAGAACCAATTCATATTCTAGCCCGCCAGCACTTCTGAACAAGAGAGGAACGAAATGATTTATTCGGGAAAGGCGATAACCGTCCAGGCAACTGACGATGGCATCGCGGAACTCTGCTTCGACCTGCAGGATGATTCTGTCAACAAGTTCAATGCTCTGACGCTCAACGAACTGCAGGAAGCCACTGCGGCCATTGCGGCCGATACATCACTCAAAGGTGTCATCGTCACGAGCGGCAAGCCCGTTTTCATCGTCGGCGCGGATATCACGGAGTTCGGCGCACAATTCGGCGACAGCGAAGATGTGGTGGCAGACAAGATTCTCAGCATCAACGTCAACATCTTCAATGCCTTTGAAGATTTGCCGATGCCCACAGTGGCGGCCTTTAACGGTATCGCCCTGGGTGGAGGATTTGAGATGGGGCTTGTCTGCGACTACCGCGTCATGTCGGAAACGGCACGAATCGGGCTACCGGAAACCAAGCTTGGCATCATTCCCGGATATGGCGGCACCACGCGTTTGCCACGCCTGATTGGCGCCGACAACGCGATCGAGTGGATTGCTTCGGGCAAGGAACAGAAGGCGGAGAATGCTCTGCGTTGCGGCGCTGTTGATGCGGTCGTCGCACCCGAGTTACTGCGCGAGGCTGCCGTGTCTCTCTTGCAACAGTGCATCGACGGCAAGCTCGACTACCAGGCGAGGCGACGAGAAAAGCAGGAACCGCTGAAGCTGAATGAGATCGAGGCCACGATGGTGTTCACAACATCCATAGGGTTTATTAGCGCTCAGGCCGGTCCGCACTATCCGGCGCCGGTAACGGCTATCAAGGTCATACAAAAAGCGGCGGGTATGAGTCGCGACGATGCTCTGCGAGAAGAAGCCAGGGGTATCGCCAAAATGGCCGGCACGCTGACAGCGAAGAACCTGGTTGGTCTGTTTCTCAGTGACCAGATGCTGGCCAAAAGCGGTAAGAGTCTGGCGAAGAAGGCCGGGAAAGTGGAACGGGCTGCCGTGCTCGGTGCCGGGATCATGGGTGGCGGAATCGCCTATCAGTCCGCGCTGAAAGGCACACCCATCGTCATGAAGGACATCGCGCAGGCGGGTATCGACCTTGGCTTGGCCGAAGCCAGCAAATTGCTGTCCAAACAGGTTGAGCGTGGATGGATGACTGCTGCGAAGATGGCAGGCGTTCTCAACAAAATCCAGCCAACCCTCTGCTATGACGATTTCGACAATGTCGATGTCGTGATCGAAGCCGTCGTGGAGAATCCGAAGGTCAAACACGCCGTCTTGGCGGAGGCCGAAACGCACATTCGTGAGGATGCGATTCTTGCGTCGAATACGTCGACCATTTCGATCACGCATCTCGCCGAGCCCCTGCAGCGCCCCGAAAATTTCTGCGGCATGCACTTTTTCAACCCGGTGCACAAGATGCCGCTTGTCGAAGTCATTCGCGGAGAAAAGACCGGCGACGAAGCTGTGGCCCGGACTGTCGCCTACGCATTGGCTATGGGCAAGAAGCCAATCGTCGTCAACGATTGCCCGGGATTCCTGGTGAATCGCATCCTCTCGCCTTACCTCGGCGCCTTCATAGGTTTGGTAAAGCGCGGCATCGATTTCACAAACATCGACCGGGTGATGGAACGATTTGGCTGGCCGATGGGTCCTGCCTACCTGTGTGATGTCGTGGGTATCGACACCGGCGTGCACGCTGGCGCGGTCATGGCGGAAGGCTACCCCGACCGCATGAAGTATGACTTCAAAACCTGCCAGGAGGTGATGTTCGAGAATAACCGCTTTGGGCAAAAGAACGGTCGCGGTTACTACGCGTACGAGATGGATAAGAAGGGGCGCCCGAAGAAGAGTGTCGATGCAGAAGTTGCAGCACTGCTCGCGCCGGTCATAGACGGCAACGAGACGCTCAGCGATGAAGATATCGTTGACTGGATGATGATCCCCATGTGCCTGGAAGCGGTGCGCTGTCTCGAAGACGGTATTGCAGCCTCCGCCACTGATGCCGACCTTTCCCTGATTTACGGAGTCGGTTTTCCGCCGTTCCGGGGCGGTGCACTGCACTACGTTGACGACGTTGGTATCGACAAATTTGTGGCCAGGGCCGACGAACTTGCGGCAACAGCGGGGCCTCTGAAAGGCATGTACATACCGACCGAAAAACTGCGTGAAATGGCAGCCAGTGGAGACACTTTTTTCGGAACAGCAGCTGGCGGGAGAAAATAGATGAGCCTGAATCCGAGAGATGCGGTAATCGTAGACTTTGCACGTACACCGATGGGACGTTCCAAGAACGGTTGTTTCCGCCACACTCGCGCGGACGACCTGTCAGCGGCATTGATAAACGGTCTGTTTGCGCGCAACCCCGACCTTGACCCGGCAGAAGTTGAAGATGTGCTCTGGGGCTGCGTCAACCAGACGCTCGAGCAAGGCGTTAACGTTGCCCGGATGTTGACGTTGCTGTCAGTCATACCGCACGAGGTACCCGCGCAGACAATCAATCGCCTCTGCGGCTCGTCCATGTCGGCCTTACACACTGCTGCGCAGGCGATCATGACGGGCAATGGCGACATGTTTGTGGTCGGCGGCGTTGAACACCTGGGCCACATCGGCATGACTCATGGAATCGATATCAATCCCGCGTTATCCAAGTATGCAGCCAAAGCTGCGGGCTCCATGGGCCTGACGGCAGAGTTGCTGGGCAAGATGCACGGCATTACGCGCGAGGCTCAAGATGAGTTCTCTGCCCGTTCACACCGCCTCGCCCACGAAGCAACCCTGGCAGGACGATTCGCCGAGGAGATCATCCCCATTGAAGGCCATGACGCCAACGGATTCAAAGTGTTGGTGGAGCACGACGAGACCATTCGCCCCGACACGACGGTCGAGGGACTTGCTCAACTTAGACCGGTTTTTGATCCAAAGAACGGCACGGTCACAGCCGGCAGTTCCTCGCAGGTAACAGACGGCGCGTCATGCATGATCCTGATGGCGGCCGAACGTGCACAGGCGTTGGGCGTGAAACCTCTGGCCCGGATTCGCGCGATGGCCGTCGCCGGCGTCGACCCATCCATCATGGGCTACGGGCCGGTTCCCTCGACCCACAAGGCGCTGAAGCGTGCCGGACTGAGCATGTCCGACATAGACCATGTCGAACTGAACGAGGCTTTTGCAGCACAGGCATTGCCGGTGCTGAAAGACCTGGGTCTGCTGGAGGTTATGGACGAGAAGGTCAACCTGAATGGCGGTGCCATTGCGCTTGGGCATCCGTTCGGCTGCTCCGGCGCTCGCATTACCGGTACCTTGCTGAACGTCATGCGACAAAACGAAGGTACGTTAGGCGTGGCCACGATGTGTATCGGATTGGGACAGGGCATTACGACGGTGATTGAGCGTCTGTAGATGCGCCAACCATGCTGCGTCAATAAACTATCGGTGAACCGTCATAGGCATAGAAGCCGCCCGTGTCTTTTTGTTCAAGCCCGTTAATGACCCGCAAAAGTTGCGTGGCAGCGAATGTCGGTGAAAATAGTTTTGGCGCAGCGACTCGTTTCGAAAAAGGCTTGGATAAGGCGGTATCTACCGTACCCGGATGCAAGGTAACAACGATGGCTTCGGGTAGACGTCGCGCCTGCTCAATCGACACCGTACGTATCAGCATATTCAACGCGGCCTTTGACATGCGATAGGACGGCCAGCCACCAAGGCGATTATCACCGATACTGCCTACCCGAGCGGAGAGTGCTGCGAACACCGTCTTGTGATGACCACGCAGCTTCGGCAGGAAGTGCTTCGCGATCAACGCCGGGCCAATCGTATTCACAGCGAACACTTCGGTCAGCGCCTTCGAGCTGAGATCGCGCAGCGTCTTTTCGGGCAGCAGCTCGCCGTCGCGGTGCAGAATACCGCTGGCCACAATGACAAGATCAAGCGGTGACGTTGCAGTCGCTTCGGTAGCCGCCTTGTCGATCGATGTTTCGTCGGTCAAGTCGAGAAAGTGGCCACGGACTTTCTTGTGCTGCCAGTCAACCGGCGAGCGCGAGAACGCATGAATTTCGTTGACGCCTGCGTCCGACGTTAACAACTCAACGAGCGCGCGTCCGACACCACCGCTGGCACCGACTATGCCAACAGCGGAATTCGAATGGAAAGTCGACAGCAGAGAAATATTGTTTGCTCCTTAGCGGGTAGTTAACCTTGAGACCAGATGCTAGCAACGAATGTCAACGAAGAGGTCTCTTTTTTGTATGCAAATGTATCGACCCGTTTCACCCTGACAGCGGTGCTGCTGTGTAACAAGATGTATCCCTTCTGCCCAAGCGCTTTGTTCTCCAATGACATTAACGTTAGTGTGAGCGCATGTACCTGCCCTCTTTCGCTCTGTTCCTTGGATTACTGCTGATGACTTCTGGCCCGGCACCCGATGCTTCCGACTCGCACCCCGACGGAGAGCATATAATCACGGACTTCACGTCCAACAGTCCCGACCTGGGTTGGTATGTGTTGAACGACAACGTTATGGGAGGACGAAGCGAGGGCGGTTTTGCAGAAGCAGAAGGGGAGCTCCACTTCACTGGCGACACGAACACGAACGGTGGAGGCTTCAGCTCTATCCGCACGAAACCCATGCAGCTGGATTTGTCGAAGCACGCTGGAATCAAATTACACGTGCAAGGCGATGGGCGTCGCTACACATGGCGACTGACAAGCACCGCGCGCTGGCGTGGCGAGCAGGTCAGTTACTGGGCTGATTTCGACACTCGCGATGGCGGTTGGAGCACAGTCACCATTCCCTTCGCCAGCTTCATTCCCAGGCACCGGGGGTATCAGCTGGATGGGCCCGCGCTCGATGCTGGACAGATCACTGGCATGGGCTTGATGATCTACGACAAGCAGGACGGTCCTTTTAAATTGCGCCTGGCCAGCGTGACAGCCTATTCGGCGGAAACAGCTTTTACGCTCATGCAGTACCAATGGAAGAAACGCGTACTCGTCGTCAGCGCTCCGCACGAAGATGAAAAAAACCTGAGAGAACAGCACAACGAAGTGGCGTTGGCACCTGAAGCATTCGCAGACCACGACATGGTACTGGTGACCCTGCTGGACAATGGGGTTTCGACGGCCGGTGATCGAGTACTGACGACCGCGGAAGCTGCCGCGGCACGCGAGGCTTTGGGTATTCGCTCCGGATCCTTCGCCCTCAGGCTGATCGGCAAAGACGGCTTGGTCAAGTTATCAAACCCAACAGCGACTTCGATGACAGAGATTTATTCCCTGATCGATAGCATGCCGATGCGACAGAAAGAAATGACCGACCGCCAGTAACACTGGCTGTCGATGCAAGAGCCGCTACAAAATCAACGCAAGGCGTTCGTCGCCAAGTAATCTGCGATGATCATCAGTAGACGCATACTCTGACGGACAGACTCCAGCATAGCGCTTGAATGTCTTGGAAAAGTAAGAGGGATCATTAAAACCCGAGAGATAGGCGACTTCGGTGACCGCTATGTCGGGCTTTTCAAGCAGGCGGCACGCTTCTTTGATGCGAACGCGCAGCAGGTATTCTCTAAAGGTGATACCAAAGGCGGACTTGAAAGATCTGCTGAATCGGAATGAATCCATATGGCAGGACTCCGCAACCTTCGCGCTGGTTACCTTTTCACGGAAGTGCTGCTCTATGTAGGCCAGTGCGGGCATCAACTCTGCTGGCGTTGTGGAACGCGGCGCAACATTGTTCTCCTCGGGAAGCGGCGACTTATTGCCGCATATAGACCGATGCCTTTCCGGCCCGTTTATGTTCTTGATCATTTCGCGCAGCGCCAAGAGCGCTCTATTGAGTTCGCGCTCTGAAACGGGTTTGACGAGATAGTCCCAGACGCGTGAACGAAACGCCCATACTGCCAGCGACTCTGAATGCTGCACTGTCGTCATCAAGATCGGGATACTGGGGAACGTCCGTTTCGTAAGTTCCATCAACTTCAGGCCAGGACGCTCAGGGTAATCGAAATCAAACAGCAGCAGGCTCGGGGCCTGACGTTTGATCTCGAAATGCAACGAGCTGCCGGCGTGTGGTCTCGTGACCTCAAAGTATTTTCCGAATAACGCAGGTAACTCAGACTGTTTCACCGAAACAGTCTGATCAATCCACATTACTTGTGCTATTGGCTGCGAGTGCATGGGCCGCTGACCTGTGAAATCTTTTCAAGACGTCATGCTTCCAGAAGCATCCGCACAGGGACAGGAAGTAGTTCTCAAATTCCCAAGCTGTTGCCGTGCAGTGTTTATATCAATGCAAGCGGCTATTTCCGTTGTCAGAACTATACCTTTCAGGCTTTCATTTCAGCCACGGTTCACTTTCGAAACTCTGAAAAGGTGAACTGGTTCACAAAAAAACGCACCCATACCGCTGTTTGCAAAAAAACCCAACTATGGTGCAAAAGAGTCCTAACGAACACACAACGGTTCCTCGTATAAATTCAACCATGCTTTCACTATTCATCAAACCCGGAAGCAAAATCATCTGCAATCGCACTAAGCATGCAGAAAACATTGAAAGGACATTTTGTCCAAATTAAGGAGTTCGAAATGAAACAGCATGTAATGAAGTTCGTAAAAAATGAAGATGGTCTGACTACCGTTGAGTACGCAATTGCTGGTGGTCTGGTGGGTGCAGCAGTGATCATTGCGTTCGGTTTGCTCGGTGATCAAGTCGCGCGAGTCATCAACTTAATCGTGGGTGCTCTCACCGGCGTGTCTGTCGCATAGCCACCGTAATTGGCGCGGTCGCGCCAATTTACTCGCTATGCCCCATGTTATCGATGGGATCAAAGCAGGAGACAGAGTTAGATGTTTAGCCCACTTTCCAATCAGTTGTTGATCACCATATTGCTGGTGTTGCTCGCAGTCGCTCTTCTGAGTGATATCCGGGAACGTCGAATTCCCAATCAATTGGTGGTCACCGGTCTGTTGCTGGGCTTGGCCGGACACGCCTGGTTCGCCGGAATCGGTGGTCTTACGATCGCCGCTTCCGGTGCACTGGTCGGTCTTCTCTGTCTTCTGCCTTTTTATGCTTTAGGTGCGTTAGGTGCCGGTGATGTCAAGCTCATGGCAATGTGCGGCGCCTTTCTCGGCCCGCTGCAAGTTGCCGCAGCGTCCGTCGCCTCATTGCTTGTCGGCGGTGTCATTGGCGTCGTCTGGTTGTCCTGGCAGTTTAGTTCCAGCGACGAAAAACAACTTACTACTTCCTCAGCTATTCCATACGCCCTGGCGATCGGTGTCGGTGTCCTGATTTCGCTCAAAACAGCGCCCATGATTTTGCTGACCTTGCATGGAGGAGCATCCGCGTGATGTCCACGGATAACAATATTGCAACGCTTCGCGTTGATGAAGAAACCAACATCCTGAGCGAGGTGGAATCGCTAACCCAACTTGCGCCGCGGCCCCGCGTACTGGAAGAGACGGGGCTCAGCGAAGCCTTTGTATCCGATCTGCTCGCCAAACACATGCACTCTGGTGGCGTTCTTACGCTCGCCGAACTGGTGCAACGTATGGCACTGGCAGGGCCTATCCTGGAGAAAGTTCTGGGATTCATGAAGCGTGAAGGATTGGTAGAGATCCGCGCGCAATCCGAACACAACGCCGGACTGCGGTACGCACTCACAGACCGGGGACGCAATGTGGCGCTGGAAGTATCGATGCGCAGCGGCTATGTCGGCCCGGCACCTGTGCCGCTTGCCGACTATGCGCGTGTGGTTCGCGCCAAGACGGTTCACGAACGTGCCGTTACCCGACATGACGTCGACAAGCTCTTCGATGGAATCGTCATCAAGGAAGAGTTGCTGGATCAGCTCGGGCAGTCGATGAACTCGGGGCGTTCCATATTTATTTACGGGCCTGCCGGTACCGGCAAGACTTTTATCTCGCAGCGCCTCGCACATTTATTCACTGACCTGACGCTCATCCCATACGCGATTCTTGTCGGCCACACAGTAGTGCGGGTATTTGATCCGATGCTACACAAAGCCGTTTCGCTTGAGGATGAATCGAAGGCACTGATGCTCGAGTATGGACATGATCCACGCTTTGTATCGAGCGAGCGCCCGGTGATCGTGGT
>JAACFM010000117.1 GCA_009937445.1 Gammaproteobacteria bacterium | reverse complement strand
TACGATGATCGATTGGTGACTATCGAGTTCTTTATCGTCAGTGAATGGAACAGCGATCCGGTTGGTCGGGAAGGACAGGGGCTGCGCTGGGTGCAAGCGGAGTCGCTGGACGCGCGTGAATTATTGCCTGCTGACAAGCCGGTGGTTCAGGCGCTGCGACAACGGCATTAGGTTTCTGGCCGCTCCAACTAGCAGACCGAGAGTTTGAACGGCACGTCCTGACCGGTTTGCACCGCGCGACTCTCAACGGTTGACCATTCCAGAAATCGCACTGTAAAGCGGTGCTGACTGCCACTGATCTCGGGAAACAATGGCGATCCTTCAGCCAGGCTGACGCGGAGGATTCGGCAGTTTCCGTCCTTTTGCATGTTGTGCTGATACATGCCTTTGACGGCCTTTTTTTCCTGAGGTTGCGCGCTTTCGCGAATCAGCCAAAGTAGTTCACTGACGCCGTCACAAAGCGGCCGGACGCATTGGATCCACGTTGCCATGTCTTCTTGCCGGCGGCCGATCGGCTGGCGTAGCCAATGGCTGTATACGGGCAGGTCGAATTCACAGGTTCCGCCCGGGATCGCGCTGCGATGTTTGATCGCGTTCAAAAACTCGCTGTCTTTGAGGGGCTGCAGAAACCCGGTACCAATACGGGATATCTCGCCCCGACTTCTTCCAAGGTTCCGGATCAACTTGTCCAGACGCCCACCGTCAACGCCAGTATGGCTTTGAAAGCGTTTGAGAGTGTCAATCTGGTGGTCCAGCTCGTTGAGGGCTTCGCTGCGGACGTCACCGCGGGACAAAATCACGAGAATCTCAAGAAGCGTCGAAATCGTGGCCCGAGTGGCCCAGTCGTCGTCTCTGTCGCTGTTGTGGAGCATCGGGTGATAGAGGAACTCAAGCCGGAGGAACGTCCGCATACGCTCTGACAGGGGCTGCTCATAGTGGGCAATGCCCGGCGCGGGCTGTGCAGCGATTTTTCCAGCGGGTTTAACCATGCCGCTATTTTGCGCCACCCGGTCGCGGCTGGCAAATAGGTGAGCTATTTGAGTGAACTGGACAGAGCACACAAGATAGAATGCCAGCACCGAAAGATGAGGAAAAAATGGATGCAGATGGACCTTGCCGCCGAAAGAAATAGGGACAGCCTGATGAAATCAGCCCTGATTGCCGGGTGGCTG
Source organism: Gammaproteobacteria bacterium (assembly GCA_009937445.1). Taxonomy (GTDB): domain Bacteria; phylum Pseudomonadota; class Gammaproteobacteria; order Steroidobacterales; family Woeseiaceae; genus UBA1847. The sequence continues at coordinate 6,933 of JAACFM010000117.1, read as the reverse complement.
ATTCTCTGCCTGGTGACGATTCTTGCCTACCTCCCTGGTCTTGATGGCCCATTCCTGCTTGATGATTTTGGCTCGATCGCTCCCTTGGGCGATCTTGGCGGTGTCGTCGACTGGATGACCTTCAAAGCGTTCGTTTTCGGAGGTCATGCAGGGCCGACAGGCCGTCCGCTATCGCTGCTGACGTTTCTGATTGATGCAAACAACTGGCCTGCAGATCCGTGGGCTTTCAAGCGGACCAATCTGATCATTCACATTGTGAGTGGCGTCTTGCTGGGCATCCTGATCGGCAAAATTCTGAGTGTCCTGAAGTACGACACACAGAACGCACGTTGGATCGCCCTGGTTGCAGCGGGAATCTGGTTGCTGCATCCGTTTCTTGTTTCAACAACGTTGTATGCGGTGCAGCGCATGGCGCAATTGTCGACGCTTTTTATTTTTGCGGGACTGATAGGTCACCTGTATGGCCGCTCGAAAATTGCCAGCGATGCATCTAAAGCCTATCTGATCATGAGTCTTTCGATGGGCCTGTTTACACTTCTCGCGGTACTGTCAAAAGAAAATGGAATTCTGTTGCCCCTTCTTATTGGAGTTGTCGAGCTAACAGTGTTTTCGACGCAGAAAAATGCAAATGTGGCACTCAATCGCTATTGGGCTTGGGCGTTCGTCGTAGCTCCATCGATTATTATTTTTCTGTATCTGGCCCGGACCGCGCTCACTCACAATTTCTTTGATATCTCACCGCCGCGAGATTTTAGTATCTACGAACGCGTTCTCACACAGCCGCGAATCCTGTTCGACTATCTGCAAAACTGGTTCGTGCCAAAACTCTATACTTCCGGTATTTTTCAGGACCATTTTGCCAAGTCCACAGGATTCTTCTCACCGTTTACTACAGCTCTAAGCATGGTGTTGCATGTAGCTGTGGTCTCGGTAGCGATAATGAATCGTCATAAGTGGCCGCTGTTTGCGCTAGCCGCCCTGTTTTTCTACGCGAGCCATATTCTCGAATCGACGGTCATGAATCTGGAGCTTTACTTTGAGCACCGTAATTACCTGCCGGTTGCATTTCTTTTTGTACCGCTGGTAACAACCTTACGAAAGCGAGTAGGGGCCAAGTTGTTCATGGTGACGGCTGTTTTTGCAATGCTGGTGCTTGCAGGGTTTACGCGCTACTCGGCGACTGTGTGGTCTGACTACTCGAGCATGATTGAGGTGGCGGCTCGGAAAGCACCAATGTCAGCTCGAGCTCAGGGACAGTATGCTACTGACCTGTACAACGCTCAGCGATACGATGAATCGTTGAGCGTGGTTGCGCGCGCGATTGAAAATAATCCGCAGAGCGCATTCTTATACCTCGCACAGACGAATATTCTGTGCGGCCTCGGTGTTCTCGACGATGATGAGCTGAAGACAGCGGCGCAAGTTATCTCCAATACACCGTACGACCCGCGATCGATTTCAATATATACAACTCTGACGTCGTCCGTTGTGGCGGCCAAGTGTCCGGGCGTTTCGCTGGATGCGGTGCAGGCAATGTTCAAGGACATGTTGCGGGTTCCCGAGAACGCGAATCCGCAATCGTTGCGGTATTCCCAAATTCAATATTTCATCGGGTTTATTGATGCTTTCGCCGACCGGCCATCGCAAGCCGTGGCAGCCTTCGAAGCGTCGCTGCGCGCCCGGCCGGGTGCCGGCCACGCGATGATGATGGCGGCCGTCATGGCGACCAATGAATTTCATAATGAAGCGCTGCATCTGTCCGATTTAGCGCTTTCACAGCTGCGCTCGACGACGCTGGATCCGCGGTTGATGGAGCGCATCAGAGAAAGTGATATCAGGGAATTTCGCGCGACTGTGCAAGCAGACAGAGACGCCGAGCTTGCAAAAGATCAGGCTGAGCAGTGACCTGCGAGCTTGCGGTACTTTTGATCCAATAGCGCGACTTGTTCCCTTGTCTCAGTCAGCCCCTGATCATTGCTAATGACATCATCTGCAATGGCCAAGCGATCGTCGCGACGCGCCTGTGCCGACAAGATTTTGTGTGCTTGAGACCGGGTTTCGGCATCGCGAGCCAGAAGTCTCTGAATCTGTGTTTCTTCGTCGCAGTCAATGACCAGTACCCGATCCACAAACTGCAGCAGCGGCGAACCCACCAGAAGGGGAACGACGATTAGCTGGTAGGGTCCATTTGCAGTATTCGACTGCAAGCGGGTTTCAGCACCGATGGTTGGATGCAGGATGCCCTCGAGCTGGAGCCGAAGATTATCATCCGAAAATATCAACTTGCGCATTGCGCGGCGGTCAAGGCTTCCCGACTCGTCGATCACCGTGTCACCGAAGCACTCCCGAATTTCTTCCAGTGCGGGCTCACCCGGTTGGACGACCTGCCGAGCGATGATGTCCGTATCAATGACGGGTACGTCGAGATCGGCGAACATGTTCGCAACGGTTGTCTTGCCGCTTGCGATTCCGCCTGTCAGACCAATGCGTAGCGGGCAAATCTGGTTAGTGGTGCTCACTCAAACAAACCTATCCAGGTAAAGATTCCAGATATCATGACCCCAGAGCATTGTGATCCAGCCGGCGGCGGCCAGGTACGGCCCGAAGGGTATTGGGGTGCTCCGTTCGTGATTGCGGAATGCCAACAACGACAGTCCGACAACGGCACCAACGATAGCCGACATCAGGATAACAATATGCAGGTGCTGCCAGCCCAGCCATGCACCCAGCGCGGCCAGCAGCTTGAAGTCGCCGTAACCCATGCCGTCTTTGCCGGTCACCAGCTTGAATAACCAGTAGATACTCCATAGCGTGAGATAACCCGCCATGGCACCTATGATTGCGTCTGACGGGCGAATAAACAGTGTTTGCGCACCGGGCATCATCGAATGAAACAGGCTCATGGCAAGCCCAACCCACATTAGCGGTAGCACGATCGCGTCCGGAATCAGCTGCGTGTCGGCGTCAATCATCGCAATGGCGACCAGCGCAATGGTCAAAGCGATTGCCATCAGAGCTTCCCAGCCCGCGCCGAAATGCCACGCGACCGTTGCTGCCAGAAACGCCGTCATTAACTCAACTAACGGATAGCGTACTGAGATCGATGCTTTGCATTCGGCGCAGCGGCCCTTGAGAAACAGATAGCTGATAACAGGAATATTTTGCCAGGCTGTAATTAACGCGCCACAGGATGGACATCTGGAACGGGGTGCAACCAGATCAAAGCGGCCTTCTGGTATTTCGTGCTCGGAAGGCGTCTTCGTTATTTCGTCTGCTTGTTCGCGCCACTCCCGCTCCATCATGATGGGCAGGCGGTGAATGACGACATTGAGGAAGCTGCCGATCAAGAGGGTAAAGGCGAAAACGACAACGATGAATACAGTGGCTGACTCGCTCATCAGTTCAAGCATTCGGGGTCTCCGTCAAATGAGTGATGTGCTCACAAAAAAGGCGTCCGGAGTGTCCTCCGAACGCCGTGACTTTGCAAATAGCGTCGTCGCGGTTAAACAACCGCGCCCAGTTTGAAGATCGGCAGGTACATAGCGACAACCAGGCCACCAACCAGTACACCGAGAATGGCCATGATCATCGGCTCCAGCAGACTTGAGAGATTGTCGACCGCATCGTCAACGTCTGCTTCGTAGAAGTCCGCGACCTTACTGGACATTTCGTCCAGCGAGCCCGACTCTTCACCAACGGCGATCATCTGGATAACCATATTCGGAAACAGATCCGTATTTTCCATGGCCTGTTGTAATCTCTGACCGGTCGCGACTTCGTCGCGCATCTGCATAACGCCGGTCTCATAAACGATATTACCGGTCGCGCCAGCAACGGATTCCAGCGCTTCAACCAATGGCACGCCGGCCGCGAACATTGTGGACAGCGTGCGTGCGTATCTTGCGATAGATGCTTTCTGCAGAATGGGCCCGATAATCGGGGACTTCAGCATCATGCGGTCCAGGAAGTGTCTGAACGGACGCGAGCGTTTCTGGAAGTATAAGAACGTAGAGACCGCTGCAGCAATTATCACGACGATATAGAAGCCCTTCGTCCTGACGAAGGCCGATAAGTCGATGACCATTCGAGTGAAGGTCGGCAAGTCGGCACCGAACCCCTGGAACAATTCCTCAAAGGACGGAATAACAAAAATCAGCAGAATTGTCGTTACAACAAAGGCGACGGCCAAGACGGCGGCCGGATAGGTAAGCGCCTTCTTGATCTTCTTTTTGATCGCTTCGGTCTTTTCTTTGTACGTTGCAATTTTATCGAGCAATGACTCAAGTGCACCGGCCTGCTCGCCTGCCTCAACAAGGTTCACAAAAAGGTCATCAAAATAAAGCGGTTGCTTGGAAAGTGCTTCGGCCAGCGAGCTACCACCCTCTACGTCCGCCTTGATTGAGAGAATGAGTTTCTGCATCGCTGCGTTCTCATGGCCGTTACCGACGATTTCGAACGCCTGAACCAGCGGAATACCGGCCGCCAGCATGGTCGCGAGTTGACGACTGAAAATCGAAATATCGGCAGAGATGATTTTGCCACCGCCCGAAAACAGGCCTTTGCTCTGTTTCTTGATACGCGTCGGTACCACACCCTGACGACGTAAGTCGGCGCGGACCGTCGCTTCATCATTCGCGAGGGTCTTGCCCTTGATCTTCTTGCCGTTTCTGTCGGTTCCTTCCCACACAAAAGGCGTGCTGGTTGCTACTGCTGTATTCGCCATCTTTCTCGTCCGTTAGCCCAGGTTTCCCGGTGAAAACCTACTCAATAGTAACCCGATTGACCTCTTCAAGGCTGGTAACCCCGTCCTTGACTTTGTTCAATCCGGCTTGCCGTAAATCGATGACACCCTCTTGGGAGGCCTGATCTGCGATCTGTATCGCGTTCCCGCCTTCCATTATTATGCGCCCCATCGTTTCTGACACTTCCATCACCTGGAAAATGCCGAGTCGGCCTTTGTAGCCGCCGTTACACGACTTGCAGCCTTTCGGCCCAAAGATCGTTATACCCGCGTCAAGTTCTTCAGCTGAAAAGCCTTCTTTCTCAAGGGCTTCACGCGGAATGTCCTTTATTTCCTTACAATTGTCACACAGTCGACGAGCGAGCCGTTGGGCGATAATCAAGCTGACCGACGTCGCAATAGCGTAGGGTTTTACGCCCATATCAACCAATCGGGTCAGCGTTTTCGGCGCATCATTGGTATGCAATGTCGAGAGCACCAGGTGACCGGTCTGTGCAGCCTTAATTGCGATCTCGGCTGTCTCAAGGTCTCGAATCTCACCAACCATGATCACGTCTGGATCCTGTCTCAGGAACGCTTTAAGCGCCGACGCGAACGTCAGTCCAACTTTTGGATTCACGTTGACCTGATTGATGCCTGGCAAGTTTATTTCGGCCGGGTCTTCCGCCGTCGAGATGTTGCGATCTTCTGTATTCAGGATGTTGAGGCCGGTGTACAGCGATACCGTTTTACCGGAACCGGTGGGTCCGGTGACGAGGATCATTCCGTACGGCTTCGCCAGATGCTTTTCATACATCAGGCGCTGATGATCCTCATAGCCGAGCATCTCAATACCGAGCTTGGCGCTTGACGGGTCCAGAATACGCAATACGATCTTTTCCCCAAACAAGGTTGGGCAGGTGTTAACACGAAAATCGATCGCTCGATTCTTGGAGAGGCGCATTTTGATGCGGCCATCCTGAGGCACACGACGCTCGGCGATATCCATGCGGGACATCACTTTAAGACGGGCGCAGACCTTGTTAGCCAGCATTACGGGTGGAGTCGCGACCTCGGACAAAACACCGTCAAGGCGCGTGCGTACGCGGAAGATCTTTTCATAAGGTTCAAAATGAACGTCAGACGCGCCGCGTTTGATCGCATCAAGGAGCACCTTGTTGACGAACCGCACAACCGGTGCATCTTCCACTTCGTCACGGTGATCTTCTTCCTGTTCCTGGGCACCTCCGTCTACATCGAGATTCTCGAGATCGAAGTCATCGTCTTCGAGTCCTCCCATGCTGGTATCGACGGCTTCAATCGCCCTGCTTATTCGCTCCTCAAGCTTGTCTTGCTCGACAACGACCGGATCGATTCGCAGGCTGGTCGCGAATTTGATGTCGTCGATGGCCTGCAGATCGGTCGGATCCGATATTCCGAGGAATATGCGCTGACCGCGTCGGACCAGCGGCAGGACCCGATGCTTGTTGATGAGTTTCTGATCGACCGCTCGGACAACGTCGAGATCGATCTCAATGGCATCGAGGTCAAGCAAAGGTACGCCGAATTCATGTGAAGCAGCGACGGCAATGGCCCGTGCATCAGCCAGATCCTCGTTGACGAGGTAGGCTATCAGCGACATCTTGGCTTTCTTGGCGCTGTCGGTTGCTTCCTGAAGTTGTTCTTCAGAAACAATACCGTCCTGGACCATGCGCCTGGGCAAGCCTGCAAGATTGGTTTGTGAAGCGGTTGCCGCCATAGGGTTCAGTGTTGTCGCGTGTAATAGAGCGTTACAGTCTTACTGATCCAAGTTGCCGATTCAACTGGATTTTGTGTTGCTGTTCACAGTTACGGAAATTGATTAAGTAAAACGCCCCAATTCGGGGTTTTTCGGAGAGATTAGGCGGCTAGTCCCGGCAGGTGGCCGGTAAATATCGTGCTGGAACAGTGGTCTCTTTATAAGCAGTTGTGATACTGACGCCCTTTAGAAGCTCTGCTCCTGCCGGTGCCGGTGCAGCCCCGCAGCGCCAGATGACGGTCCCGCTTCCAGTTCCGGTCATGTACGGCGTAAAAGAAATGACCTTGGTCGAAATTTCAGCGTGCACCCGATTGCCCATGGTGACGTCAACCCGGCCGTCGACAATATCAACCTGCTCCACGTAGGTGCCACTGGTATCGGCAGGATCAGCGGACATGCCGGCTTCGGTGCGACC